>JAISHJ010000111.1 GCA_031262625.1 Ruminococcus sp. | reverse complement strand
GAGAGGAGGGGGTCTGGGGGAGGGGAGGGGCGGGTCACCGCTCCTCCCCTCCCCCAACGTTCCACTTAAGAGGAACGTTGCGAGACATCAGCGAAGTGGTAGCTGTCTTTGCACATATCGGCGAGAGATTTTTGGGCGGACCATGAGAGAGCGGCGGCAGATTTGGAGGGGTTGCAGAAGGAGGTGGGGATATCGCCGGGGCGGCGAGGGAGGCGGTTTAGGGGGAGAGAGATGTTGTTTACCTGCTCGAAGGTGGTGATGATTTCCATGACGGAGTAGGGGGTACCTGTACCGAGGTTGTAGATTAGGCAGCCTTTTTCTGTATTTAATTTTTGGAGTGCTTTGACGTGACCGAGGGCGAGGTCTACGACGTGGATGTAGTCGCGTTCGGGGGTACCGTCTTTGGTGGGGTAATCGTTGCCGAAGACGTTGAGGGCGGGGAGGATACCGACGGCGACTTGTTGGATGTAGGGCATTAGGTTGTTGGGGATACCGTTGGGGTAGTCACCGATTAAGCCGGATTCGTGAGCGCCGATGGGGTTAAAGTATCGGAGTAGGGCTATAGAGAAATCGGGATCGGAAGCGGAGAGGTCCTCTAATATGCGTTCGATGAAGAGTTTTGTTGAGCCGTAGGGGTTAGCGGTATCGAGACCTATTTTCATATCTTCGTGAAATGGCGGAGGGTTTGTGCCGTAGACGGTAGCAGAGGAACTGAAGACAAATTTTTTGACGTTATTTTTCGCCATAACTTCGAGAAGGGTTACTGTACCGCCGCAGTTGTTGCTATAATACCAAAGGGGGTCTTTTACGGAATCCGCAACTGCTTTAAGCCCGGCGAAGTGAATACAAGAAGTAAAATTATGCTCATCAAATACACGTTGTAAATCATTGCGGTTACGAACATCAACATTATAGAAGGGAACTTTTACGCCGGTTATTTTTTCGATACGCTCGATTACGTCAGCTTTGCTGTTTGAAAGGTTGTCAACTATGACGGGGGATTCCCCGGCGTTAATGAGTTCAACTACTGTGTGAGAGCCAATATAACCTGTACCGCCGGTAACTAAAACAGACATAATACGCTCCTGAGGCGGCAAATCTGCCGCTGTTAATTACTCCAGTATTTTCTATCGAGAGTGCGGAAATTCACCGCACGGTTAATGTGTTTCTTTTCGATAAGCTTAGAATTTTCTGTATCGGCGATTGTGCGCGCAACTTTGAGTACTCGGGAGAACGCTCTTCCTGAAAGCCCGAGTGCTTCAAATGCGCTTCCGAACTGTTCTTTTGCTTCGGGAGTCATTACGCAGATTTCGTCGATAAGGTTGTCGGTAATTTCTGCGTTGCAGGATATGGAAGTATTTTTATAGCGTTCGTTCTGTATTTCGCGGGCGCGGCAAACTCTTTCGCGGATTGCTTCGGAGGGTTCTTCCTTCCGCCCGGAAGCAAGTTTTTCGTAGTCAACCTCAGCAACTTCGACCTGTATATCGAATCTGTCGAGGAGCGGACCGCTGATTTTTGAAATGTACTGCTTTTTCTTAGTATCGGTGCAGGAGCACTGCTTTTTAGTACTGCCGAAATAGCCGCAGGGACAGGGGTTCATAGCCGCGACAAGCATGATAGTGCAGGGGTATGTAAACTTTCCGCCTGTACGCGAGACCGTTATTTCGTGGTCTTCGAGAGGTTGGCGGAGAGCTTCGAGGGTGCTGCGGTTAAATTCGGGGAGTTCGTCAAGGAAAAGCACGCCGCGGTGAGCGAGAGAAATCTCCCCCGGTTTAGGAACCGAACCGCCACCGGTAAGTGCCGGAAGCGAAATATTGTGGTGAGGGGAGCGGAATGGTCGGCTTGTAATAAGAGGATGAGCCCTGTCGATAAGCCCTGCAACGGAATAAACGCCGGTAATATCAATTGATTCGTCAAAGGTAAGTGGCGGCAGGATTGTCGGCATACGTTTCGCGAGCATAGATTTACCCGAACCCGGCGGACCGAGCATCAGCAGATTGTGCCCTCCGGCTGCGGCAAATTCGAGAGCTTTCTTTACTACCGAATGACCCTTAACATCTTCAAAGTCAAGCCCGTTGCCGATATTTTCGGAACTATTTACATATTTTTCATGCGGTTTTATCGGAGCAATACCTTTAAAATGGTCGAGCATATCGCGAACTGTTTTTACACCGTAGATATTAATTCCGTCAACAACGCTTGCTTCAAAAGCGTTCTCATCGGAAACATAAATGTTTTTGTAACCCTCACGCTTTGAGAGAATCGTCATCGGGAGAACTCCCGAAACAGATTTAATATCCCCGCCCAGCGAAACTTCTCCGATAAAAACAGAATCGGAGAGATCGGCAGTAATCTCCCCGGTAATGGCAAGCAGTGCCGCAATTATTGAAAGGTCAGTAAGACTCCCGGACTTTTTCACGTCCGCCGGAGCAAGATTAACAGTAACTTTAGCTTCCGGGAAGCGCAGACCGCTGCTTCGCATTGCGGACTTAACGCGGTCTCTGCTCTCTCTTACAGCGGCGTCACCCAATCCGATAATGGTAAAGTCAGGTAAACCCTTACTGATTTCCATTTCGGTTTCAACATGGAAAGCGTTAATGCCCATCAAGCCGCAGCTGTTGACTTTTTTGAACATAAATTTATCACTTCAATTTCTATATTTTTGTTAAAATTTATTTAATATATCATGATATCCAACGTCAAGCATCAGAATAATTTTATCGCCTGTATACTGCCATATTAAACGAATGTCCATATTAACACTCGCTTCAAACAGTCCGCCGGAACCTTGAATATGTTTTGTACGCAACGATGGATGAAGAGGAGATTCCGCAAAAATTTTAAGTTTTGATATTACAAGCGTTTTGTCTTTTTTTGATAGCTTTGCGAAGTGTTTATCGAATGTTTTACTTTTGATTATTATATATTTCATACATTTTTATTCAAGTCGGCAATAAGTTCATCCATATTTGTGTAACCTTTTATTTCACCGGATTCAAACTCACCCACAGCCTTATCGGCAATGGTTTTTAGTTTCTCGACATATGACTTAGGATAAACAGCAACAGGCATAAAACAAATCATTCCGTCTTTTTCAAAAACTTCAAATTTATCGCCGTCTTTCAGTCCGAGAGAAACCACAATTTCTTTCGGCATCGTAACTTGACTTCGTGCGCGCATTTCAGATAACATATAATTATCACCTTTTTTGTGAAAATTAGAATTTCTGATTCTATTATACCTTACTTTAACAGTTTTGTCAACGGCGATTTTCAGTATATTTCTTCACATCGTCTGCCGCATTTTCCAAAGCTTAATGAGTGAAACCTCGTCGTACATACGAATGTAGTTATCGAAACGGCTTTGAGGGATTTTTCCTGTGCGTACGGCTTCAATTACTTCACAGCCGATTTCTTTCGTGTGAGTGCAATCCTGAAAGCGGCAATTGCCTAAATACGGACGAAAATCCTTAAAGCAATGAGCCAAATTTTCTTTATATATGTAGTCGTAGCGGGTAGTTTCAAAAACACCGAAACCGGGAGTATCGGCAACATATGCGTTATTCGGAAGCTTAAAGAGGGTAACTGTCCGGGTAGTATGCCGCCCGCGCCCTAATTTTCGGCTGATTTCGCCTACTTCGGATTTGATATTGCTGTCGAGACGATTAAGGAGGGTCGATTTTCCTACGCCTGTATTACCGGTGAAAACGACGGTTTTATCGGCAAGGTTATTATAAAGCTTAAGGTAAGATTCCGGGCAGTCATAATCAATAGGGAAAACGTCCGCAACGGTTTTATCATAAGTATTTATAAATTCGGAAACAGCAAAACCTGCGGCTAAATCGGTTTTCGTAACCGCAATATATGACGTTATATTCTTAAATTCGGCAATTGCAAGGAATTTGTCGAGTATCTCAAGGTTCGGCGACGGTTCGACTGTTGACATTACAAAAACGATACAATCGACATTAGCCACAGGCGGGCGTACAATGTCATTCTTTCGGGGTAAAACCTCGACAATTACAGCTTCGCTGTCCCCGATTTTCATTATATTTACGCTGTCACCGACATAAGGAGTTATTCCGTCTTTGCGGAAAATTCCTCTTGCTTTACATTCTATAATGGTGTTTTCGGTTTCGACAGTATATACACCGCCGACAGATTTTAGTATTTTACCTTCGTACGTTTCGGTCAATTCCCTTATTTTATTCATATTCTGCTCATATTCACTAAAACTTTTAACAGCTTTTAAACGAGTTTTGCTTCATTATGTGAAGCTTATTAGCATAGATTTCTACACGCGGGCAGTTTTCACGCCCGCGTATAGTTCGTATAGTTTACGCTAAGAATCATTTTTTTCAGACAGAAGCCTTAACGAGCAGTCCTACTCCCCGATAATGCCGCTCCAGAAATCGTCGCCGTCAATTAAGCCGTCGTCGTCGGAAGCCCAAGGGTCGGGTAAAGTCATCGCCGTTGTGGTAGTGGCATCATCTGATTCAAAGAGGGTTAAGAAATTTCGTGTCTTAAATTCAATTTCGGTGACAGTTCCCGTGTCAAAGTCAACCTCGTATTCACCGATACTGATTAGTTTTCTTGTGTCGTTGTTAACACCCTCGACTATAACGCGCTGGATACCTGTGCCGGAAACAGGAACGGAAACCGTTTCGGTATAGCGGATATTGTCAACATCTGCCGATAGCTTCAGATTGCCGTTAATATAGGTTCTGAAGGTCGCCGAAGCTGATTTATTTATCCCGTTCGGTACTATAAATGATATTGTAACTGTTGTTTCGGGGGAATTTCCGGTGCTGACTTTAATTGTTATCGGGTCGTTAACCTTTGCTACATTCGGTGAACCATCGGCGGTTATAGCAGGAATACTCTGCTCCACAACCGTTCCGGCAGGGTCTCTTGAGTCAATCGGAAGGACGGTTACTGCGAATTTTTCAAGCAGAATCCGAGCCTGTTCTTCCGTCTGCCCGATTACATTCGGTACATAGATGGGGGGTTGGGTTGAGCCGTTGCTGACATACATTACAATGATGCTGCCGGAGTCAACCTTTTCGTTTCGCGGCGGGTCGGTTTTTATAACCATGCCGTATTCAACATTATCGTCGGATATTAAAACTTGACGTACGATAAAATCGCCGTTCGCCATGAGTATTGCCGTCGCTGATTCTGCATCCTGTCCGTAAACATTGTCAATTATCACCTGACGCTTGCCTTTGCTGACAGTAACTTCTTGGAAAGCCGAGCCTACATGATAGTCGTCGCCCTCTTCGATAGACTGACGGATTATCGCTCCGGCAGGCCATGTGTCGTTATACTCTTCGCCGGCATTACGCAGTTCAAATTTTGAAGCGTAAGCAGTCTTAACGTCTTGATAGGAAAGTCCGATAAGATTCGGCATCTGCTCTGTTACGGTGTCGTTGTTGCCGCGAAGAGGACCCTGTAAAAGCTGAATTGCTATGAACGCAACCACAAGGATTACTATTCCGGCAGCGATTGCGGTTAATATTGCAACAAAGTATGAAGACTTTGAAACATCGCCGTCGTCGTCATCATCGTCATCTTCATATTCAAGCCGCTTAAGTTCGTCTCTTGTCTTTTCGCGGACTTTTGTACCCTGTCTGTCTTCCGCAGTATTCTTTTTCCGTGTATAGGGACCGCCGGATTTAGTTTCCCTGTCACCGCCGGAAAGGGGTACACTGTTGCGGTCGAGGGTGTTTTCAAAGGCGCGTGAAGCAGACTCCTTAACCGCAGGGGAGAAATTTTGCGTTTGATCTTTTGAAGCGTATTCGTAAGCGAAAATTATCGCCGGATTCCGCTTAAATTCCTCAATGTCTTTAATCATCTCGGAAGCGGACTGATAACGTTTTGAAGGGTCGGCTTGCATGGCTCTCGTGACAATTTCTTCAAGCCCTTCGGGGATAGTATCATTAATCTGGCGCGGAGGCTTTGCGCCCTTCTGCATATGCATTAAAATGACTGTCACAGGGTTATCGGCATCGAAAGGCTTTATCCCGGTGAGCATTTCATACATCATAATTCCCACGGAATATATGTCGGAACGCTCGTCTGTAACATTGCCGGAAGCTTGCTCCGGGCTTATATAGTGAACAGAACCGATTGCCTTGTCGGAAACGGTCTTAAGTTCTTCGCGGGCAAATCTTGCTATCCCGAAGTCCATGACTTTTATAGTACCGTCCGGGAAAAGCATAATATTCTGCGGCTTTATGTCTCTGTGGACGATTCCGCGGTCGTGAGCGTGCTGGAGCGCACGTAAAATTTGAATGATAAAGTGGATAGTGTCTTTCCACTTCAAGACCCCTTGCTGCTCTATAAATTCTTTAAGGGTAATTCCGTCAATATATTCCATCACGATAAACTGTAGTTTATCGGTGAAACCTACATCGAAAATCTTCACGATATTCGGGTGAGAAAGCACTGCTATCGCCTTCGACTCGTTGCGAAAGCGGCGTATAAACTCCTCATTGTCGGAAAATTCCGGCTTTAATATCTTGACGGCGACAACCTTTCCTTCTAAAATGTCGGTTGCCTTATAAACATCAGCCATGCCGCCGACGCCGATGAGTTCGGTTATCTCATAACG
>JAISHJ010000011.1 GCA_031262625.1 Ruminococcus sp. | reverse complement strand
TGCAGTATAATCTATGTAGAACTGCCGAAAATAAAGAAGTCAATTAACAAGCCTTTTAACGATATGACTGATGATGAACGCTGGGCGGTTTTTGTGGAATACGCCGCCGATAACAAATTCTCAGCCAAATCCGCCGAATTTGAAACGCGAGAGGAGTTTAAGGAAGCTATGGATGCATTATCAAGGGTAACTCAAGACGACCGCGACAGAGCATATTACATTTCACGCCTTAAATATGAAATGGACACCGCACAAGCAGAGCATGACTGGCGTGAAGCGGGATTGCATGAAGGCATACAGATAGGGACGGAAAAAGGCATACAGATAGGGACGGTAAAAGGTATAGAGATTGGCAAAATAGACGCAAACATTGAAACAGTACAACGCTCTATACTACTCGGCTTACCGGCAGAAACAATTGAAAAGCTTACGGGATTGCCTATGTCAAAAATAGAGGAAATTAAAGAGAAGCTATGGAAACAAAACCAAGAGTAAAATTATTCTATAAATAAGAAGGGCGGCAATTCAGTTTTGCCGCCCGTTACATTTATAAATACCTTTTAACCATCTGAATAGCTGCTTTGCGAAGGGTTTTTTTGAGTCTTCTTGTCATTCTCATAGTTTTAATTCTCCTTTAATTTTAAGCACTTCACTTTCGGGAAGCACTTCTCATTTAAGCCGCATTTGCCGTTAGGGAAGTCGTATTTGCCGTCAGCGAAGTACTATACATAGTGTCGGCGAAGATTGCGTAGCCTTTTTGGGGGTTATTTACGAAGACGTGAGTAACCGCGCCGATAAGTCTGCCGTTTTGGAGGATAGGAGAGCCGCTCATGCCCTGAACGATACCGCCGGTAGCTTTAAGCAGCCGCTCGTCGGTAACGAGGATAACCATGTCTTTGCCGTTGTCGCTGTTGTCGGAATGTGAAGCGATTTTCTCAATGTTAATTTTGAACATTTCGGGAGTAAAGCCGTCAACGGTAGAATAGATGTAAGCTTCGCCTACTTCAATTTGAGCGCGTGTACCGAGGGGAACTGCACCGCCTATGAAAGCTTCACTGCCGTATAGTATGTCACTTTCAACCTCTCCGTATACGCCGGAAGGACTGTTTACCAAAAGTTTACCTATCTCGTTTTGAGCCTTAAAAAGCCCTGTAAGTTCGCCGGGATAGCCTGCTCTGCCCTTTATGACACCGTTAACCGAAACTTCAACTGCTTCGCCGGAGGAAAGCGGCATAAGCGCGCCTGAGCCTGCGTCGCATACAGGGTGACCGAGCCCCGCAAAACGCCCTTCTACAGCATCATAAAAGGTTAATGTTCCGATTCCGGCAGAGGAATCTTTTACCCATAAACCTATCTTAAAACCCGAGTCAGACTTTTTCGGAACAACCGTTACGGTTCGCTCTTCATTTTTTCGTTCGTATACTATATTTACAGGCTTTCCTTTAGAAACAATTGCCGAAACGTCGGCGTTCCCCATTATTTTCTTTCCGTCGATAAGCTTAATTACGTCGCCGGGGCGAATTCCCGCATCCTTTGCCGGCGATTCGTAGCCGCTTTCGGTATTAAAGCCGTTAACGTCGGTAACTACAACGCCGTCGGTAAGCATCTTGATACCGAACGGCTCGCCCGACGGTATAAGCATAGGAGTACCCATGTCAAAGACAGTAACATCCTTAACGGGGAACACTCCGAAAAGGATAAGTTCCCCGGCGGATACGCTCTGCCCCGTCATAACAGGAGCAATCGTGTCTTTGTCAGATCGGAATGATATATATTCGGGAAGCGGACCTACTTCGCTTGAAGCCGTTATGAAGTAGGTGTCGGGGAGCGATAAGCTGTAAAAACCCAAAAGTCCCGCCAGACTCAGTACTAATATGTTTATTATTCCGACGGCAGTCTTAATGCCGCGTTTTATCAGTCCCATTTTTTACCCTCGTGTTTTTTATTCATTTATAATCTTATCATTAACACAAAAGCAAAATTTATAAAAGATAAATTATATAAACTCTGCATAAATTATGAACGGCTTTTTAATCTTAATTGGAAATTTGAGAAAGTTCATCCTCTGTTGGTCAAGGAAAAATTTCATCAAAACGGCGTCTTCGGGCGGATTGAAGCTTAACAGGAATTCGTCTTTCGAGATTTTCGCCCCCTTAAAAGCCATAATTTTCCCGATAGTTTCCTTGTTCCTTATATTTAATATAGTTACAGTGCAGGATTTTCTCTTAAGAAATTTCTTCATTTTTTACCACCCCTTATTATATCATATGTAAAAGAGTTATTTTGGTGAATTTTGTCGAAAGGTAAAGAAAAAAATAATCCTTGCAATTATAATAGTTTTATGTTATACTTAGTATAAATATAGTTTAAAGTAAGATTTAAGGAAGAAATATGGCAGAACTTGTATATGACAATGGCAGACTTCTTTTTACGGAGGAGATGCGGAAAGAGTATACTATACTTATTCCGATGATGCTGCCGCTCCATTTTAAGATGCTTGAGCAGATTTTTAACAGTCACGGCTATAAAGCCGAGCTTTTATATACAACCGGGCGGAAAGTGGTTGACGAAGGGCTTCGCAATGTCCATAACGACACCTGCTACCCTGCTTTGCTTGTTATAGGACAGCTTATTGATGCTCTCCGCTCCGGGAAATATGACAAGCGAAAAGTCGCGCTGATGATTACTCAAACAGGCGGCGGTTGCAGAGCTTCCAACTACATATCGCTATTACGAAAAGCCTTAATTAAAAACGGGCTTGAATATGTCCCGGTCGTGAGCCTTAATTTTGTCGGACTTGAGCGGAATCCCGGCTGGAAAATCACTCCTTCTATGTTTAAGGACATGATTGTAGGAATATGCTACGCGGATTTGATGGTATGGCTTGCCAATCAGGTACGCCCGTATGAGCAGACTCCCGGCATCACAGACAGGCTTTGCGAACGCTGGACGAAATATCTCTGCGAAACAGATTTTAAGCTTACCGAATACAGAAAAAATCTCACACAGATAGTGAAAGATTTCGAGAGTATTCCCTATACTCCGAAAGATTTGCCGAAAGTCGGAATTGTAGGAGAAGTTTATATTAAATTTGCGCCTCTCGGCAACAACAATCTTGAGCAGTTTTTGCGGAAAGAGGGCTGCGAAGTAGTCATAACAGGGCTTCTCGACATGGTGCTCTTTATGGCAGACCATAATATAGTCGAGACCGAACTCTATAAGATGAACTATGGGAAATATATCGTCTACGCGGGCGCAAAAGTCTTCATGCGCCGCGTTCAAAACGGAATAATCAAGGCGGTAAAAAGTTCCCGCTTCACTCCTCCCGGGAAATTTGAGGACACAAAAGCAAACAGCGAAGGCTACGTCTCCCCGGGCAACAAGATGGGCGAGGGTTGGCTCTTAACGGCTGAAATGCTTGAACTTCTCCACTCGGGAGTGAATAACATTGTCTGCGCCCAACCTTTCGGCTGTCTCCCTAATCACATTGTCGGAAAAGGCATGATTCGCAAGATTCGCAACGCCCACCCCGAAGCAAATATTGTAGCGGTAGACTACGACCCCGGCGCAACCGCCGTCAATCAGGAAAATCGCTTAAAGCTGATGCTTAGTACTGCCCGCGGTAGTAGTACACTCGCTTCTCCAAAAGCCCCTTCTGCCCAAAAAGAGGATGAAAATACGCCGTTGACTGTATAATTCACAAAAAGTTTACAAAATACCGTTTAAGTTTTCGATATTGTGTACTATAGTGTAAATAGCAGAATAGAATTTTTTTATCTTAATATATATACGGCTCAAAAGCCGTCTTGGAGGTAATATTATGGCTGAAATGTCTTTACAGGGAACCATTGCGTACAGAAACGGTGGATTTTCCGGTGCAGTCGAAAACGCAACCGCTTCGCAGATAGCTAACAAGAAAAATAACGCTAACCCTCTTACAAAATTAGCTTCCGGCAAAAGCGATGAAGCTACCCTCGCTGAACAAATAGGCGCTGAAAATCAAGAACTTAAAGAACCCCCAAAAGTCGATAAAGCCGAAATTTCCGGCGCAAAAGACAACCAAAACATTAACGAAGTTACACAGTCTATTATCGACAGAATGAAAGAATCCGTAAGCAAACTCTCTAACCCCGACGAGGACAGAGCCGCTGTCGATAAGGAACTTTCAGGCTTACAGGAAGAACTCGGCAAATTCGTTTCCGGCTACAACGACGCTCTCCGTTTCGCCCAATCTTCTTCCAACACAAATGTATTGAACGCCGCCAAAGAAATGGTTACACGCACAGCAAGTGTCAAAGATACCCTCGGCGCTCTCAATATCAACGTCGAAGAAGATAATTCCCTCAAACAATTAGTAGAAGAACAATCCAAAAAACAAGAAGAAGTCAACGCCGCCCTCGCCAACACCTTCCACGGCGGCAACTACTCCTACGCCCAAAAAACCATGAAGTCCGTTATGGATATCTTAGGCGCATAGGGTACTGGGTACGCTGGGGGGGAGAGGAGGAGTGCCCAGTGTGGACGCCACACTCCCCTCCCCTCCCCCAAACCCCCACCTCTCCCGGACTTTAAACATTATTCTTGGTTCATTCTTTGGTGAAATGCTTCACCGTTTTTGAAAGCTTTGCTTTCTGTGCTATGGTGCTTCGGTGAAATGCCTTTCCGTTTTTTGACAGCTTCGCTTTCTGCTCTTTGGTGAAATGCTTTAGAGTTTATTAATATTTGCCTGAATTTTAGGCGATAGGAATGTATATGAAAATAGTCGATTTTACTCCCGAGATGCTTGCTATCGCAAAAAAGCAACCTCCCCCGAAGAACTCATCTCTCTTGCGGCGGAAAAGAAGCAGCAGATATTTATAACTGCTGGGGTTGGGATTGCCCATATCACGAGAAGTATATGCAGAGCAATGAAATCGGCAAGTGCAAAAGATGCATCTACAATCTGAATACTTATTACTATGGTATCGTGTGCAACTGGCCTAATGATAACAGACCAAACAGATGGTAGTCTTTAAAAACGGCGACAATTTCGATTAAGACGCAAAATTATATTAATTATAGTTTGAGGTCCTATCCATGAAGTCCCCGGTCTTTGATGAAGAAATAATTTTAAGCGAAGAAGAAATCGAAAATATTTCCGGCGGCGGCACTGACAGCGACGACAACTGCGAAAACCTCGGCTACTGCCAAAAAGATAATCACAAGCTTAGCGGAAAAGACGAATGTTTAGCTTGCGACTACATAAAAAAGCGCGACGACGGCAACTATAAATGCCAATACCCCGTAAGGCAGAGGTAAAAAAATGATTGTAATTTCGCTCCCCGAAGATATTATGCTCAAAGCTAAAGCGGCGAGGACCCCCGAAGAACTCCTATCCCTCGCCGCCGAAAATAATATAACCCTATCCCCCGATGAAGCCGCTTCCCACTATAACAGACTCCACACAAGCCGCGAAGCTACTATCGAAGAACTCGAAAACGTCGTCGGCGGGCGCGAAGTCGACCGCACAAACCCCTGCGGCTGGGACTGCCCCAAACCCGGCTGGGAAGCCTATAACCCCATGGTCGACAAAACCCACTGCAAGCCCTGCGGCTACTCCCGTCAAGACTTCTACAACGGTCTCGTCTGCGAATGGCCTAACTATCAAGGATAACAACGCTTTAGAACCGGGGCGCGTTGGGGGAAACTTTCTGAAGAAAGTTTCCCCCAAACCCCCTTCAAAGACTTTTCCATTTATTCTTGTTGTTGATTTTTTACTAAATAACACAACCATACACAAAAAAGCCGCTGACGAAAGTTGGCGGCTTTTAAGCGGAATACGGGGCTCGAACCCGCCACATCCACCTTGGGAAGGTGGCGCTCTACCATATGAGCTAATTCCGCGTATTAAAAAAGAGCGGATTACGAGGCTCGAACTCGCTACCTCCACCTTGGCAAGGTGGCGCTCTACCAAATGAGCTAAATCCGCAAATGCACAGTTTTATACAAACAGCTTACTTCTTCACACAGCACGCCGCTTCTTGACAGCACGCCGCTTTCTTCACAGCACGCTACTGTTTCACACAGCAATGTTTCACGCGCTTAAGGGCAGCAGGAACTTGTAACTAAAATATGCACGGCTGCCTCCGGACGGAATTGAACCATCGACACGGGGATTTTCAGTCCCCTGCTCTACCGACTGAGCTACAGAGGCAAGTTTTTACTTCGTAAAAACACTTGCTACGCAATAACAAACGATTGCTTCACAAAACATTTTTGTCACACACTTGTAGCATATTAATTAAATATGCACGGACGATCCGGATGGGACTCGAACCCACGACCTCCGCCGTGACAGGGCGGCGTTCTAACCAACTGAACTACCGGACCGAATCCCGCCCCGATTGGGGCGAGAAAAATGGGAGTTACAGGGCTCGAACCTGTGACCCTCTGCTTGTAGGGCAGATGCTCTCCCAGCTGAGCTAAACTCCCATTTGCAATTTGCAGGGTTACTGTAGACTGCACTGTAGACTGCGTAAATAATTATACCACATAAAAATAGGCTTGTCAAGTGTTTTTTAAAAATTTTTTTGAAAAATTCAAAAAAATTTCGCGAACGGTAGAATATTACGCGAAACAGAAGGTTTTTTATAGAATGGCAGAGCATTTCGCCAAACATTGCCATGTAGTTTTAGCGAAACGGAGAAGCTTTTCGCCAAAGCGCAAAACCACGAAAGAACGCTCGTTGTAAACGGAAAAGCATTTCACCAAAGCAAGAACCAAGAAAAATGTTTAAAGTCCGGGAGAGGGGGGGTCTGGGGGGGAGAGGGGCAGGTCACTGCTCCTCTCCCCCCAGCGTATCATCCCCGTACCCGCCTATAGTTGTCCGAAGGTGATTTCGCCTTGGTCGTTTACGAAGACTGAGCAGTGGGTCCATTCGTTGGAGACTTCGTAGCGGGAGGTATTGATGACGATTTTAGTTTTGGGGTAGACGGTACCTTTGCAGTTTATGCGGAGGTTTTGTTTATTGAGGAGGATTTCGTCTATTTCGGTGATACGTTTATTCATTGTTTGAATATCGCGAGATTTAATGAGGCGGGTACGAACGGCGTTGCCGAGGATTTCCTCTTTATCGGCGGGGAGGGGTTTCATGTCACGTTTTTTCTTATCGTTGAGGTAATCGACGATGAGGGTAAGGTCGTGGATTTCTTGGTTACGTTTTTCGATTGTTTTCATTAGTTCAGATTTTTCGTTGGTGAGGACGGCGTTGTTACCGAGGGTAACTTCGGTGACGGGGTAGTGGGAGGAGCCGATATTTTCGACTTCTACTTCGTCCATTATCGTGTAGCGGCCGCCGACGAGACCTCCGGACTTACCTTTAATTTTGAGTTTACCGCCGCAGTAGACGTTGCAGATAATGAGATTGGTTGCTTCGAGGTTACCTTCACATTTAATATCGGAGTATTCGCAGAACATTACTATGAAGTCGCCGCCGCATTCGACTTTCGAGTGGTTAGCGCCTTTTTTGATAGTAATATTTTTCGCGGCTTTAATTTCGCCGCCGTAAACGCCACCTTTTATAAGGACGTTGCCGTTCATGGAACTTACCTTGAAGCCTTCCATAATGTCGCCGTTAACGACAACATCGCCGATAAAGTCAATATTGCCGGTAGCGAAGTCGATGTTTGTTTTAATAACTACTTCGTGCTCAATTTGGAAGGTATTGCTTTTATAGACGAGAGCGCCGTCGGCGGCAGCGGTTATGCGTTTTCCGTCTTCGGAGAGGGCGGTATTTGTACCGACGGTGTAGGAAGCTTTTTTTCCGGGCTTGGGGACAAGAGTATTGCCGCGAACGTCAGTACCGGGAGTACCGTCGGTGGGGAGAGTAATATCGGCGAGAACAGTATTTTTATAGATATTGCGGACAGTACCGAGATTTTTGTAGTCAACGTTGCCGCTTTCGTCTTCGATAGGAGTACCGCTTGTTTCGCGGTCAAATTTCCATTTTATTGTGCCGTCAATTCCGTTTTCGGCAGGAGTCCACGAAGCGACAACTATATCGGTATTGAAGCTGCTGTTTTTCACGGCAGCTGTAAGAGCATCCTCCTTAATACCGTATGTAACGCCGGCATCTGCCAAAGCTTTTTTAATAAGCTCTATACTCAGGTCAGCGCCGCCGAATTTCGGCGGGGTAATATTCATTGCGGCGACTGAGTTATTGTTGTTAATATCAACAGTTACGACACAATCTTCCGGCTTGTTTTGAACTTGTTCAGCCATATTCACACTCCCGGGACGGCAGTATTAACTCCGCCCTGACTGCAAGGTGACTTACAGCCAAATTTATTTAATAAAAGTCAGAATTTTAACTGTTAAAGCAACGGATTATCACGCATACAAGCTAATATTTCGCTGTCGGAGGGCATTGCGGGGATAGCACCTACTCTTGAAGCGCAGACAGCGCCTGCGGCGTTGGCGTAAGCGGCGAAATCAGATAGCGCGGAGAGGTCGGTCTCAAGCAGTGCCTCCGGAAGCGAAGCTATGCGTGAGAGGAACGCTCCCATAAAGCTGTCGCCTGAGCCAAGCGTGTCAACTATATTTGTTTTATAAGAGCGGATTTCCCGTATGCCTTTGGGAGTAGCAATAACACAGCCTTTTGCGCCCTGTGTGACGATAATTGCCTTCATCCCGTATTTCATAAGCTTATATATAGAAGGCAGAAGGTTACTGCTGTCGGAAATAAGCTCCAATTCGTCTTCGGAGACTTTTAGTATATCAACGTATGAAAGAACGCTCCGCATAGCGGCGGCGGCGCTGTCGGTATCGTACCAGAGTGACTCGCGGTAGTTAAGCGCGTAGGATATTATTTTACCCTTTTCCTTAGCGTATTCAACAGCGTTAGTAACAGCACTTCGCGACGGTTCGCTTTCAAGGAGGAGTGCGCCGAAATGGATGATCTTGCATACATCAATAAGATGGAGATTAACTTCCGAAAAGCGAAGATTCATGTCGGCGGTGTTGTTGCGGTAAAATGTAAATTCGCGCTTGCCGGAAGGTGAATTTTGTATAAATGCGAGAGCGGTAAAAAGCTCTTTATCGCGGACTATACCTGACGTATCTATACCGAGGGACGAGAGGGTGTCATAGATATAGTTGCCGAAGATACCCATCCCGATTTTCCCTATAAAAGCAGACTTAATTCCCAAAAGTTTCGCGGCAGCGGCGATATTAGCGGGGCTTCCGCCGGGGTTTTGTTTATAAAAAACTCCGCCGCTTTGTTCATCATATGTAAAATCGACGACTGCTTCGCCGAATGTAACAATTTCGGGCACAAAACCCCTCCTTTTTCCTGACAAAATAAATACCTATCATCATTATAGCATTTTCTCCGCAAAATTGCAACACTTTTTTTATGAATAATTAAAAAAATGAAATTTCGTGCAATGCTTGACT
Source organism: Ruminococcus sp. (assembly GCA_031262625.1). Taxonomy (GTDB): domain Bacteria; phylum Bacillota; class Clostridia; order Oscillospirales; family Ruminococcaceae; genus JAISGY01. The sequence goes on along the minus strand of JAISHJ010000011.1, from coordinate 14,276 downwards.
TTTGCAGAGGGATATGTTATAATGTAATATGAAAAAGTTTTTGTAAAACAGAGGATTATTAATCTAAGGTGTTATAGATATGCCGCTAAATATTAACAGCGAAAAGTCAATCGGGAATCAATTTCGCCTATTTACGGGCGTGCTTTTTTCCGTGATATTTTTCGTGGGAATAGTAACATTCTTTGTAATCAGCCTGAAAATGAGTTATGATAACATCAGCAGACTGACGGAATCTGCGGCGGAAAATTCAAAACTTCGTATATCGGAACTTATGAGCAATGAACTTGTGCTTAGTACTAAGCTTAGCAATATGCCGATTATACAGGAATATTTTACAAATCCTGCGGATGAGGAGACACGTACGGCGGCTTTCCGCGAGTTTGACAGTTACAGAGGAGATTACGGCGGAGATAAGCTTGTTTTTTGGTGTAATGATGTCGATAAGATATTCTATTCATCCTATGCCGCGCCTTATGTAGTAGACCCCTCGAAGCCCGAAAATTACTGGTATAACCGTACGCTTTATAACACCGACCTATACTGGTTCAACGTAAATTTCAACCCGGAACTCGGTATATTAGGGCTTTGGATAAACGCTCCCGTATATTCCGTAAACAGCTTTCACGAAACCGCAGAACCTATCGGGATGCTTGGGACAGGTGTTGACCTTTCGAGATTTATTGATGAACTTTACGAAAATATTCCGGAAGATTCCGAACTTATAATGTTCAATCGTACCGGGGAACTTACCGTGTCGAGGAATCTTCAAAATGTTGCTGAAAAGGTTAATGTAACCGACTTAGAGAATATCCCCGGAACAAATATCCTCCGCAGAGCCGTTTCTATGGACCTTGACGGCAATGTTTTTGTAAACTTCGCGGAAAATGCGGTAATTTATCATATCGAATATATTCCCGACCTTGACTGGTTTATTACGGTAAAATATCCGCTTAATTTCTCAACCCTCTTTGACAATACCTTCACAGCAGTTTTCTTTACAATGCTTGCTTTAATCGGCATCGTTTTAATTCTGACGAATGTTGTTGTAACCCATATCGGCAACGAGATTGAGAAGCGAAATTCCGAACTCTTAGAAGCTAACCGCAGAGCAGAAGCGGCAAATGTTGAAAAGAGCAGTTTTCTTGCAAAAATGAGCCACGAAATACGTACGCCGATGAATGCAATAATCGGTATGACCGAACTTGCGGGGAGGGAAAATATCTCTGATGCCGCAAGGGATTACATAACAAAACTGCGGAGAGCGGCTAACGGGCTCCTCTCGATAATTAATGACATTTTAGACTTTTCAAAAATTGAATCGGGGAAGCTTGAAATAATAAGCGCACCGTTTTCATTCCGCGATACCCTTTCCGATGTCTTAAGTATAATTGACAGCCGCGCCGAATCGAAGTCACTCGTCTTTAAGAAGAATATTTCTCATGAAATTCCCGAAATTTTAATAGGAGATGAATCGCGGGTGCGGCAGATACTGCTTAATCTGCTTACCAATGCGGTTAAGTATACACGCGAGGGGAGCGTAACTCTTGCGATTGACTGTGAGAAATTATGGGATGATGAACTTACCCTTAAGATGTCGGTTTCCGATACCGGTATAGGCATTGAGGAGAAGAATATCCCGAGACTTTTCGGTTCTTTCAATCAGTTTGACTCTAAAAAGAACGCGGGTATTGAAGGAACAGGACTGGGGCTTGCGATAACCCGAAGCCTTTGTACTGCAATGGGCGGCGGAATAACTGTCGAAAGCGTATACGGCAAGGGAAGTACCTTTACAGCGATAATAACTCTCGATACGCCATCCGCAGATATGCTGGCAAATATAAAGAAGGCTGAAACTGTCGAAACTGACATGAATTTCTACGCACCTAATGCTAAGGTTCTTATCGTTGACGACCTTGAAATTAATGTTGAGATTGCGGCGGAACTTTTAACCCTTGGGGGAATAAAAGCTGACACGGCACTTTCCGGACCGGAAGCTATCGACAAATGTAAGCTTAAGACATACGACCTTATCTTAATGGACCACATGATGCCGGAGATGGACGGAATCGAAACTACTGCCGAAATCCGCGCGCTTGACGGGTATCGCGATGTTCCGATTATAGCCCTTACGGCGAATGCAGTTTCAGGCGTTAAGGAAATGTTTATTCAAAAAGGTATGAATGATTTTGTGTCAAAACCGATTGAACTAAAAGACCTTTTTGGAGTACTGAAAAAATGGCTAACGTGATGGAATGAATATGAAAAAAAAGATTACTGCTGCCCTTTGCATGCTTTTATTAACATTCGGTTTCGGTTTTACCGGTGCTTTTCCTGTTACTGCTGAAAGTACGCCGATTGCGGTAATTATGCACACCGGAGAAACCGAGGGCTTTTTGAACCCTTCTGATACGACTATAAGTGCTGATGTTATCTCCTCAGTAGTTAAGGAGCAGCGAGAAAAACTCCCCGCGACATTCTTTTTCGATACGGGCGATGCTTTTCAGGGCAGTTTTCTCGTAAATATAGACAGGGGCGAAAATGCCGTTGATATTATGAATACCATGGGGTATGATGCAATGGCAGTCGGCAACCACGACCTTGACTACGGCGTGGAGCGTACACGAGAACTTGCGGGAAAGGCGAATTTTCCGCTGTTAATTCAAGAATCCGCGGCAAAAGGGCGTTCGCCGCTTGTATCGAGTGCTCTAATAGAACGCGGCGGTATTACAATAGGTGTTTTCGGGATAACTACTCCGGCGGCAAAGCATAAATCCACCGGCGGTTTTGAACTTGAATTCGGAACGATGGAAGTACTTAAGGAATACGCAACAAAAACCGCCGCTGCTCTTCGCGAACAGGGCGCAGATATAGTTGTCCTTCTCTCACATATAGGAACGGCGGACAGTGATAATACAGTTCATTCAAGTAATATATACGAAATAGCAAACGGTTCAGAAGGAATTGACGTAATAATTGACGGCGATATTTATGACGAAGGCACTGCAACGGTAACCCCGGGCATGATACCTATTTCTATCGCGGGGGAACAGGGCGAAGATATAGGAATGGCTGAGATTTATAAAGACGAAAGCGGAAAATTAACTGTTAAAACGTCGATTATCTCTAAATCCGCAACCCTTTCGGTTACGCCCGATGCAAAAACAGCTGAGATTTTAGCCGCCTGCAACGAAAACGCCGATATGCTCTCAAAAAATGTGGTTGCAATCAGCAACGTTACTCTCACCGATTATGAAAAGGAAACTATTCGCTCGGGAGAGAGCGTAATTGCCGATATGGTTGCCGATTCAATGAGATGGGCGGCAAACAGCGATATTGCCTTCTGTAACGCCGGGAACATACGCGGACCTATCTTTGCGGGAAAGGTTACTGTCGGAATTATCTCAAATGTTTTGCCGTATTCAAATTTAATCTATGTTGCCGATGTTAAGGGCAGCGTTATTCGTGAGGTTTTACAGTACAGCGCGAGCCTGTACGGGCAGGAAGACGGCGGATTTATGCAGGTTTCGGGGCTTTCATATGCATTTGACCCCGAAAAGCCGGAGGGCGAGCGGCTTTTATCGGTAACCGTTAACGGCGATCCTCTTGACGAAGAAGCTTACTACAGCGTAGCAACCTTCGACTTTTTAGCATTAGGCGGCGACAATTACGATATGCTTATCGAACCTTTTAATAATGCAAGAGCCGTGGGCAACGGCGACATTGCCGCGGTTTTCGCAGAATATTTAAACCAAACGGAGAATTCCTTATCAGAACCGCAGAACAGAATTCGTATTATCCCCGGCGGAGAAGTAAACAGTTTTGCCGGAGCAGTACCGCTTATGATTATTTCGATAGTAGCAACAGTAGCTATAATAACACTGTTTATGACTCTCGGAAAGAAAACCGATTAAAGCTAAAAAACGCCGCCCACTTCGGACGGCGTTTAATATGTATATTATATCGAATCAACGGCGATTTGCATTTAATATATCGCCGTAACAAACCTTACGACGGTTTGTCAGAGCAGATTTACTTGCTGAACATTCCCAGCAGGTCCTTAAAATCTTCCATGTAATCGGTAGCGGTTTCGGTTGCAGGTCTTTCGTGGAGTTCAATTGTCTCGGTGTCAATTTTAGTTACGCCGGTCGATTCTTCATCATACTCGGGGAATTCGCAGGCGATTGCGGTTACGAGCATTTCATCCTTTAAGTTTTCGTCAAAGGCAGAACCGAATATGGTCTGAACTGTATCGTCAGCCGCACCGGAAATAGCGTTCGCAACTGCTTCAACATCGGTTGAGAGCGTGTCGGGAGACATTACTATGTTAACGAGGAGACGTTTTGCACCCTTAATCGAAGTTTCAAGGAGCGGGCTTGTAATAACAGCGTTTGCGGCTTCGTTAGCCTTGTCCTTGCCGGAACCGTGACCTACAGCCATGTGGGCAATTCCCGCATTCTTCATCGTCGTTTCAACGTCGGCGAAGTCTACGTTAATGAGTCCGTCGCGGGTAATAAGTTCCGCAATCGACTTAACGCCTGTTTTTAGTATATCATCAGCCATCTTGAAGGAGTCCATCATCGTAGGAGGCTTTTCCATAGTTGAAAGGAGTTTCTGGTTAGGTATAACCACTAAGGAGTCAACGTGTTTGCGAAGTTCTGCAATGCCTTTTTCGGCTTGGTCCATCTTTGCCTTCTGTTCAAAATCGAAAGGCTTCGTAACCACTGCGACTGTCAAAATATCCATATCTTTGGCAATCTGCGCCACCACAGGAGCAGCCCCTGTGCCGGTACCGCCGCCCATTCCGGCAGACACGAAAACCATATTCGCCCCGCGGATAGCATCAACGAGTTCATCATGGTTTTCCACAGCAGACTCAGCGCCGACATTCGGTTTGTTCCCCGCGCCGCGCCCCTTTGTGAGTTTTTGTCCGATCTGAACACGAACATCCGCACGGGAATTTTTCAGTGCTCTGACGTCAGTATTTACGGCGATAAACTGCACGTCCTTAATGCCTTCTTCAACCATCTTGTTGAGAGCATTTCCGCCGCCGCCGCCAACACCGATTACCTTTATATTTATCTCACTTATAAAATCGTCGTCTTCAAGGGTAAAATTCGCCATTTTTTTGTTCCTCCGCAAACATACATATTTTTTGCGCTTTTTTATATATCATTATACTGATTTACATATATTGGTTGTGAAATTTTCATGACAAATAAATTCACATTATGATTATATCACAATCTCGTGTCAAAATCAAGTGTTTTTTACGAAATTCAAATACTTTTTTTAGGAAATTTTTTCTTTAGGTTAATTATCTGTCTCCGTCTCTTCTGCACTCGTTTCTGTTTCTTCACCGGGAGCAGTTTCGCCCGTAACGGCGGCTGTATTTTGTTCATACTTTTTTTCGTTATAGGATAAACCGTCGCTGTCGATAAAGCTTGCGCCGCCGGTAGAAAGCATTGTAAGCCGCCCGGAGGTATTCGGTCCTATTTTCGTATCAATTATTTCTTTCAAAAAGTCAAGCTTATACGAAAAATCTCCCAGTCCGCCCATAACCATATCAATGCGGTTATCGTACATAATCTTTATATTACCGGGGTCGGCAATGTCGATATAGTCGATTTTTTCGAGAGAGGAGGATTTTATTTCATCGGAAACTTCAAGTACAAAGCGAATAGTGTCTATATCCGAAATCTGCTCTTTCGTTAAATCCTCTGTATCGGCGTTAAGGTCAACTGTTACGCCCGGGATAACTGCGGGGGAGAATTCCGCCCCGGTGAGAATCGGTATATTTGTTTTGGGAATGTCAGAAATTTCAAGAATTTTTCCTCCGCCGGAGAGATAAAGGTAACCTTCCGTCGCATCTTCACCGGCAATAACGATATTAGCTATTGGTGTAGAGGGGGTAACCTCAATCTCAACGGTATTCGGGAAGCTTTTTGTTACCTTCGCATCATCAATATAAATAAAGCTGTCGAGGATAATATCTCGTACGCCGTCGGAATTTAGTGTAAGCAGCTGCTGCCCGTCGGCTATGCCTGCGGCGGAATTAATATCGGCGGCGGTATAGACGGAAGCCCCGGTAATCCTAACCGTTTTTACCGGAAAAAGCACGGTAAAACTCAAAACGGCAAATATAACGGCAGCTACTGTAAACCCGGTCAGAATGACGAGGGAGTAGTTCCTTTTCGGTCTTGTTTTATTGCGTTTATTATTTTTACCGGTATTATCTTTATAGTCCATTTAACAAACCTTAAGTATTTATATCCTTTTTATGTCTGCACCCAGTGAAGCAAAGGTGAGTTCAAGCTGTTCATAACCGCGGTCGATAAAGCGTATATCTTCAATTTCGGTTATGCCCTCCGCCGTAAGCCCCGCGATAACCATGCCGGCACCGCCGCGAAGGTCGGTTGCCTTTATTTTTGCGCCATGCAGGCGTTTCACGCCCTTAATCACGGCAGTTTGCCCCGAGACAACTATATCCGCACCCATCTTCTGCATTTCCGGAACGTGACGGTAACGGTTTTCAAAGATTGTTTCCTCAATTATAGATGTGCCGGAAGCTTTACAGAGTGCCCCCATTATTACCGATTGTGCATCTGTCGGGAAGCCGGGGTAAACCATTGTAGTGAGTTTTTCGGGAAGTGCCCGCGGACGTTTCCCGGAGTTTATAGTAATGTAATCCTTGCCCGAATAGATACTGCTACCCATTGCTTCAAAGAGCGGCAGGATTGCTTCCGCATCAAGTGACCGGCAGTTTTTAACGGTAACTATTCCGCCCGCTGCCGCAGTTCCCGCAAGGATTGTCGCCGCCGCGATACGGTCGGGAATTACGGTGTGGTGAAGTCCGTAGAGTTTAGGTACGCCGCTTATGATAATTCTGCCGCCCGGTTCAAACCTTATTTTTGCTCCGGCGGAGTTCAGGAATTTGATAAGGTCTAAAACTTCGGGTTCTCCGGCGGCGTTAGTTATAATTGTTTCGCCCTTTGCGGTAACCGCCGCGCAGATTATATTTTCGGTAGTTCCTACAGAGGGGAAACGCAGTGCGATTTTTGCGCCGTGAAGCCCCTTGTCTGCTGAAAAATAAAGATGTTCGTCGGTATGTGTAACCTTTACTCCCATCTGTTCAAGCGCGGAGATATGCATATCAATAGGTCGAAGCCCTATATCACAGCCGCCGGGGTAACTAAGTCTGCAACTGCCTGTTCTCCCGATAATCGGTCCGAGGAAAAAGATAGAACTGCGCATCTCTTTCATCATATCGTCGGGAATTTCATGTGAGGAAATCTGCGAAGCGTTTACAGAAGCTGTCTTTTGTATATTACAGTAGTTAACCTTTACGCCCAGATGAGACAGAATCCTGACAGCCGAATATGTGTCTGAAAGTTCGGGTACATCCTCTATAACCGCTTCTCCGTCTATTAAAACCGCCGCCGCAAGTATCGGTAAAACAGCGTTCTTTGCCCCTTGGGAGACAATCTCTCCCGATAATTTATGTCCTCCGCTGATCCGGAACTTCTGAAATTTTTGCATATAGTAAACCCCTTTTACAGCATTTTTATCATAATATGCTGTAACCGGAGATTTGCTAAAAGCTAAAAATATATGCTTAAATTTTAGGTAATATTCCGCCCGTTTAATAAAAATTCAATACATTTGAAGATTTTTTCGGGAGTACTTTGCTCAAAACCCGAGTGGGTGTCTTTTTCCATCTGTCTTATCTTTTCGGTGTCGCTTACAAACTCAGATATTATTTTATTAATAGAGCCTGTTTCTATATCTTTTTCTTCCATAACTATCGCGCCGCCGGTTTTACCGATTACGCAGGCGTTATAGTACTGGTGGTTTTCGGTAACGTTCGGGGAGGGGATAAGTATCGAAGCTCTGCCGAGAGCTTGCAGTTCAAAAACGGTTGAAGCGCCGCTTCTGCAAATAACTATATCAGCCGCCGACATACAGACGTTCATGTTATCTATGTATTCGCGTATCATAAGTCTTGACGAACCATTATAGTCAATACCTGCTTCGGTTAAGCCTTGTGTAAAAGTATCTATTCCGTTTTTGCCGTAAGCGTGAATGTGATTAATTTTAATCGGAAGCGTTTCCTCAAATTTAATCAGATCCGCCGCGATATTGTTAATGGTATTTGCGCCGAGAGAACCTCCAAAAGAGAGAATACAAAGGGAATCGTCAAAACCTAATTTATGTTTAGCATCCGTCCTTCTCATCGGATTTTGGTAGTAAGCCGCTCTTGTAGGAAGCCCGGTAACCGTATATTTTACACCCCGTGAAAGACGTTCGGAAGCATCGGAAAATGCGAGCATAACTTCATCTACATTAGCGGAGAGGAGTTTTACCGTCATCCCCGGGAAAGCGTTCTGTTCGTGAAGGGCGGTGGGAATACCCATCTTAGCGGCGGCACGGATTATCGGACCGCAGACATATCCGCCTGTTCCTATAGCAAGGTCGGGAGCAAATTCAGAAATTATATCACGACAGCGCTTGTCCGCTTTTAATAGGTTGTAAGCACTTTGTGCATTTCGTTTGATATTTTTCGGAGAGAGCTTTCTTCCGAATCCGGTAACGGTTACCGCCTCAAAGTTATAACCCTCACGCTTCGCGATACGTTCTTCTAAACTGTTAGGAGTACCTACATATAGAAATTCGGTTTCGGGAAGCTTTTTTTTAATTATTTCGGCTATAGCAAGGGCGGGGTGAATATGTCCGGTAGTTCCGCCGCCGGAAATTAAAATTTTATACATATGTTAACGTCCTCTATGTGTCGATAATTGACTGCCGCGAAATATTAAGAATTACCCCCATCTGGGCAAGCTGCATTACGAGAGCAGTACCTCCATATGAGAAGAAGGGGAGCGATATGCCGGTATTCGGGATAGTGTTTGTGACAACCGCGATATTAAGGAGTGCCTGTATACCGATTTGGGCAGTTAAGCCCACCGCAAGGAGCATACCAAGCTTGTCGGGTGCGTGACTTGCTATATGGAAGCCGCGAATTATAAAAAGCAGGAATATAAGTAATACTACGAGTGCGCCGAAAAAGCCGAGCTCTTCACATACTATTGCGAAAACGAAGTCGTTCTTGCTTTCGGGAAGGTATAAGAATTTTTGGCGGCTGTTCCCGAGACCGAGACCGAACCATCCTCCCGAACCGATTGCTATTAAGGACTGCCTTGTTTGCCACGTTAAGTTATCGGCAAGCGCGGGATCAAAAGGGTTGAGCCAAGCGGTGATACGGTCGCCGAAGTAGAGATTTTCGGAATCACTCAAATAAGAATATGCAAGCAGTCCGGCAAGCCCGGCTACAGCGGCGATACCGAGCGGGATAAGGTGCTTTAGGCTTGAGCCGCCCACAAACATCATTATTACGCCGATGATACCGATGATAATTGTTGCCGAAAGGTGGCGTTCCTGCATTAAAAGCGCGGCGATAAGACCGAGTATTGCCAAAAAAGGAACAATGCCGTAGGCGAATTTATCAAGCTTTTTTTGATATTTAACAAAGAGTACCGCGAATGTTACGACAACCGCAAATTTCGCAACCTCAGAGGGTTGGAATTCGGGTATAGGACCTATCTGTACCCATCTGTAGGAACCGTTGTGAGGGCTGACGAACGGTCCTGTAAGGCAGAGGATAAGGAGGAGTATCGAAACGCCGAAGATACCGATTACTATCCATTTCTTCATGAAATGGTGATAGTCAAAATGTGAAGCGGCGAAAGCGGCGGCGAGTCCTAAGAGTGCAAAGCGAAGCTGCCGTTGGAAATAATAGTCGCCGGGATGGTTTTCCTCAATCGCCCAAGCATATCCTGCCGAGAACATCATTATAAGCCCCATTACGAGGAGCACGAAGAGTATTATTACAAACGGAACGTCAACCGGACCTTTTCTCAAACGGGGTTTCGGCTGAGAACTGTAATTCTTAGTCGGATTTTTATTAAATTTGTGGTTGCTTTTGCGCAAAGAAGTACTGTGCCTGATATTTTCCATTTAAGCCTCCGTTTCTTTTCGTCGGAAGCAATAAAGACTGCTCCGATACTGTAAAAACTTCCGGTTATTTATGTCAGATAAGCCGTTAAATTTGCCGCAATTCCGCAAAGAAGTGTACACGCGGCAAAAAGTATTGTAACTTTGTTGTCAGATAAGCCCATCTCTTGAAAGCCGTGGTGGATAGGAGTTTTCGGGAAGATACGCTTGCCTTTTCCTGTACGCGGGTCACGTGTAATTCTGTAATACAGACGCTGAATAAGTACCGTAAGTGCATCAAGTATATAGATTAAAGCGATAATTATAAGTAAAAAATGTGCGTGGAGAGCAAAGCCTACTGCTGTAATGAATCCTCCGAGGAACATTGAACCTGTATCGCCCATGAAAACTTTCGCCGGGTGAAGGTTATGCACCAAGAATCCTAAGCATCCCCCCGCAACTGCAAGGGAGAACAGCGTATATTCGGGACTGCCGTATCTTGTCGAAAGCATAGCAAGCGCTAATCCCGAAACTACCGTCATTGTGCCGCAAAGCCCGTCAACACCGTCGGTGAGGTTTACTGCGTTCGTTAAGTATACTGCGAAACAGACCATTAAAGGATAGTAAAACCACGAGAGCTCAAGTTCTCCGAATATCGGCAGCCATACGGCAGTACTCCTGTCGCCCAAGAGGTAAAGCACATATACAAACGCCGCCGCGAAGATAAACTGCGGAATAAGCTTCTGCCGCATCTTTATTCCGTCGTTTTTTTTCTGTACCGCCTTAACATAGTCGTCGGCGAAACCGAGGGAACTGTTAAGGAGCGCGAAAACAAGTCCTGCAATTAGTTTATACAGCGCATTGTTATCGGACCGAAGATGAAACTGTCCGCCAAAGGCAATAAAAAGTGCCATTCCTACCGCAAGGGAAACTATCGACGCGATAATAAACATGAATCCGCCCATCATAGGCGTACCCTCTTTTTTTCCGTCGATTGAGGCTATATATTTATTTATCGTCTGCCGCATACCGAGTTTTTTAAGCCTCGGTATCAAAATCGTACCGATAAAAGCGGAGAGTAAAAATGAAAGGAGAGGTACTGTTAACTGAATCCAGAATGGCATATAAACTCCGTAATTTTATTTACGCAAAATATTCTTCAATTAAGTTTTCGAGGTGCATTCCGCGTGAAGCTTTGAAGAGGATAATATCGTCCGGTTTGATCTTAAACTTAAGGAAGTTTTTTATAACATTCGGATCGGTTGAATGTCCGGAATGTAAGCCTAACTCGTCTGCTTTATTTGCGATGTGTTTGGAATTTTCGCCATAACACACAAGTAAGTCAATACCGTTTTCAACAACTGCTTCGCCGACTTTTTCGTGAAGTTCTTTGGCGTGAGTTCCCGTTTCAAGCATATCGCCGAGTACGGCAACGCGCCTTGCTCCCGGCTTAACAGGCATTCCGGCAAGCATTTTAAGCGCCGCTTCCATTGAAGAAACTGAGGCGTTATAGCAGTCTATAATCACAGTATTTGCACCGCGTTTTTCGATATGTCCTCTGAGCGGAAGCGGCTGATAACACCCGAGCATCTGCCCGGCTACCGCTGTGTCAACCCCGGCGGCATCACAAACGGCAATCGCCGCAAGTGCGTTTTGGACGTTGTGAATTCCTCCGACAAAAATCTCAACTTCCGATATGATATTTCCTGCCTTCATAACGCGGAAAGTCGTACGCGCCGGGGTAACGTTAATGTCCGCCGCTTCGTAGTCAAAATGCTCATTTTCTTTAGGAATACCGTATGTGTAAACTTTACGCTTTGTAGAAATAAATTCTTTCGCGGACATCAAAAGTTTGTCACTGCCGTTTATAATAAGCGGTGCGCCCTTCGCAGAGCCGTCTAAAATTTCAAGTTTCGCATCTAAAATTTCTTCCTGTGACTCGAAAAACTCAATATGGTTATAGCCGACATTGGTTATAAGGCAGATATCAGGGCGAACTGCTCCTGACATTCTCGATATTTCGCCTTTGTGATTCATCCCCATCTCGATTACAACGGCGGTGTGGGTGCTGTTGAGTTCAAGTAGAGATTTCGGTACGCCGATTTCGTTGTTGTAGTTCCCATCCGTCTTAAATACGGATTTGCTTGCCGAAAGCGCAAGCGCTGTCATCTCTTTTGTAGTGGTTTTCCCGACACTGCCGGTTATTCCGACAACGAGCGGAGTAAACCGCTTGCGGTAATTCTTAGCAACGTCAAGGAGTGCCTGTTTTGAGTTTTTAACAACAATACAGGGACATCCCTGACAGATACGCTCTGTTACAGAAGCAATCGCTCCCGCCGACGTCGCGGCAGGGATAAAATCGTAACCGTCAAAATTATCGCCGCGAAGCGCTATATATACACCGCCCGCTTTCGGCGAACGTGTGTCTGTAAATACACTGTCAATCGGGAATTCGCGCATTAGTTCCGTAAGTTCTCTTGTCGAGCCGTTTACACAGTCCGCAAGCTCCGAAAGCCGCATTTTACCCTCGCCGCCCGCTTTCGGAAGCGGTGCTGTATAGCGGGCAAGCATATCGGCGCAGATTTTCCGCTCATCAAAGGGTACTGTTAAACCATCAGCTAAAATTTGATATGTTTCGTGCCCCTTCCCTGCAAGGAGAAGCAGATCGCCTTTTCTGCAGATTGAAATTGCGTAGTTAATCGCCGCCTTACGATCGGTGATACGCACTATCGGCTTTACACTGTCCATTCCGTCGATAATTTGGTCGATTATCATTTCCGGGTCTTCGTCGCGGGGATTGTCGGAAGTAACAATTGCTACGTCGGCGTATTCCTCCGCCGCTTTTCCCATCAGAGGACGTTTCGCCGCATCGCGGTTTCCGCCGCAGCCGAAAAGTACTATAAGTCTTCCCTCAGACGTCTTCTTCAGCGAACGGCATACCTGTGAAAGCGCATCGGGGGTATGCGCATAGTCACACATTATATTAAATCCGCGGTTACAGGGGATAACTTCACATCGCCCGGTAACGCCGTGTGCTTTGGCGATTGCTTTTACTATTGAGACTATTCCCATTCCGACAGTATTCGCTGCCGCAATTGCCGCCGCCGCATTGAAGACGTTATATTCGCCCACAAGATTGGTAGTAACTATAAAGAATGTTCCGCCTGCTTCCATGCGGAAGCGTGTGCCTTTCGGCTCAAGCTTCGCCGCTTCGATAAGTATCTGACAATTTTTAGCTGTGCCGTAAGCGAAAACTTCACCGTTATTCTTATCATGGGTAAGTTCTGAGTACATCCTTAATCCGAAACTGTCGTTAACATTTATAAGCGAAACTTTTGAATATTCTGCGAAAAGTTTCAGCTTCGCCTGATAATAGCTTTCCATTGTGCCGTGGTAGTCAAGATGGTCTTGAGTGAGATTAGTAAATACCGAAACGTCAAAAATTATAGGACCAATACGGCATTGGTCGAGAGCGAAACTCGAAACCTCCATTACAACAACGTTAACATATTCGTCCGACATACGAGAGAGAAGCTCGAAAAGTTCGTAAGCAAGAGGAGTAGTGTTGTTGGGAGCGGGAATCTGCCGCTCTTCCGAACCACTGAATATATACGCACCGGTTGTTCCGATAAGCCCGACGGTTTTCCCGCCATATGCTAAAATTTGTGCGATTAAAGATGCAGTAGTAGTCTTTCCGTTTGTGCCGGTGACTGCGGCGAATTTCATACGCCTTTCGGGAGAATCAAACCAAACTGCACATAGAATCCCGTAGAATTTTCGGGTGTCGGAAACGATAATTTGGTGCTTCAAACCCATATCATGATCCGTTACAACTGCGAAAACTTCTTTTTCGGAGAGCATACGCTCTGCTTCGGTATGCCCGTCGAATTTATGTCCTCTGACACAAACAAAGATAAAACCTTTTTGACAAAGATTTGAATTATCTGTTATACCGGAAACCTGAAAATTTTGGTCGAAACGCTTAGTATTAACGTTTACTCCATAACTTTGGAGACCTTTTACAATATCTGAAAATTTCATCTTTACACACCGGTTTTTTATTATTTTTTCTGTGTCAATAAGAGTAAGCAGAGTATGGAGATTAACGAAAGATGGGCATTTATGAAAATTTGAAGTGTCTTGCGAAACAACAATAAGATTACGTAGAAAGGCGTTTATGCAAATGTGAAGTATTTTGCGTAAGCAATAGGATTATGAAGAAGGGTTTTTATGAAAATTTGAAGTCATTTACGTTTCCTAAAACAAGAAAAAGTTTAAAGTCCGGGAGA
>JAISHJ010000007.1 GCA_031262625.1 Ruminococcus sp. | reverse complement strand
GTTTTGAGAAACTTAAAGCCGAAGCCGAGACGAATATTGTTCTCGAACTTCTCTGCGGTTCTTCCTCCGATTTGTACGAAAAAATGTATAATTCAGAGCTGATAAATTCGCAGTTTTCTACCGAAGTTTTCGATGGTCCGGGATATTTCTGCTCAATTATCGGCGGAGAATCACGCAACCCAAAAGCTGTACGCGACCTCATTAATGAGGAGATTACACGGGCAAAATCGGAGGGTTTTGACTTTGTAAAATTTGAAGCGGCGAAAAAGGCTTACTATGGTTCATTAATCTGGGACTTAAACCGTGCTGAAAGCTACGCTTCAAATATGCTTGTAAGTGCATTTGACGGTCTCGGTGCATACGACCTTATTGAATTTGTTGCAGGGATAACTATGAAGGATATTTCGGACAGATTAGACCGACAATTTGATGTTTCAAGATGTGCGATTTCGATAGTTAATCCTATCTCTGCGAACGCTTAAAATACACAATTTCGGAGGAATTGCAAAGCGGAATCTTTCTTACAAACTATCTGAAAATTTTGCTTTGCATAAAAAACACTATTATGAAACTTAATGAAATAGCTTTTCCCGCTCTCGGATGGGAATTTTCTGTAAACCCCGATGCGTTTGTCATAGGCGGTTTCGCTATAAAATGGTACGCGATTTGTATCGCTGTCGGCGTAATTCTCGCATATATTTACGCTATTCCACGATTAAAAAAGAACGGACTTGATGATGACAAGGCGTTTAACTGCGTTTTCTTCGGCTTTATCGGTGCAATTATCGGTGCACGTGCTTACTATGTGCTTATGACGCTCGGCATTTATAACTGGACATTTTTAAGTATTATTAATATTCGTGACGGCGGACTTGCTATATATGGCGGAATAATCGGCGCGATACTCTTTGCGTTTATAGCTTCGCGAATCTGGAAGGTTAAGTTTATACCTCTTCTTGACGTTGCCGCGCCGTCATTCTTTATCGGTCAGGCTATCGGCAGATGGGGGAATTTTTTCAATCAGGAAGCTTTCGGAACGAATACTACACTGCCTTGGGGCATGACAGGCGGACGGATTCAAGATTACATTTTAAGGCATACAGACGGAACTCTTGTGAACACAGGTATTGTTGTTGACCCCGCAATCCCTGTTCACCCTTGCTTTTTATACGAAAGCCTTTGGTGTCTCGCCGGATTTTTACTTATCCACTTTTTCTTCTCGAAAACACGTACATTTGACGGCGAACTCATACTCGTTTACGCGGCGTGGTACGGCTTTGGGAGAGCCGCAATCGAATCTTTGCGCACAGACAGTCTCATGGTCGGCGAATTCAGAGTATCACAGCTTTTAGGTATAATTACGGGAACTATTGCAGTAGCTTTAATTATAGTTTTTACAATTCGTACGAAGAAAAATCCCAAACCGCTTTATAAAGATACCGAAGAAGCGGCGGCTATTATCGCCGAGGTTAACGCTCGCGAAAAGGCGGCTGCCGATAAAAAAGCAGCTAAGCGTGCAGAAAAAACCCGCGAATTTGAAGCGGAACTTCGTGATGATGAAAAACTAATTGATGATGATGAAATAGATATCACTGCTCCAAAATCTCTCGAAAATCCGGAGAAAAAAAGCGGTGAAATTTCCGATGTAAGTTCGGGTGAAAGCGACGAAAACAACGACGTAAATTCCGACGAAAACAGCGATAAAAAGGAGTAATTTTATGCCTGCTAAAATTATAAGCGGAAAAGATGTAAGCGCCTCTGTTAAGGCACGTATTAAGACAGAAGCAGAAGTTTTCACGGCAAAAACAGGTATTGCTCCCGGTCTTGCGGTGATAATTGTGGGAGAAGACCCCGCTTCACAAATTTACGTGCGGAATAAACACAAAGCTTGTAAGGATATGGGTTTCGCAAGCTTTGAACATACTTTACCGGAAAGCACGACAGAAGCAGAACTGCTTTCGCTTATTGCGAAACTTAATTCTGACGATTCTGTTCATGGTATACTTGTACAGATGCCGCTTCCGAAGCATATCAACGAAAATGCTGTCATAAACGCGATTAATCCCGACAAGGATGTTGATGCATTTCACCCTGAAAATGTCGGGCATATTATGATCGGTGACTACAAATTTTTGCCGGGAACTCCTGCCGGAGTAATGGAACTTCTCGCTTCCGAAAATATCGACATTACCGGGAAAAACTGCGTAGTTATCGGGCGGAGTAATATCGTCGGGAAACCGATGTCAATGCTTCTCCTCCATAAACACGGAACGGTTACAATATGTCACTCCCGTACAAAAAATCTCCCTGAAATTACTCGCGGCGCCGACATTTTAGTCGCCGCAATCGGTAAACTCGGTTTTGTTACCGCCGACATGGTTAAAGAAGGCGCAATTGTAATTGACGTCGGAATAAACCGCACCGCAGAGGGCAAGGTTCGCGGCGATGTTGACTTTGATTCTGTCAGCGAAAAAGCTTCCTACATTACTCCTGTTCCCGGCGGCGTAGGTCCTATGACAATTGCAATGCTAATGCTAAATACTCTTACTGCGGCGAAAATTTTCGCAAAAACTATATAAAATGAAAAATTTCTGAAACAGTTGATAGTTTTTTCATATCATGATAACAATAAAGCAAGGAGGCGGCATATGAGCAGTTTTGATCGTGTAATTTTACAGATAAAATCCGATATACAAACCGTCAAGAAAAAAGATCCGGCGGCGCGTACCACTCTTGAAATTTTACTTACCTATTCAGGGCTTCACGCCGTACTTTTTTATCGTGTCGCCCATCAGTTTTACATTCGCGGGCTTTATACACTGGCGCGGATTATAAGCCAATTTGCGAGGTTTATTACCGGAATTGAGATTCATCCCGGCGCGAAAATTGGCAAAGGGCTTTTTATCGACCACGGTTCGGGAGTAGTAATCGGCGAAACCGCAGAAATCGGCAATAACTGCCTTATCTATCAGGGCGTAACGCTCGGCGGAACGGGTAAAGAACGCGGAAAGCGCCACCCTACCCTCGGTAATAACGTCATGGTCGGTGCAGGCGCAAGAGTTCTCGGTCCGTTTCGCGTCGGTAATAACGTGAAAATCGCCGCAAATGCTGTCGTACTCGAAGCAATCCCTGACAACAGCACCGCTGTAGGTGTTCCGGCACGAATTGTGCGTAAAAACGGAAAGAAAATTTCTGATAATACCGATCTCGATCAGGTACATATACCTGACCCTGTGTCACAGGAACTTTGCAGACAACTTCACCGCATTGAGATTATCGAAAACAAGCTGAAAAATATTGAAAAGTAAATTCGGAGAATTCCATGCAAAATATAAAGGCATATAACACACTTTCGCGTAAACTTGAGGACTTCACACCGCTTAACGGAAAAAAGGTTAATATGTACGTCTGCGGACCGACAGTTTATAACCTGATACACCTCGGGAATGCCCGTCCGCTCTGCGTTTTTGACTGTATCAGAAGATACCTTATTCACGCGGGTTACGACGTTAATTACATCACGAATTTTACCGATGTTGACGATAAAATTATCCGAAAAGCTAATGAAGAAAACGTGAAAGCATCTGAAATTTCGGAGAAATATATCGTCGAATTTTTCAAAGATTCTGACGGTTTGGGTGTAATGCGTTCCTCCGTTTATCCGAAAGTTACGGAGAATATGGATGCTATAATCGCGCTTGTGGCAAAGCTTGTTGACAAAGGTTTTGCCTACGAAAATGAGGGCGATGTTTACTTTTCCGCACTTAAATTTGACGGCTACGGAAAGCTTTCACATATGCCTATTGATGACCTTAGCAGCGGCGCGCGTGTTGATGTTTCGGAAAAAAAGCGCGAACCGCTTGATTTCGCGCTCTGGAAAGCGGCTAAACCGGGTGAACCTTCGTGGGATTCGCCTTGGGGGAAAGGGCGTCCGGGCTGGCATATTGAGTGTTCCACAATGTCTGAAAAATATGCTGGAGATACGCTTGATATTCACGGCGGCGGACAGGACCTTATGTTTCCGCACCATGAAAACGAAGTTGCGCAATCCGAAGCCGCTACAGGTAAACCTCTCGCAAAATATTGGCTCCATAACGGCTTTCTTAATATTGATAACACTAAAATGAGCAAATCTCTCGGAAATTTTTTCACCGTTCGTGATGTAGCAGAAAAATACGGCTATGATGCAATCCGTTTCTTTCTTATTTCCGCTCACTACCGCAACCCTGTTAACTATACCGACAAGCTTATTGAATCGGCGAAAGCTTCTCTTGAACGAATGAAAACCTGTCGTGAAGCACTCGAAATGGCGGTTGCTAACGCTGCCTCATCTTCCGAAAAAATATCGGAAGAAGTCGAAAATTTCACTGCAAAAGCCAAGCAGGATTTCGACTCCGCAATGGCTTTTGATTTCAATACAGCCGATGCAATCGCAAGTATTTTTGAACTTGTTACAAGCGTAAATATCCTGCTTACAAAACAGACTGCAAATAAAAATGAACTGTTAAAATGTGCGGCGGTATTCGACGAACTAACAGGAATATTAGGGTTAGACCTTCGCGATAATGGCAGTGAAAAAATTCCTAAAGAAGTTACAGACCTTGCAGAAGCAAGAACTGCGGCAAAAAAGGAAAAGAATTTTTCGCTTGCAGATGAACTTCGTGAAAAAATTAAAATTTTAGGGTATAATATTGAAGACACGAGACAAGGCGTAAAAATTACAAAGATATAGGCGGAATATATGCAATATCCTGAAATTTCACGTTATACTGTCGTTCATAAAAATCTTCCGAAAGCATTTGACGGATTTAAAATAGTTCAGCTTTCTGACCTTCACAATAAAATATTCAACAAAGATAATAACCTTCTTACCGACATGATTGACGCTCTTTCTCCCGACATTGTTGTCATGACGGGAGATATGTTTTCTCACAGCATGAGCGGTATTCCCGATCTTGTGGGAATGGTTAAAACGCTTTCAAAACGGTATGGGGTTTACTACGTCAACGGTAATCATGAACTTTCGGACACCGATGCTATGACTTTCGGAATGATTGAGGCTGAGCTTAAATCTGCCGGTGCAGTAAACATCGACAATAAAAGTGTAACCATAAAAAGAGAGGGAAAATCTCTCGATATTTACGGGCTTTGTTACTCGGCGGAATATTATAAAGGCGTTCGTGAATATAAGCGTAACTACAAAAACGTAACTGTCGGTGTAATAAACGATTATATCGGAAAACCCCGCGGAAATTTCACAATTTTGCTCGCGCACAATCCTCTTGATTTTGACGTACAGGCTGAATGGGGAGCAACACTTTCTTTCGGCGGACACATTCACGGCGGTTCAATCCGCGTGCCTGTTTTGGGCGGTGTGCTTTCGCCTGAAAGGCGGCTTTTCCCGAAATATCAATCGGGAATGTACAGCAAAAAAACCAATGACGGCTCTATGCATTATCTCATAGTAAGCCGCGGACTCGGCAGATTCAGAATAAATAACAAACCCGACCTTGTGCTTTGTACTTGTAAGGCAGTATAAAAATGAATATAAAAATTTGCAGTTTTGAAGATATAGAGGATATTGCAAAAACGCCTTTTGAACCTAAAACTGCTCTGATAAGCATCAGCGATTATGATGATGAACTTCCCCAAATGGCGTACGAACCCGAACATATTTTACGGTTTGTTTTTGAGGATATTTCTATCGAAGATTTAAGCGAAGAAGAACTCATAAAGGCGCGTAAAGATAATCGCCTTTTCACCGAAAATCAGGCGGAAAAAATCGCGGAATTTATACTGCCGCTCGAACCGAAAATTGATTTACTCATATGTCAGTGTATTTACGGGCAGTCAAGAAGCGCAGGGTGTGCAGCCGCAATTAAAGAATATTTTTATAAAAGCGGTATTGATATTTTCGCAGACTATAAATACACTCCGAATAAATTAGTATTTAATAAAACTTTGAAAGCACTAAAAAAATACGGCAAACAAGTTTAGCTTGCCTGCCGTTTTTATTTCTAAAGCATAATCTTACATACAAGATCGGAGTATGCGAGAGGGTCTTCAAGAGGAACGCCTTCAACAAGCAAAGCCTGTGAATAAAGTACATTCGCGTAGTCTGAAAGCTTAGCTTTGTCTGTTTCAAATACGTTCTTAAGTTTCGCAAATATCGGATGGTCCGGGTTAAGTTCTAATATCTTCTCTGCCTTAACTGCTTCGCCGCTCTCGGGCATCTTCGCGAAAGTTTTCTCCATCTCAAGCGAAATTTGTCCGTCGTTTGATATACAAACAGGGTGAGATTTTAGTTTTTCGGAGAGTTTTGTTTCCTTAACTTTCCCCGACAAAGCCTCTGTTACAGCTTCAAGCAACGCCTTATTGTCGGTCTCTAGTTTCTTCGTTTCCTCCGCCTTAGCAGTATCGGTTTCACCAAGTTCAAGGTCGCCGGAAGAGACGGATTTAAACTGCTTTTCCTTATATTCGCGAAGCATTTGAATAGTGAATTCGTCAACATTTTCGGTGAGGTAGAGTATCTCAATGCCCTTGTCCTTAAGTGTCTCTGTCTGCGGAAGAGCATCCGCTCTCGCAAGTGAATCCGCCGCAGCATAGTAGATATACTTTTGATCTTCCTTACAGCGTTCGATATACTCGTCAAGCGAAACGAATTTCTTCTCGAAAGACGAATAGAAAAGAAGTAAATCCTGTAAGGTTTCCTTGTTCATGCCATAACCGTTATAAACGCCGAATTTAATTTGAAGTCCGAATGTTTTCCAGAATTCTTCGTACTTCTCACGATCATTTTCAAGAAGCTTCTTAAGTTCAGCCTTGACGGACTTTTCGATAGATTTTGCTATAGCCTTAACCTGACGATCTTGCTGTAATGTCTCGCGGGAGATATTAAGCGACAGATCCTGTGAATCTACAAGTCCGCGTACGAAGGAGAAATAGTCCGGCAAAAGTTCCTTACAATGCTCCATAATCATAACGCCGGAGGAATAAAGCTGTAAGCCTTTTTCAAAATCCTTCGAGTAGTAGTCCATCGGTGCTTTAGCAGGAATATAGAGCAGACTGTCGTAGCTTACTACGCCTTCGGTTTTTTTGTGTACATACAAAAGCGGATCTACGTAGTCAAAAAAGTGTTCTTTATAGTAGTTGTTGTAGTCTTCCGCAGTAAGCTCACTCTTGTTTTTACGCCAAATCGGAATCATGCTGTTGAGCGTTTCAAGTTCGGTATGTTCTTCGTATTCGGCGGGGATTTCGTCGGTACCCGTGCCGTCCTTAAGATGACGATGGGTATTTTCCATCTTAATCGGATAGCGGATATAGTCCGAATATTTCTTCACAAGCGAACGTATCTTCCAGCTTTCGCAGAAGTCTGTATATTTTTCGTCTTCTGTATCGTCCTTTAGTGTGAGAGTAATTATCGTACCGAATGAATCCTTATCACATTCTTCGATATTATAACCGTCTACTCCTTCAGATGTCCATAAATACGCAGTGTCGGAACCGTACGCTTTTGTCTTAACTTCAACCTTTTTTGATACCATAAATGCCGAATAAAAACCAACGCCGAACTGCCCGATAATGTCAATGTCTTCGGCATTATTATCCTTCTTAAACGCGAGAGAACCGCTTTGTGCAATTACGCCGAGGTTATTTTCAAGCTCCGCTTCCGTCATACCTATACCGTTGTCGGTAATGGTTATTGTTTTTGCTTCTTTGTCAGTATCAATGCGGATATAAAAATCCGATTTTGAAAGACCTAAGCTTGTGTCGGTTAACGACTTGAAGTACATTTTGTCGATTGCGTCAGAACCGTTTGAAATAAGTTCGCGTAAAAAAATTTCCTTATGGGTATAGATTGAGTTAATCATTAAATCAAGCAACCGTTTTGATTCGGCTTTAAATTCCTTATGTTCAGACATAATTTTTCCTCCTTAGCACTCTTTCTGAACGAGTGCTAAGACTATTATAGCACTTCTATTTGAAAAATCAAGCCTTTTAACAAAAAGTTTACAATTTACACCGTTGCAAATTGCGCAGAATAAGCGGGAAGCTAAAAGGCATAATAGTTACAGGTGATTAAAATGACTGTTTCAAAAGCTTCTTACGGTGAGATGGTAAAGCGCGCTTCGCCTAATTCAAAAGCCGGGATAGATACCCTCAAAGCCTTTGCTGTCGGAGGACTAATCTGTTCTATAGGCGAGGCTTTGCGAAAACTTTACGAAATGGCGGGATTTGCGAAAGATGATGTTGCGCTTCTAACCGCCGTTACTCTTATATTTTTATCGGCAATTTTAACGGGATTCGGGCTCTATAACAGACTCGCCAAGCACGCCGGAGCGGGAACTCTCGTTCCGATAACAGGTTTTGCAAATGCGGTCGTCTCCCCTGCTCTCGAATTTAAGTCGGAAGGCTTCGTTCTGGGTGTAGGCGCAAAAATTTTCGCGATATCAGGTCCGGTAATTCTTTACGGAATAGCCGCCTCTTTCATCTACGGTGTTATTTATTTCTTTATAAAATAATATTTTCTGCATATATACAGTTTTAATGGTATATATGCAGTATATTTTTAATTTTATCTATTATTATACGATATATTTACATATAATAAATATTTGTATGTAGATAAATTCATAATTTACTGTTATAATTAATATGTATTTCCAAAACTCAGATATAAAATTTACATATATTAGCGTGATTTACACGGAGTCAAAAATGAAAAAGATATTTATAGACGGCGCGGCAGGTACCACAGGACTTAAACTTCGCGAAAGGCTTTCCTCCCGGTCTGATTTAGAAGTTATTGAGATAGATGAAGCGCTGCGGAGAGATATTTCTTCGCGAAGACAGATGATAAACGCTTCGAATGTGACATTTTTATGTTTACCGGACGATGCGGCGCGTGAAGCGGTTTCGCTTTGCGAAAACCCCGACACGATTATTATTGATGCTTCTACTGCACACAGAGTTACACCCGGTTGGGCATATGGTTTCCCGGAACTTTCTGCTCATCATCGCGAAGAAATTGAAAAATCTAAGCGAATTGCCGTACCCGGCTGTTACGCAAGCGGATTTGTAGCACTCGTTTACCCTCTTATTGAAGACAAACAGATTCAACCCTACTACCCAATGACTGCAAATGCCGTTTCGGGCTACAGCGGCGCGGGGAAAAAGGGTATTGCGGAATATGAGTCGCCGGAAAAACCCTCAGAACTCCTCTCCCCGAGAATGTACTCCATGTCCTCCTACCACAAGCACATTCCCGAAATGATGGCAAAGTCGGGGCTTTCTTATCCGCCGATATTTAATCCTATGGTTGATAATTATTTCTCCGGGATGCTTGTTAATATCCCGCTTCACACGAGGCTTATGGCTAAGCCCACAACCGTTTCGCGTATTCGTCAACTTCTTGCGGAACATTATGAAGGCTCAAATTTCGTTAAGGTTATGCCTGAACATATTGAAGACACATTCGGCGGTTATCTTGCCGCAAACAGTCTTTCCGGGACGAATTTAATGGAGATTTACGTTTTCGGTTTCGATAAACACATTCTCCTCACAGCAAGGCTTGATAACCTCGGAAAAGGCGCATCCGGCGCGGCTGTTCAGTGCATGAACATTGCGCTCGGTCTTGACGAAAAAACAGGGCTTATTTAGAAAGGTTTTGTATTATGAATATTACAAAAGGCGGCGTTTGTGCTGCCAAAGGCTTTAAGGCAAGCGGAGTTTACGCCGGGGTGAAGGATAACCCTACGGGAAAATTTGACCTTGCGCTTGTAGCTTCTGATATTCCGGCAGACACAGCGGCTGTTTTCACAAAAAATAAGGTTAAAGCCGCACCGGTACTCGTTTCTATAGATAACCTTAAAAAAACCGGCGGTATTATAAACGCCGTTATATTAAATTCTAAAAATGCAAACGCCTGTGTACATGACGGAATAGAGACTGCGAAAGCTATGTGCAAAGCGACCGCAGAAAAGCTTAAAATTGATACAGAAAAAGTGCTTGTCTGTTCAACCGGTGTAATCGGGCAATCGCTTCCGATTGACAAGATAACTGCGGCGGTACCTACGCTTATAGGGAAACTTTCCGAAAACGGAAATGCCGATGCGGCTACTGCAATTATGACTACAGATACTTTCAAAAAAGAATACGCTGTCGAATTTACGCTTGACGGAAAAGCTTGCAGAATCGGCGGTATGGCTAAAGGTTCGGGAATGATTGCACCGAATATGGCGACGACACTTAACGTAATCACCTCCGATGTGAAAATTTCGCCGGATTTGCTCCGCACAGCACTCTCAGATGTGACAGAAAAGACTTACAATTGCCTTTATATTGACGGCGATATGAGTACTAACGACACCATAATTTTAATGGCGAACGGACTTGCCGCCAATAAGTTTATTGACAGTGTTAATGCAGACTATGAAAGCTTCAAAAATGCACTCTTTGAGGTAATGAAAAACCTAACGATTATGCTTGCGAAAGACGGCGAAGGCGCTTCAAAACTTTTGACTGCAAATGTTACCGGCGCGCCCTCCTTTGAAGTAGGGAAGACTGTCGCAAAATCTATAATCGGATCTGACTTGCTTAAATGCGCTATGTTCGGTGAAGATGCAAACTGGGGACGGATTCTCTGCGCGATAGGCTACGCGCCTGCGGACATTGAAATCTCACCTATTGAAGTAAGTTTGGCTTCAAAGCGCGGTGAAATTGCCGTCTGCAAAAACGGAGAAGGCTTAAATTTCTCCGAAGAAACTGCCGCAGATATTTTATCGGAATATGAAATTGAAATAAACGTGAATCTTCATCAGGGAAGCGAATCTGCGACCGCTTGGGGCTGTGACTTAACATACGATTACGTTAAAATTAACGGAGACTACAGAAGTTAAGGTTTATAAAAAATGCTTGAATTAACTAACGAACTGCGCTCGCAAATTCTTTCCGAAGCACTCCCCTATATACAGAAATACTACAAAAAAATCATCGTCGTAAAGTACGGCGGAAACGCTATGACCGACGAGAAACTCAAAAATGCCGTCATGAGTGACATTGTACTCCTCTCACTCGTCGGAATAAGAGTAGTTTTAATCCACGGCGGCGGTCCCGAAATAACAGATATGCTCGATAAAATGGGTAAAGAAAGCCGCTTCGTAAACGGTCTTCGTTATACAGATGAAGAGACTGCCGATGTAGTTCGAATGGTGCTTGCAGGGAAGGTTAACAAAGAACTTGTGGCTCACCTTACCCGTCACAACGGACGTGCTTTGGGTCTATGCGGTATTGACGGAGAACTTATCCGCGCAAAAAAAATGGAATCTAATGTAGATTACGGTTTTGTCGGCGAAATTGAAACAATAAATCCCGAACCGATAATTAACTGCCTTGACAACGGTTACATACCTGTTATCGCGACCGTTGCCTGCGGTGAAGACGGCGTGGTCTATAATATAAACGCCGATACTGCCGCGGCGCAGATTGCCGCTAAACTCGGCGCGCAAAAACTCATCCTCATGACCGACATTAAAGGGCTTCTCCGCGATAAAGATGACCCCGACACGCTTATAGACTATGTTCAGGTTTCGGAAGTACCGTTCATGAAACGTCAGGGTATTATAAGCGGCGGAATGATTCCGAAAATTGACTGTTGTGTTGAAGCAGTCAGACGCGGTGTAAAGGGCACCTGTATTATTGACGGGCGCGTACCGCACTCAATTTTAATAGAACTTCTTTCCGATAAGGGTATCGGAACAGAATTCATATAAACTAAAATAGGAGTTACCATGAAAAGCACGATAGAAAATTTTAATAAACACGTAATGGGGACATACGGGCGTTACGATATAGTTTTAGATTGCGGAACAAAGGAAATTGCTTCGGACGACTACGGAAAAAAATACATTGACTTCGGAAGCGGTATCGGAACAAATTCTTTAGGATTCGGTTATACAGCATGGACGGAAGCGGTCGTTTCACAGATTATAAAACTCCAGCATACATCAAACTATTATTACACAGAAGTTCAGGCAGAGTTTGCAGAGAAACTCTGTGAAATAAGCGGATACGAAAAGGTTTTCTTTTGTAACTCCGGCGCGGAAGCTAACGAATGTGCAATAAAAATCGCGCGCAAATACAGCTTTGATAAGTATGGAGCGGACGCGAAACGCTATGAAATAATTACTCTTGAACAGAGTTTTCACGGACGTACCGTTACTACCCTTTCTGCGACCGGTCAAGAATCTATGCATAACTACTTCTTCCCGTTCACACCCGGTTTTGTGCATATAAAACCGGACATTCGCTCCTTTGAAAATGCTCTTACCGATAAAACCTGCGCTATCATGCTCGAATTTATTCAAGGTGAAGGTGGCGTTTTGAACCTTTCGGAAGAATTTATAAACGGCATTTTTGACATCTGCAAAGAGCGCGATATTCTCATTATCGCAGACGAGGTTCAAACCGGCTGCGGACGTACCGGCAAGTTTTTAGCTTCACAGTACTATAACGTAAAGCCCGACATTACAACCCTTGCGAAAGCAATTGCCGGAGGACTGCCGATGGGAGCTTGCCTCACCGCTGATAAATGCAGTACTGTACTCGGCAGAGGAGACCACGGCTCAACTTTCGGCGGAAATCCTGTATGTTGTGCCGGAGGAAATGCTGTACTTAAGACTATTTCTGCACCGGGATTCCTTGATGAAATAACAAAAAAGGGCGAATATTTCCGCGAAAAGCTTCTTAGTATGTCTGCCGTTACCTCGGTTTCGGGAATAGGATTAATGATCGGGATAAAATTCAGAGCCGGAATTAATGCTGCCGACATATCGAAAAAATGCCACGATAACGGTCTTCTTGTTCTGACTGCGAAGGATAAACTTCGATTCCTCCCGCCGCTTACAATCAGTTTTGAAGAGATTGATGATGGGCTTGCTATACTTGAGAAGATACTTTTACAGGAGAATAAATCATGAAACACTTATTAAAAATGATGGATCTGTCAACGGAGGAGATTACCGACATATTAAACCTTGCGGATCAGCTTAAATATGAACTTAAGCATGACATTGCGCATCCTCACCTAAAGGGAAAAACCCTCGGCATGATATTTCAGAAGGCTTCCACACGTACCCGCGTTTCATTTGAAGCGGGAATGTTCCAACTCGGCGGTCACCCGCTGTTTCTGTCGTCGAAAGACCTTCAAATCGGGCGCGGAGAGCCTGTTGAGGACACGGCACGCGTTCTGTCGCGTTATCTTGACGGCATAATGATCCGTACATTCGACCAAAAAGAAGTAGAAGACCTTGCTTATTACGGCACTGTTCCCGTAATAAACGGGCTTACCGACATAACTCATCCCTGTCAAGTTTTAGCAGACCTTATGACTGTTCGCGAAATTAAGGGGCAGTTTGACGGTTTAAAAATGTGCTATATCGGCGACGGAAACAACATGGCAAATGCACTCACTGTCGGCGGTTTGAAGGTCGGGATGAGTGTTTCGCTCGCCTGCCCTGCGGACTATTCCCCTCATGAATCGGTTCTCGAATTCACGAAGAATTACCCGAATTTCACTCTCACAACATCTCCCGAAGAAGCAATTGCCGATGCAGATGTAGTTTTCACCGACGTTTGGGCTTCTATGGGCAACGAAAACGAGATTATCGAGCGGCGCAAAGCCTTCGCGGGGTATCAGGTTAACGAAGAGATTATGAAGCTTGCTAAGTCAGATGCTATAGTACAACATTGTCTTCCTGCTCATCGTGAAGAGGAAATTACTGCGGAAACTTTTGAGAAACACGCGGCAGAGATTTTCGAGGAAGCTGAGAATCGTCTCCACGCGCAAAAGGCTGTAATGGTACGCCTGATGGGGTAACAGCATATTAGGAGTGCTTTATGCTTGATACAGTTATTGATGTTATAGTCAGTGTAATTGAAGCAATTGTCAGCGGTTTAATAAATAAGAAAAAAGGAAAAAAGTCATGAAAGAAATTAAAAAAGTTGTTTTGGCATACTCCGGCGGACTTGATACGTCGATAATTATTCCTTGGCTTAAGGAAAACTACAATAACTGCGAAGTTATCGCGGTTTCGGGCGATGTGGGACAGGAATCGGAGCTTGAAGGCTTAGAAGAAAAGGCAATCAAAACCGGCGCTTCAAAGCTTTATATAGAAGACCTTAAAACAGAATTCGTTGACGAATTTATCTTCCCCACTCTTAAAGCCGGTGCAGTTTACGAAGGTAAATACCTCCTCGGTACATCTTTCGCTCGTCCTATTATCGCGAAGCGTATCGCCGAAATTGCAATTAAAGAAGGTGCAGATGCAATCTGCCACGGCTGTACAGGGAAAGGCAACGACCAAGTTCGCTTTGAACTTACCATTAAGGCGTTCGCGCCTGAGATGGCTATAATTGCGCCTTGGAGGATTTGGGATATTAAGTCCCGCGATGAAGAAATAGACTACGCCGAAGCACATAATATTCCGCTAAAGATTAACCGCGAGACAAACTACTCCAAAGATAAAAACCTATGGCATCTTTCGCATGAGGGTCTCGACCTTGAAAATCCTGCAAATGAGCCGCAGTATGACAAGGAAGGTTTCCTTGAAATGGGCGTTTCTCCGCTGAACGCTCCCGATAAGGCTACTTATGTTACGGTTTCGTTTGAAAGCGGCGTTCCTGTCGCTATTGACGGCGAAAAGCTTGGAGGAGTTACTCTTATAAAGAAGCTTAACAAGCTGGGCGGCGAGAACGGTATCGGGCTTTCCGACATTGTAGAAAATCGCCTTGTAGGTATGAAATCACGCGGCGTTTACGAAACTCCCGGCGGAACTATCCTTTACGAAGCACATAGAATTTTAGAAACAATTACTATCGACAAAGCAACCGCAAGAATGAAAGAAAAACTTGCGATTGATTTCGCCGACATAGTATATAACGGACAGTGGTACACACCTGTGCGTGAAGCACTTTCGGCGTTTGTTGACAAGACACAGGAAAATGTAACTGGAGACGTAAAACTTAAGCTTTATAAGGGCAATATAATCGGTGCAGGGGTTACTTCTCCCTTCACACTATACGATGAAGAAGTTGCGACATTTGATGCTGATGAAGTCTACGACCAAAAAGACTCTGCCGGATTTATTAACCTCTTCGGACTTCCGATTAAGGTTAAGGCACAGCTTGATGCGCGCCGCAAGAAGTAGTAATATTTTCGCTTGGCAATTTTAAGGGGGTAAAACATGGCTGACAAAATGTGGGCAGGACGTTTCTCAAAAGAATTAGATAAAAATGTTAATGACTTTAATTCGTCAATTTCTTTCGACAGCAGGCTTTACGCAGAAGATATAAACGGGTCAATCGCTCACGCAGATATGCTCGGTAAGCAGGAAATTATACCAAAAGCTGATGCTGAACAGATTATGTTAACCCTCGGTGACATAAAGAACGATATTGAAAGCGGAGATCTAAAATTTGACGAGACCGCCGAAGATATTCATATGTTCATAGAAGCGGAACTTACCGCAAGAGTCGGATATATCGGCAAGCGGCTTCATACGGCACGTTCAAGGAACGATCAGGTTGCGCTTGATATACGTCTCTACCTGATTAACCAAATTAACAGCATAGGCGGACTTTTAGGCGAACTGCTCCTTACCCTCTGTGACATTGCCGAAAAGCACCTCTACACAGTAATGCCCGGTTACACGCACCTTCAGCGCGCACAGCCTGTGACAATGGCACACCATCTTTGCGCATACGCACAGATGTTTTTACGCGACATGGACAGACTTTCGGATGTTTCCCGACGTACAGCCGTCTCCCCTATCGGAAGCTGTGCTCTCGCGGGGACTACCTACCCTATCGACCGCGAATATGAAGCATCGCTTTTAGGTTTCCCTGCGATTACCGAAAACAGTATTGACGGCGTTTCCGACAGAGACTTTGTTATTGAACTCTGCTCTGTACTTTCAATTTTAATGATGCATCTGTCACGGTTCTCGGAGGAAATTATCCTCTGGTGCAGCTGGGAATTCCGCTTCGTTGAACTTGACGATGCTTACGCTACCGGCTCAAGCATCATGCCGCAGAAGAAAAATCCCGACGTTACCGAACTTATCCGCGGCAAGACCGGGCGCGTTTACGGCGACCTTATGACACTTTTAACCATGATGAAGGGCTTGCCGCTTGCGTATAACAAAGATATGCAGGAAGACAAGGAAGCTATCTTTGATGCAATTGACACCGTTCTTCTCTGTCTTTCAACATTTAAACCGCTTATATCTACAATGAAGGTTAACACCGACAATTGCCGGGCGGCGGCTGCAGCAGGTTTCATTAATGCTACAGACTGCGCAGATTATCTTACCAAAAAGGGTATCCCCTTTAGGATGGCGTATAAAATCGCCGGAGAAATTGTGCATTATTGCATAATAAACAATAAGACACTTGACGGGCTTACTTTAGAGGAATATCAAAAATTCGATCCCGAGTTTGAATCAGACATTTTCGATGTAATTAACCTTGACAACTGTGTAAAAGCGCGAAATGTCAGCGGCGGTCCTGCACCGGAAAATGTTGAGAAACAAATTTCCAACATACGTATTAATATTGCAAAATTATGTATAGCACTTAAGATTCAGTAGAAATTTTCAGTTTTTTAGACAAATTTTTTATAATATTTATAAAATTTCTATTGATTTTTCCCACAATTCATGCTATACTAAATACAGACTAAAATTCTGCCTTGTACGATTGAGTTCGATTTTTATAATCCAACAAATTGTAAAAGGGATTTGCACTCCGACTGCGGATTGCAGACCTCCCGCCGCATTAGATGTGCGGAGGCGTTATATTGCCGCCTGCGGACAGGGATTTTTCCCTCTCTTAATGAGCGGGGGCAAAGCGCACTGAATGGTGTAAAGCCGTTCTGGAACGGATGCAGGGAGCGCGAAGCAGACGGGGCAAAACCCACCCTGGCGTAGTGCTGGGTTTATATGTCGTACGGCGGCAAGGCGGAGATATTGCATATTTCGCGGCGGTAACGGTTATTTACCGCCCGCCGCTTATTATATTTTTACTGCTGATCAAGGGGAAACTATGGAAGAAAACATGGTATTGTCCGTGCATACGGGTGACAGGCTTCAAGAACAGATAAACAACGCCATACATATGTTAAAGGATGATATTTTCTACCTTGACGAGACGAGAGATGATTTTGAGAGGCTCGAGAAGACTGCCGAAGAAGCATTTAAAGCGCTTCGTCAGACTGAAAAGTCGATGATTGCCATACAAAATATCGCGATGAATGTCAAAATTTTGGGATTTAATGCTTCAATTGAAGCAAATCGTGTAAAAGAAAACGGCAAGGGCTTTTCCGTAATCGCTTCGGAGGTTCGTAATCTTGCCGAAACCACTAACGCTTCGGTTGTTAAAATTTCGGAAGCAGTTATGAAGCTTGACGATTTCAGAGATAATCTAAGCAGCGGAATTGAAGAAATTACTAAGCGATACGGCTATCTTTACGACGACATGAAAAAGGTAATCGACACGCTTAAAACTGCGAAAAAAGATATTCCCGAACAGGAATAAGTGTTCACAATATTTTAATTTAAGTTTACATAACTTTGTACGATAGAATAAACATACCGTGAAAAGGAGGTATTGTTATGGGTGAAGTTTCTTCCGTAAATTTCGCAGCCGATTATAACTTTGCCGTAATGGGCAAGGCTATGGGTCTCGCGAAAGAACAAATGCAAGGCGCAGTCGATTTAATTCAAGAGTCCGCACCTCCGTCACAAGGTTACGGCGATGTACTTGATGTACTCGCTTAAGCTTAGCGTATCGAATTAGAGGAGCGGTCCGGCACAGGGTGTGTCGGAAGCACCTCTAATTTTATTTGTTCAAAATTTGTGCTTTAATTGTTCACAAAGTTC
Organism: Ruminococcus sp.; assembly: GCA_031262625.1. Classification (GTDB taxonomy): domain Bacteria; phylum Bacillota; class Clostridia; order Oscillospirales; family Ruminococcaceae; genus JAISGY01. Next base: position 47,957 of record JAISHJ010000007.1, on the reverse strand, counting down.
TATTATACTATTTAAGCCGATAGATTTATCGGCAATATCCAACCTATTTCCGCGTGGGAATAACAGAAAAGAGAAATGACTTTTCTGTATTCTCGTCTCTGCCATCTTGTAAGGGGATGTAAAGGTTTCGACGGGGAAGCGTAAGTTGGGTAAGCGGGCGGAGGATTGCGCTTATCTCCGAAACGATGCGCTACGTTTATAAATTTAAACGACGAACAACCTCAGTTAATGGCTGCCTAACTTATTGCGCGGGTAACCGTGCGTAAGTTAGCAGTTCCGGGCGTTTTTTAACCCCCGGCGTCTGAAATCGGTTGAGTACTGCGGCTTCCGACAGGCGAGACAAAAGCAGTCCACGTTTTTCGGTATACGCCTGTAACCGAAAAACGTATTACAGGCTACCGACGGTTAGGGTCTGTGCCGATACCCTCGCTGTCGGGAACTTTGAATCGGTGCTGCGCCCGGAGAAAACCCTCCTGAAATGTTCTCGGACACGGGTTCGATTCCCGTCATCTCCATACTCTAAAACGCCCTGTGGTACTTCACTACAGGGCGTTTGTATTTTCGTTAAGCAGTATATTACCACAAAAAATACCTCATATGAGGCATTTTTTGTTGGAATGAATACTGAATATTATGTTGAACTTAGTTTGCGCTTGTGATAGAGAGTGCTACTGTGCCTGCTCTGGTGGATTTGAAGGTTATTGTGCCGTTGTTATAATATCACGGCTAAAACACCGTTAGAATAATTGCCAGTGTTGAAAAGCTGAGTACTGATGTGTACACCGCCTTGTTGATATCAATATTAAATATTTTCATATAAGCTGAAAAGCAAACGCATATACTGAAAATTAAACCAATAAGAGAAAGTATTACTGCAAAAACCGGCGAAAACATATTTACAAAAACAGCAATTAAGAACAACACTGTAAATGGAAGTAATGCCGATTCTATGCCTGTAAAAAGATTAACTAAACCCTTTTTAGGTTCTGTTTTGCCTTTGAATATTATTTTGCCAAACAGAAAAGATGATATGTATAGAGCAATGCTAAGCATCAAGGACATGAATAAACCGCCGAAAATTATTGCAACGTATTCATTTTGGGTTAACGAGATAACCATTTCAGCCGCACCGGACAAAAGCGTGTATGATTTTGTAAAATCGCCGCTCATACCAATATACTCGTTATAAATATCGCCGAAATAGTCTGAATATTCCGAGTCGAAATATAAAGACTTGAAATATACCATTAAGACGACCAGACCGATTGTACGAACCCCTAAAGTGATCAAACATTCCGTCAAGCCGAGTGCACCGGATTGAAGTGCTGCTGCCGGATTTTTCAGAAATTGCAGTAAAAACGACTTTGATTCTTCCGGTTTTATTTGAGGAAGTATAGGCTTTGGTTTATCTACAGGCTTTTCTGCAAGTTGTTCTGTAGGTTGTGCGTTAGGTACGGAAGAGGGTTCATCCGGAGCTGTCTTTTCTACAGCCTTAACTTCAATTTTTTCATCCATAGTAAAATGCCTTTCATATAATTATAGATTGCTGACCTTATTCCTGCTCGTCTTCCCATTCTTTATGGCGATCTGAGCCTTCCTTTGCATATTCATTTTCGTCAATAAATATTGAATCCCCTTTTTTTGAATAGCTGAACCTTATTTCTGATATTGAATCTACCAGTCTGAATTCATCGCCTTTGATTTTATATTTAGTGACACTGTAACCCCATTTCATTTCGTTTCCGTCAAACTCAAGTTCGCTCCCTAAAATGCCGTAACTGTCACCGACATAGATGTATGTACCGCTTAGTCCACCGCACGCAGTCAAAAGTATTAATGTCAGACAAACCATTGCCAAAATTGCGAAAAACCTTTTTTTCATGATAATCCTCCAAAATTTTATCTATTATTGTAGTACAATTGTTGTTCTATGTTATTAAAATATTCAGCTACGTTATTGTAAAACAAATAACTTTGAAGCACTTGCATTCTGCTGTTGAATTGTGAATTTTTTTCAGCAGCATTTAGTTTACTGATTGCAGTCAGACCGAGACCAAGACCTACAAGACCAAGACTTCCACCGCCAATCCATGTACTTCCGCCGCCGGAAGCCTTGTTAAAATTCGTACGCATAGCTGAAGTCGAAACTCCGAGTTTATCACATATCACAGATAAATCAAAGTCATATTGCATATTGAGATAGATAATTCTTGAACATAAGTTCATAAGATCCATCGGGTTAAATTCTGATATTTTTCTGTTGTAATATGAAATTGTTTTCTCGTCTTTTTTTGCCCTGCCTTTAAGAATAAGCTTTATAATTGCGGTTACTATAGCACCTAAAATACATAACAGACAAAGCAGAAGAATTATTCCTCCGAGAAATTGTGCAGGTTTATATAACGATAATATAACACCAAAGAATAAAGATACAATTGCAGTTATCCATAACAAAGTGAACCAAAAGTTCACTTTTCGGATACGTTTGTGTCTGTCTTCTTGGTTAACATTTATCGCTTCGTCCATAAACTCTTTTTCTTTAATTGCCATGGCTTTTCTGTAAAGCGAAGAATTATGTAAACCGAGAACGATTTGCATATAAAGTATACCTTGATGTATTTTAGCAACAGTTTCGTTTGATAGTCCCCATCCGTAACTACTTTCAAGATTATTAGCCATATGATATAATTCGTTATCCGGAATTATAAATGCTCCCATTGTTATATCCTCCAGATTTCACTTGACATATTTCCTAAATATGTGTATAATAAGAATATAATTCCCTATAAGCACAAAAAAGCCGTCAATGTAACAGTTTTCATAAACTGTTACATTGACGGCGTTTGTCCGTGTTAGTATATACCTAAGCCTACATAATATTTGAATTAATTCGCAAATAACGTCAGGAAAATAAAAAAAGACAGGCAAACCGCCTGTTCTATATCTTTGAAAAGTTGTTAAATGTAACAGATTATGAAATATGTTACATTTAATGCAAGTCATGCTTGTGTTTTTATGTAACAGTTTATGAAAACTGTTACATTAATATAAAAACAAGGAGAAAAAGCTATGACTACGCAACCCATCCGCGATAAACGCCAGATTAAAATGATTTGTTCCTACTTTGCCTCGAGAAAAGAACGCCGGAACCTTGCGCTTTTTCAGTTCGGAATCTTTACAGCGCTTCGGATAAGCGATATTTTACGTCTGCGTTGGGGAGATATTTATAATTTCGAGACCGGCAAACTCCGTGCAGAATTTGAAATCATCGAAAAAAAGACCAAAAAGCATAAAATCGTAGCAGTAAATCCGATTTTGCGGGACTGCCTTATTATGCTGTTTAAGGAAACCTCGCCCGCGTCTCACGACTATGTATTTTCTCACCCTACTCGTCCGCACCCGATAAGCCGTATTCAGGCATATCGTATACTAAAGACTGCCGCGAAAAATGCCGGCGTAAATGTTCCCGTTTCGTGCCACACTCTCCGGAAGACTTTCGGTTACCACCTTTGGAAAAAAGGGGCTTCGCTTGCGGTAATTATGGATATCTACAACCATTCGTCCTTCGCCATAACACGCCGATACATCGGAATAACGCAGGAAGATAAAAATCTTGCTTATAAAAAGCTGACTTATGGTTTCGAGTCAGTATAACATTATTTTGCGGGATTGTCAATAGTTAATTCAAAATTTGTTTAGTATTAACAAAAATCAATCAAATTTTTGTTAGTATTTTATTAGGATTTGCATTTATTCCTTTAATTTGTTACATAAATTTATAGTTTATATTACAAAAAAACTTGACATTTAAATTAAAATATTATATAATAATTATAGATATTTTATTTAATTTGAGGTAAGCACATGAATTCAGTTTCTAAAATGGTAACCGTCATATCAGCGGGAGCTATTATTCTTACTGCTTTGATGCTCATAATTATTACAACCATTGCATCTTATAATATGGAGACTGATTCTGTCGGGTATACCGCCGAAATGTGCGCAATGAGTGCGGCGGCATTTATTGACGGCGATCTTGCGGAAGAAATTATCGCCGCAGGGGAAATTCCTCCCGAAAAATTATCGGCTTGGGAAGCACAGAAAAAAAGCCTTGACAACGCTCTTGCTACGCTTGAAGCAAATAACGCCATTTATCTTTACGTAATGGCGCCTGTTGACGACGACGGAAATACCCACTACTATATGTCCGCCGACGACCGTGACGGCACAATTCCCTTTTGGGAAGAGGATTCCGCCGATGTTTTCGATACAGAATTATTCGATTCCGTTATCGGCAGAGGCGAATATTACCACGGCGGAATATATGACAGCGGCGATTACGGAATGTGTCTTTCGGGATATGCTCCGGTAAGAAATTCAGACGGCAAGGTTGTCGCAGGTGTCGGACTTGATATGTCTATTGAACAGGTTTACGACGAAATGTCGAGTTTTGTAATTGTAAGCACCGCGAGTGCGATTGCTCTTCTTATTATTGAAATAATTGTCATATCAGCGTTAATCCGTCGGAAAATTGCCGCGCCGATAAAGGAACTTACAGGCTTCGCGAAGGCGATTGCTTCCGGAAACTTCGGAGTAAAAATCACCGAAATCACCGGTAATAACGAAATTTCAGAACTTAAACGCTCATTTGCCGCACTTATTGAAGTAGACGAAAAACAGTCTTCCGAAATCAGTCGGATAGCTTCCGGCGACCTTACTGCGGAGATTGAAGTGCGGACCCAAAACGATATTGTCGGAAAATCGCTTGCGGCAATGGAGAAATCCCTTCGCGAGTTAATCGGAAAGATTACCGCGTACGCTTCTTCCCTCGGCGGCAATACATACGACCTCGACAGAGCAACGGAAGAATTTACCGTAAACGCAAATGACGGTGTGCATTCTGTCGGACTTATTAAGGAAACAACAACTGATTTCCAAAAAGAAATCAATAACATTGCAGGAAAAGCTGAAACTGAAGCTGAAAACTGCATGAAAACCGCTGACGTTACCGATGAAGGCAAGCAAAAGATGGAGGAACTCTCCTCCGCTGTCTCGGACATAAAAGAATCAGGTCAGCAGATCGGCTCGGTAATTAAGCTTATTGACGATATTGCCTTTCAGACCAATATTTTAGCACTTAATGCTTCGGTTGAAGCGGCGCGTGCAGGAGCTCACGGAAAAGGGTTTGCTGTCGTTGCGGAGGAAGTCAGAAACCTTGCCGCAAAGAGTGCACAGGCGGCTAAGGACAGTCAGAAACTTATTTCCATCACGATTGAGAAAGCCGTTGCCGGTGCGGCGGTCTGTTCGGAAGCTGAAAGCTATTTTGATAAGATTTCCGACAACGTAAAGGCTTCTAATTCAGGTATTCTTGAACTTTCAAGCGAAATGAGGGAACTCAACCTTACGATTGAGTCAATAAACCGCGATATTGACAACCTCTCCAATGTCTTAGCTTCAAACCTCAATGATATAGATAAAATTAATACACTGTCGGTGGAACTAAAGGAAACTTCATCAAACCTGACCGAACAAGCAAACGTCTTCAAGGTAAATTAGAAAAAATCCTCGTAACCGAAAGGTTACGAGGATTTTATTTACTGGGGTACAGGGATTCGAACCCCGGATGCCTGAGTCAGAGTCAGGTGCCTTACCGCTTGGCGATACCCCAATGTAAAAGTATCTGCCGAAGCTGGGATAGGTGGATTTGAACCACCGAAATGACGGAGTCAAAGTCCGTTGCCTTACCGCTTGGCTATATCCCAATGTTGCCTATTGTTGCTCGTTGTAGTCCATTCGCCTACTGTTGCCCACTTGCCTACTGTTGAGAGACTAATATATTATAGCACTTTTGAGGGTAGATGTCAATAATTTAAGGATAAAATCAGCAAAATAACTAAAATGTTGAGGAGAAAACTGTCGGAAATTATAACTCATTACGATTTTGAAGGGCGCGGAAAAGAGTTATGCTGTCAGTGTATTCTAAAACTGCACCCACAGGGATACCGAGAGCGAGACGCGTAACTTTTATACCGAGAGGTTTTAAGAGTTTTGCTATATAAATACTTGTCGCTTCGCCTTCGACAGTAGGGCTTGCCGCCATAATTACTTCGGAGATTGCAGGGTCGGAAGAGATTCGGTTCAGAAGTTCTTTTATGCGAATATCGTCTGCGCCGATACCGTCCATTGGGGAAAGAAGCCCGTGGAGCACATGATATACGCCGTGATATTCGTTTGTTTTCTCGAAACTTTCAATATCTTTCGGTAGTTCTACTACACATACAGTCGATTTGTCGCGGCGGTGGTCGGAGCAGACTGAGCAGATTTCTTTATCGGTGAAATTGCGGCAGATTTTACATTCACGAAGCGTTCCGTGAACGTTTTTTATTGCTTCTGCGAAGTTTTCCGCATCCTCTTTGCTCATCCGCATGACGTGATAAGCAAGCCGTCCGGCAGTCTTCATGCCGATACCGGGGAGTTTAGCGAACTGTTCGGAGAGGAGTATAAGCGGGAGGGGCGTTGCCATTTTATCACCCGTCTTTTTTTAACTTTGCGGGAATAATAGTGAAAGTAATAATTAAAGTAAGTAAAATAATATAGTCAATCGGTGATTCCTTAATGTTGAAAAAAAGCCAGTCGTCGAAAAAGAGTGTGATAAGCAAGCCGAAAATAATTAAAAAGCCTATGTTGCGCCAAAGGGTTAAGGTTTTACAGATACTCTCTCTTCGCTTCTCTTTTTTCCTGATAATAAGATAGCTTAAGGCGAAGCATGGTATGAGACTTATATATGTGAGCAGTTCAAATAATAGTTCGCCGTCGGTTAAGTAAAAACTCCAACCGTTACCGATTTCGATTATCCCGCTGAGTGCAAAGACTATAAAGAGAAGCACGTATACAATAAGCCATAATATAAACAGCGGTACGGCGAAAAGTAGGGTTATACCTAAGGTTTTCAGGAATTTTTTTATTACAGTCACCCTCGTTAAACTGTGCTGTTTATTTAAAACAGCCCCGGAAGCGAAACTCCGCCCGTAACCTTATCCATTTCGGTTTCGGTTACGCTTGTGATTTCCGAAACGCCTTGGTTAAATGCGCTTAAGATAAGGTCTTCAAGAGATTCAACATCGGCAGGGTCAACTACTTCGGGTTTGATTTTGAGGGACTTTACTTCTTTTTTACCGCTCATAATCATTTCAACTGCGCCGCCGCCGACGGAAATATTGAAGTCACGTTCCTCAATCTCGGTTTGAACTTCGGTAATTTTCGACTGCATCTGTTTCGCTTGAGTTATCATTTGGTTCATGTTCTGGGCGCCGCCCTGTCTGAATTCGTTCGGTAATCTGACTTTCATTTATAAACCTCCGAGGTTTTTTTATTATTCATCCGTTTTTACAGGGATGTTGTTTTTTTGTGCGGTTTCAATTATTCTTGCCGCCGGGCTTGAATTTGCCGTGCTTTCGGGAGTAGTGCATTTTGCGCGTATAAAAAACTGTTTGCCGGTAATGCTCCTAAGTATTGATTGCAACCGTTCCGCATTTTCTTTGCGCTTTATAAGCTCTAAGAAAAATCTGTTCTCCGCGATTATAAGCAGGATATTTTCGTAAAAAAGCGCTCTTGAACCTGCAAGTGTCGCGGTTATGTGCGGCTCAATTTCGCCGAAACGTGTTAAAACGTTCTCCCAATCGGGAAAAATTGCAAAATCGCTGACCGTGAGTTTCGATAAATCGGGAATATTCGGTGCAGGTCTGCCGGGAGGACTTGCTTCCGGTCTTGCAGAAGTGTTTGTCTCATTTTTTGCGACGGTGCCTGTCTCTGGTCTTGTCGGGGTACTTGCGCCCGGCGCTTGCTCAAACATTGTCACTCGCATTTCAAGCTGTCTTATTCGTTCAATCAGCGCACTGTTTGAAGCATTGTTTTGGGTTTCACTGCGGACTTCCTGCGTTTTTTGAGAAATTTCTTCGCAGAGTTTAATAATCGCTATCTCAAATGATGTTCGCTTTTCAACCGCTCTTGCCAAACTTTCGGAAAGCTTTTGAAGGGTAATTATAGTTGACGTAATTCTTGTCATTGAAAGTTTTTCGGCGAGTTCCGTAAGCGTTACAAGTTCCTCCGGGAGGACTGCGATAGTCTCTTTACCTTCCGGAAGCGCTTTTATCATCATTATGTTCCTAAACTGCTCCACAAGTTCGGTTACAAGGCGCATGAGGTCTTTTGAGTCGCTGTACATTCTGTCAACTATTTCTACTGCCGTGGGCGCGTTTTTGTCGGCAATCGCTTTAATAAGCTCGAAAAGCTGTGAACGCCCGGCTATTCCTGCGGCGGCTGATACAATTTCAAGCGTAACTTCGCTTCCGAACGCCATACAGGTATCGAGCATTGAAAGCCCGTCACGCATACCGCCGTCTGCGGTTTTCGCGATAAGCTTTGCTGCTTCATCTGAAATTTTTATATTTTCAAGTTTCGCTGTAATTTTCAGCGTGTCTGCTATGTCTTTAACCGATACTCTGTGGAAATCAAAACGCTGACAGCGGGAAATTACGGTCGGAATTACCTTGTGAAGTTCGGTTGTGGCTAAGATGAATTTCACGTGAGGGGGAGGTTCTTCCATAATCTTCAAAAGCGCGTTAAACGCATCTTTTGTAAGCATATGAACCTCGTCGATAATATAAATCTTTACCTTACAGATTTCGGGAGTATAAACGCTTGCTTCGCGCAGGTCGCGCACGTCATTTACACTGTTATTCGATGCGGCATCAATTTCAATTATATCGGGGAGTGAACCTGTATCCGCTTCTTTGCATATTTCACACTCAAGACAGGGATTACCGTCTTTAGGGTTAAGGCAGTTTATAGCTTTAGCGAAAATCCGCGCACAGGTAGTCTTACCCGTGCCGCGCGGTCCTGTGAAAAGGTACGCGTGGGCGGTCTTGCCGCTTCTTATCTGATTTTGAAGCGTCGTTGTAATGTGTTCTTGAGCAACTACATCGGTAAATGTTCTCGGGCGATATTTTCTATAGAGTGCTTGATACATCACTCATCACCTACGATCTTTGAGGGGTCAAAATACAGTTTCGGTTTCGGCTTAACGCCTATGTCCTCGGAGATGCCCTGCGTTTCGGCAACGCTTAGGTAATAGTCCGTAAAACCGTCGATATCATCAATGTTATTAAGGACAGCCTGACCGAAGAAAAATTTCGCGTTTACAGCATCTTTTTTTAGCACATAAGCAAGTGCACATCCGCCCATCGCGAAAGCATAGTTCATATGATGCTTAATTGATGTCGAAAATGCTTCAAGAGCCTTTTCCGGCTCGTTTGCCTTTATGTAAAGCATTCCCATATCGGTGTAGATATAGTCAGAGTCAGAACCTTTTTCCAAAAGTTCATTATATATATCTTCTGCGCCGGAGAAATTCCCGCAGGAAACCATCTCGCGCCCGCAGAGAGTGTAAACCTCGTCAACACCGATTCCGTTTTCGATAGATTCGCGGAATTTTTGAGAAGCATTGGTGGAGTAGCCCATAAACTGGTAGCATCTTCCGATATAAAAGCTAAGTACGGCACTTTCGCGCCCTTTAAGGTTATATTCCTTCAATTCGTTAAACATGGTAAGTGCTTCCGCAAAATCGCTCTCGGAAAAAAGCTTGTATGCTCTGCTAAAAATGCGGCTGCATTTTCCGCCGCCTTGAAAGCTGTCCTTAATAATCCGCTTGTCGTAAGAGGGCTGTTCGCTTCCGTTATATGCGGTGAAGAAGAAACTGTAACCGATTAGGATTACCATCGCAAGGAAAAAAGAGCGCGTTAAATTCACGTCATGCGGGACAAACCATTCGCAGAACGCGGCGATAATTATTAAAATACAAAGCCAAAAAAGTGTGCGGGGAGCATTTTTAGCCCATCTTGAAAAAAATTTTCTCACAAAAAATCTTCTCGGTTTTATCGTAAAATATATTGCAATCCGACTCAAAGGTATACGGGCATTCCGCCGGACACATCGGACACGCTTAGTGCTGCTCGATTCCTCGCCTGACACGGTTCACGGTACTCTGCCCCGGGGTGCCCGCACACCTTTCAATCGGATTGCGGTACAGATTATTATATCACAATACCCTCAAATTTGCAATAGCTATACATTTATTTTTACAATTTATACATATTTGAAGTGGGATATATTTAATATATATGTTTTCATTAAAGGTGTTAGTTAATATGAGATAAAATGGTTTTCAAAAAATCGGTACGAATTTAATAAATCAAAGCTAATTTCACAAAAGAGGCACTTATTCAGTAAAAAATAACCAAGAAGTAAAAGACGAAAAAGTCTTTGCGGGGGGTCTGGGGGGAGCTTTCTTCAGAAAGCTCCCCCCAGCGTACCCAGTACCCAGTACCCAGTACCCCTAAGCCCCGAAGGAGATACCGATTTGTTTAGCGGTTTTGACTGCTTGGGAGTCTTCGGGGACGGGTTTTGAGATGCCGGCTATGTCGGGGAGTTTATTTTCGGTAATGATTTCGTTTTTGACGGCCACTGAGTAACCGAAGGCGGCGCTTTCGATAAGTTTTGCAGCACGGGCGCCGATAGCGGTTGAGAGGTAGCGGTCGTAGGCGGAGGGGGTACCGCCGCGGAGCATATGCCCGGGAACGCAGACGCGGGATTCGATGCCGGTTGAAGCTTCAATTTGATAAGCGATACGTTCGGTGGCAGTTTTTATGCCTTGTTCCTCGCGGAGTTTGGAGCGGTCTTTGCGCTTGAGTTTTGCTTCGTCTTTGTCGTATGCGCCTTCGGCAACGGCAATTATGGAAAATTTCTTGCCTGCGGCGGCGCGATCTTCGACGGCTTCGATAACTTTTTCTATATCGTAGGGGCACTCGGGGATAATTATAACGTCTGCGCCGCCGGCGATACCGGAATAGAGGGTAAGCCAGCCTGTTTTGTTGCCCATAATTTCGGCTAAGATTACGCGGCTGTGGCTTGCGGCGGTAGTATGAAGTCTGTCGATAACGCCTGTTGCTGTTTCGAGAGCCGTGTGGAAGCCGAATGTAACATCTGTGCCGTAGATGTCGTTATCAATTGTTTTGGGCAGACCGATTATATTAAGCCCCTCGCTTGAAAGCAGGTTTGCTGTTTTGTGCGTACCGTTTCCGCCGAGAGTTATGAGACAGTCAAGCTTCAAATCTTTATAGGTATTTTTCATCATTTTAATTTTGTCAACGCCGTCTTCTCCTACCGACGTTAACATTTTAAATGACTGGCGTTTTGTACCGAGCATAGTACCGCCGAGGGTTAATATTCCGGAAAAATCGGAGGGCTTCATCTCTTTTGCAGTACCGTTTATAAGTCCGTAGTAACCGTTTTTGATGCCGATAATTTGGGTATTCTTCTCGCCGAAGCGATCATAACACGCCTTAACCGCACCGCGCATTGCGGCATTAAGCCCGGAGCAATCCCCGCCGCTTGTTAAGATACCTATACGTAATACTGCCATAAACAAACCGCCTTTTATAATAGTAATTTTACGCCGTTTTTACCTTTTCCGCCATTGCCATAACAAGCACATCGTTGTCGGAGAGAATGATATTACCGTTTGGGACAAGGGTTTTAACGCCGGATTTTGTAGTACGCTTGATTAAGACGACAAGCGCATTGTTAAGAAATCTTATGTCGGAAAGCCGCTTTCCGCAAGCATAATGTCCGCCGTCAATTCTAAGTTCGGTCAGTCCTACAGACCTTTCGTCAAGGTATTCATTCCCTACAAGAATAAGTACATCGCCGGGGAGAATTTGGGTGTCGCCTTTCGGGATTACCTTTTCGTCGCCGCGAAGTATCATTACTGCGCGGACATCGGGCGGGAATACTACCTTTTTTATCAGCTTATTTGCCCACGGATGCTCAGCCGTTACTTCTGCCGAAACAAACTGCAAGTCTGTTTCAGACTGGTAGTCTGAGAAGGTCTTCATAACGTCTTCGCGGTCGTCGACCATTCCGAGTTCCTTTGAAAGATATGGCAGAAGCATACCCTGTACAATTATTGACAGTAAAACTATACAAAATACAATATGGAAAACATCGTTATTAGTAGTTACTCCCGCAAGACTGATAATTATCGCGAATGCAATAGACGCCGCACCTCGAAAGCCTGCTATATTTACTATCAGCTGCTGTTTGAAGGGCGCTTTGAAGGGGGTTAGTATCAGTCCTACTGCTATCGGGCGCGCAACTAGTGTTAAGAATAACATTATAAGTATAGAAGTTCCGATAACGAGCGGAATCTCTCGCGGGGTTGAAAGCAGTCCGAGTAAGAAAAACAGCGCAATTTGAAGAAGGTTTGTAACTCCGTCGAAAAAGTGAACGGAAGCGACCTTTTCTTCCGTATCAATCCGCGTATTACCGAGGACGATTCCTACTATATAAACAGAAAGGTAGCCGTTGCCGCCTATCATTGATGGGAGCGCATAAGAAAGCAGAGCAATAGCAACCATTAGAATTGAGGTTACGCCCGCCGCAGATATTTTTTTAAATATTCTTACCGAAAGAAGCGCAATTAAAGCACCGCAGCCGAATCCGAAAATAAGCTGCCGCAAGACAAGTTCTGTAAAGAGCGCCGCCGGTGAAATTTCCGCAGCTGTGTTTTGCATCTGCATAATTTGCAGTACTATGATTGTCAGCATATAAGACCACGGGTCATTTGAGCCGCTCTCAAGTTCAAGCATGGGCGCTGTTCCCATTTTAAGGTTAAGTTTTTTCGAGCGGAGGATAAAGAAGACTGTCGCCGCATCTGTTGAAGCGATTACTGCTCCGATTAGAAGACCTTCAAGAAGAGCAAGTTTCAACACAAAATGGCAGAAAAGTCCAACCATCTCTGCCGTGAGGATTACCCCCACGGAGGACAGCAGACCTGCTTTAACCGCCTGTTTTTTTGCGTGCTGCCAGTTTGTACCGAAGCCGCCGTAAAACATAATGAAAATAAGGCAGACGGTCGAAACTTTTTCTGCTATATCAAAGTCTTCAAACGGAATACGAAGCGCCGGGATAGGTCCGTCTTCTCCTAAAAGCATACCGAGAATGATAAAGACCACAAGCATCGGTATTCCGAGTTTGCCTGAGACTTTTCCCAAAAATGTACAGAGTATGATTATTACCGCTATAAAGGCTAAGACATATATCATCTGAGTTTATCCCTTTAATCCAAAACAAATACTGCTAATCAGATCTTTTTCGGTTTATTATATATTTGCTTTTACCGCGTCTAAAAATTCTTCGGTTGATACGGACTTTTTGTCTTCAAGGGATGAAAGAGTGTAGAGGTCGCCTGTCATTATTCCGCTTTCGATTGTTTTTATGACTGCCGCTTCAAGTTTGTCGGCAAATTCCATCAGTTCGGGTATGTTATCAAGTTCGCCGCGTTTGCGGAGTGCACCGCTCCATGCGTAGATTGTAGCAACTGAATTTGTTGAAGTGCGCTCACCCTTAAGGTGCTTATAATAGTGGCGCTGAACAGTACCGTGAGCCGCTTCGTATTCGTATATTCCGTCCGGTGAAACGAGTACGGAACTCATCATGCCCAGACTCCCGTAAGCTGTGGCAACCATATCGCTCATAACGTCGCCGTCATAGTTCTTGCAAGCCCAGATATAGCCGCCCTGCCCGCGGATTACTCTTGCTACAACGTCGTCGATTAGAGTATAGAAATACTCTATCCCTGCCGCTTCAAATTTTTCTTTATATTCCGCTTCAAACATATCTGCGAAAATGTCTTTGAAGTGGTGGTCGTATTTTTTCGAGATAGTGTCCTTTGTAGCAAACCAAAGGTCTTGTTTTGTGTCGAGAGCGTAGTTAAAACAGGTGCGAGCAAACGCCGAAATAGATTTGTCGGTATTATGAACGCCCTGTACTATCCCTGCGCCGTCAGAAAAGTCGTGGATAAGTTCTTTGGAAGTAGTGCCGTCCGGATTAGTGACGAGGATTTCTGCCTTTGCGCCTGTCTGAACCTGAAGTTCGGTATTCTTATAAATATCGCCGTAAGCGTGACGGGCGATGGTAATCGGCTTTGTCCATGTGGGAATAAATGGGTTAATGCCTTTTACTATAATCGGCGTTCTGAAAACCGTGCCGTCAAGGATAGCCCTTATTGTACCGTTCGGAGATTTCCACATCTCCTTAAGATTATATTCAGGCATACGCGCGGCGTTCGGGGTAATTGTCGCGCATTTTACCGCAACACCGTATTTTTTCGTAGCTTCTGCCGAATCGAAGGTGACTTTATCGTCCGTTTCGTTGCGGTGAACAAGCCCGAGGTCGTAATATTCGGTCTTAAGGTCAACGTAGGGGCAGATTAAAACGTCCTTAATCATCTGCCAGATTATACGGGTCATTTCGTCGCCGTCCATCTCAACAAGCGGTGTTGTCATCTGTATTTTAGCCATTTTTATTGTACCTCTTTAATATTTCAATTATTATCGGAATAAATGTTCCGAATACTGCGCCTATAATAACATATATCCATATGCTGTCTGTCGAAGCCGGAATAAGCCTGTAGTCTCCTCCGCCGAGGGCGTAAAACCAATTAAGCCCTCCCCCGGCTATCCCTGCAAGAAGCAGTCCGGCTGTAATTCCGCACGTTCCGCCGAGGACACATCTGCGAAAATTTCGGAGGCTACGCTCTTCTCTTGCATCTTTTCTGAGCCTGAGGTTTTCGAGACGTTCGCCGTCATCCCCTGTTTCCGGGTCGAGGGAAATGTCGAGGATAATTTCGCAAGGGGATTTTTTACAGTACGAGCAATCCGACACGCCCATAACTGCCGCGCAGTTTTTTATTTCGCAGATGCCGTCCCAATAAGGGGTATCCATTGCCTTACAGCCTTCGCAGTTAACGCTTTCGCGAATCGCGCACGCTCCGCAGTCCATGCCGCAAAAGCTGATTTTGTCGTTTTCATCCATAATTTTTATCGCAATTACTCTGCATTAACAAATTTTTCGTAAGCTTCTTCAAAGTTAACCGTCACACTTACGCAAGTTTCCTCTGTATTAGCCGTCCGCTTACGCAAGTTTCTCTCTCGTGTAGTCAAGCAGACCGCCTGCAAGCATAATCTCACGATTACGGATTGACAGTTCGCACTTTACGGTAAACTGCTCGTCTGTTGTTTTATTAACAAGGTTGAATTCGGACTTCCCTGACTTTATTTCTTCCGCTATATTCGGGAGTTCGAGAACATCTCCCTCTGATATTTTATCGAAAGCCGTTTCATCCGCAAATTCGAGTGGCAGTATCCCGGCATTTATAAGGTTTGCTCTGTGAATACGCGCAAAACTCTTGACTATTACTGCCTTTACACCGAGATAGAGCGGCGCAAGCGCTGCGTGTTCGCGGCTCGAACCCTGTCCGTAGTTGGCTCCGCCGACAATTATACTCTCACCCAAAGTCTTAGCGCGTTCGGGGAATTTATCGTCGCATACAACAAAACAGTGCTTTGAAATTTCCGGAATATTTGAGCGGAGGGGTAATATTTTCGCTCCTGCCGGCATAATATGGTCCGTAGTGATATTATCCCCTACTTTAAGGCTGACCTTCGCGGAAATTGTCTCCGCAAGGGGTGCGGTCTTCGGGTAAGGCTTAATATTCGGTCCGCGGAGGATTTCAACATCGGCGGAGTCCGCTTCATTTGCCGGCAAAGTTACCATATTATCGTTTATATCAAACTTTTCGGGAAGCTTAAATTCCGGCATATCCCCTAACTCTCTCGGGTCGGAGAAATAACCGTTAATTGCTGAGAGAGCCGCTGTCTCCGGCGATACAAGATATATCTGTCCGTCTTTTGTGCCGGAACGCCCAAGGAAATTTCTGTTAAATGTGCGTAGAGACACGCCTGCCGAATTCGGCGACTGCCCCATACCTATACACGGTCCGCAGGCACTTTCAAGAATTCTTGCTCCCGCATCAATCATATCGGCAAGAAGTCCGTTTTTCGCAAGCATTTCAAGCACCTGTTTCGAGCCGGGCGCAATCGACAGCTGCACGTCAGGGTTTACAGTCTTTCCCTTAAGAATGTACGCAACCTTCATCATATCAAGGAGCGAAGAATTCGTGCAAGAACCTATGCAAACCTGATTTATCTTAATTTTACCTATTTCTTCGGCTGACTTTATATTATCGGGCGAATGAGGGCAAGCCGAAAGCGGTACAAGCTCCGACAGATTTATTTCTATCGTCTCGTCATAAACAGCATCTTCATCCGCTTTCAGTTCTGTCCAGACTTCGGCGCGGTTTTCTTTTTTGAGGAAGTCGAGCGTAATCTCATCCGAAGGGAATATACTCGTCGTTGCGCCGAGTTCTGCGCCCATGTTGGTAATTGTAGCCCGCTCCGGAACGGAAAGTGTCTTCACTCCCTCGCCGGTATACTCTATAATCTTTCCTACCCCGCCCTTAACGGTAAGGCGGCGTAAAACCTCAAGGATAACATCCTTCGCCGAAACCCAGCTCCTAAGTTTCCCGGAAAGCTTTACATTAACTATCTTCGGGTAGGTTATATAGTAAGCGCCGCCGCCCATTGCAACCGCAACGTCAAGTCCGCCCGCGCCTATAGCTATCATTCCTATACCGCCGCCGGTCGGCGTATGGCTGTCAGAGCCTAAAAGCGTCTTCCCCGGAATACCGAACCGCTCAAGGTGAACCTGATGGCATATCCCGTTTCCGGGTCTCGAATAATAAACACCGAATTTCTTCGCCGCAGAGCCTATAAAAAGGTGATCGTCGGCATTCTCAAACCCGCTCTGGAGCGTATTGTGGTCCACATACGCGACAGAACGCTCCGTCTTTACTCTCGGAATCCCCATCGCTTCAAATTCTAAGTACGCCATCGTACCTGTCGCGTCCTGTGTCAGCGTCTGGTCAATCCTTATCCCGATTTCAGTTCCCTTTACAAATTCTCCGTCGGTTATATGTGTCTTAAGTATCTTCTCAGCAAGACTAAGTCCCATCTATCTCACCCTTATCATTAATTTCCCTTCTATTATACATTATAATTATCTCTTTGTCAAGCCAAATTTGCGATTTCTCTTGTCATACTGCACAAAAAAGTACCTCCCCTTTTATTCTATTTGTAAATTTTTTGTGAAAGTATTGACAATAGCATTTTCATCTGTTACAATATAGTCAATGCAGAAGGTGTGAGCCTTGTGAAATTGATGTGCCGCCAGTGTGAAATTTATTTAATCGTTTTTACGGTTTTAGAAAATAACATAATTTTCCGGCATTTCCGGTGTGTAAAGTAAACGTATCACCGGATTTTGCGGTGCAATATTTTAAGCGAGCAAAATTACATATTATATCGCACCGAATATTATTTTTGTAGACTGTACCCATGTATGAACTGTTTAATAGGTTTAGTTCATACGGAGTATTATCTAAATAATGGTTAATTAATAGGTTTAGTTAACTAAAAATTTGTATACCCCATAATTTTAGGAGGTTTCAATGAAAAAAAGAATTCTTACAGCCGTGTTGTCTGTTGCTATGATCGCTTCTTTAGCAGCTTGTACAGGCGGCGATGCAGCAACAACAACTCCCGCACCTTCCGGTGATGCTCCTGCAGCTGATGCTCCTGCTACACCTGATGCTCCTGCTCCTTCAGCAGACGGCAAAACTGTCCTCAATATCATGTCCTTCACAGTAGAAGTTCCCGATATGTTCACAAAGTATTTTGAAGTATATCCGGACCGCGCTGAAAAGTACGAACTCAACACAACCATCATCGCTACTACAGACGGCGCTTATCAGCCCGCTCTTGACCAAGCACTCGCTACCGGCGGCACAACTGCTCCCGACCTCTACTGCGCAGAAGCAGCTTTCATCATCAAGTATACAAAGGGCGATATGTCCTCCTACGCTGCTCCTTATAAGGATCTCGGTATTGATGTTGATGCTCTTATCACCGCAGGCGATATTGCTCAATACACAGTTGATATAGGTTCTAACCCCGCAGGCGACGTTGTTGGTCTCGGTTACCAAGCAACAGGCGGCGCGTTCATCTACAGATCTTCCCTCGCTATCGACACATGGGGAACTGATGATGCTGCTACAATCGGAAGCAAAATCGGTCCCGGTTGGGATAAGTTCTTCGAAGCTGCTGCTGAACTCAAGGCTAAGGGCTACGGCATAGTTTCCGGCGACGGCGACATCTGGCACCCGATCGAGAACTCCTCCTCCACAGGCTGGATCGTTGACGGCAAACTCACAATCTCTCCTGAACGCCGCGAATTCTTCGATCTTTCCATGAAACTCATGGAAGGCGGCTACCACAATGATACTCAAGACTGGAACGAAGCTTGGATGGGCGATATGAAGGGCGTTGGTGCTCAACCTATCTTCGGTTACTTCGGACCTGCTTGGCTCATCAACTACACAATCGCTCCTAACTGCGGCGGTACTGCACCGGGCGAAGGCACTTACGGCGACTGGCGTGTATGCGAACCTACAGGCGGCTTCTTCTGGGGCGGCACATGGCTCCTCGCTTCCGCTACATCTCCTAACAAGGAAGCTATCGGCGACTTCATTGAGTGGGTTACTCTTGATACTTCCGATACAGGTCTCCAGTATTACTGGGCTAACGGTACTATGGTTGCCGGCACAGTTGGTACTAAGGATACAGTTGCTTCCGGTACTGTAATGTCCAAGTCCAACGGCGATATGGAATTCCTCGGCGGTCAGAATATGTTCGACATATTCGTACCTGCTAACCAATTCGCTAACGGTTCTAACCTCACCCAATACGATGAAACCATCAACGGTTACTATCGTGATGCAGTTCGTCAGTATACTTCCGGTACTGCTACTATTGACGATGCAATCGCATGGTTCAAGCAACAAGTTGCTGACAACCTCGACGTTATAGTAGAATAAAACCGCAAAGTGTAGCAGCGGGGATAGCGGCACAGCACCTGTGATGCTATCCCCGCGCTTACTTTAAAAAATCGTAACAGCCAATCATAACTTAAAGGTTTATAATCACAGTTAAATTCTGTTTACGTACTCGGAGGGAGCGATAAGATGAAACGCAGGAAACGCTTAAGCTATGCCAAATACGGTTATATGTTCAGTATTCCGTTTGTTGTAGCTTTCTTGCTGTTTTCCCTGTACCCGACCCTTTACACGATGGTAATCGGTTTCATGGGCGCTAAGGGTCTCGATACCGCAATGTGGACTTCTCTGGACAACCCGTTCCAGAACTACATAACAATCCTAACTAACAAGAGTTTCCAACAATCCATTGGTAATACCCTTTGGATATGGATGATGAACTTCATCCCTCAGATATTACTTGCACTCTTACTCACCGCGTGGTTTACTACAAGACGTACGAAACTCAAAGGGCAAGGTTTCTTCAAGGTCATCTTCTATATGCCCAACATCATAACCGCTGCTACCATCGCTATCCTCTTCTCCACCTTCTTCGGTTATCCGATGGGACCGGTTAACGATTTAATCGTTAGATTCGGCTTTGTTGACAGTCCGATTAACTTTATCATTGACAAAACCGTTTCACAAGTTATCGTTGCATTTATCCAATTCTGGATGTGGTACGGCTATACAATGCTAATCCTTATCTCCGGCGTTTTGGGTATCTCCCCCGATATTTTTGAAGCTGCCGATATTGATGGTGCAAATACCTTCCAGCAATTCTTCGGTATAACACTCCCGAACATCAGAACAATCCTCATATACACTCTCGTAACAAGCCTCATCGGCGGTCTTAATATGTTCGATATCCCGAGACTGTACTTAAACGGCGGTCCTGCGGGTTCAACTACTACCGCTTCGCTGTTCATCTATAACCAAGCATTTGCCGGAAGCTATATGTACGGACGAGCTTCTGCTGCAAGTATGATAATGTTCGTTATCATAGTTTTAGCATCACTGCTCCTCTTCTGGCTCATGCGCGATAAGGATGAAGTCGCTCAAAACAAGATGATGAAACAAAACCGCAAGGCACAGGCGCTTGCCGATAAAACTGCCGGGGGGAGGGGTCTGCTGTGACTAAAGTAAGTTCGCGCAACGGAAGTATTGCTTTCAAAATCTTCGCTTATACACTTTGTATCTTACTTACCATTCTCTCTATCTTCCCGTTCCTCATAATGTTTATAAACGCAACGCGTTCGACTTACGAAATTCAACAGAGTGCTGTTACACTCATACCCGGAACTGACTTATTAAATAACTTTGATGTTTATACCGGCAAGACGTTTAATCCGTTCCAAGGTTTCGTAAACTCGATGATTATCTCAATCGGAGCAACTGCTCTGAATATCTACTTCTCAACCCTCACAGCGTATGCGCTCGTTGCGTATAACTGGAGAGCGAGAGGTGCATTCTTCTCGATTATCATGGGCGTAATGATGATCCCCGCACAGGTTACTTCTATCGGTTTTTATCAGTTTATGTATCAAATCGGTATGGTAAACAATTTCTTAGCGCTCATTCTCCCCGCAATGGCTGCCCCCGCAACGGTCTTCTTCATGCGGCAGTACATGGTTGCAAACCTTCCGATGGACCTTCTCGAAGCCGCTCGTATTGACGGTTCGCGTGAGTTCTCGACCTTCAACCGTATAGTACTCCCTATAATGAAGCCGGCTATGGCGACACAGGCAATCTTCTCCTTTGTAGGTAACTGGAACGCCCTCTTCCTTCCTCTTATCCTTCTTACCAACAACAGCAACTACACCATGCCTATCATGGTTAGCTTACTTAAAGGCGATATCTACAAAACCGAGTACGGCGCAGTTTACCTTGGTCTTTCACTCACCGTTCTCCCCCTCTTTGTGGTATATTTCCTCCTCTCCAAATACATCATCGCGGGCGTTGCTCTCGGCGGCGTAAAGGGATAAGTGGGCAGAATCCGACAAGGGTGTGCAATCGGCGGCGGTGGTACGAATCGGCGGCGGCAGACAATTTGTTGTCGCAACTGTTGGTGAAAACCTTCGGCTACGGACCAAACCCTATGAAAATCTAATACAAAATGAAATGGCGCGGTTTCGCGTCATTTCTGCAATAGTAAAAATCTTTTTTTCCACATTTTGCAAGGAGTAATCTAAATGGAACGTAAAACAGCAATAGAAAAGGCAAAAGCCCTCGTCGCACAGATGACTACAGAAGAAGCTTGTTCACAGCTTCGTTATGACGCGCCGGAAATCGAACGTCTCGGTGTACCCGCCTACAACTGGTGGTCGGAAGCCCTCCACGGTGTTGCACGTGCCGGTATTGCTACCGTTTTCCCGCAGGCAGTAGGCATGGCGGCTGCTTTCGACCCTGAAATGATGGACGAAATCGCCGACATCGTAGCTACAGAAGGAAGGGCGAAGTACAACGAATTCTCCGCACGCGGCGATCGCGACATTTACAAAGGCTTAACTTTCTGGACACCGAATATTAACATCTTCCGTGACCCTCGCTGGGGGCGCGGTCACGAGACATACGGTGAAGACCCTTACCTCACCGCCGAACTCGGAAAAGCTTTTGTACACGGACTTCAAGGCGACGGTCCTGTAATGAAGGCGGCGGCTTGTGCTAAACACTATGCTGTACACTCAGGTCCTGAAGCACTTCGTCATGAATTTGATGCGAAAGCTTCAATTAAGGACATGGAAGAAACTTACCTTCCGGCATTTGAAGCACTCGTAACCGAAGCAGATGTTGAATCGGTAATGGGCGCTTATAACCGCACAAACGGCGAGCCGTGCTGCGGACATTCCGTTCTTATGGTAGATATTCTTCGCGGAAAATGGAAATTTAAAGGACATTTTGTATCTGACTGCTGGGCTATTCAAGACTTCCATACTAACCACATGGTAACAAACTCTGTTGAGGAGTCTGCTGCTCTTGCTATCAAGAACGGCTGTGACCTTAACTGCGGTAATACTTACGTTCATATTTTCAAAGCTTACAACGACGGTCTCGTTACAGAAGAGCAGATTCGTACTGCCGCTGAGCGGCTTTTCACCACTCGCTATCTCCTCGGAATTATGGGTGACGGAAGCGAATTTGACAGCATTGATTACAGTGTTGTTGAGTGTGACAAGCACTTGGCACTCGCTAAGAGAGCAGCTGAAAAGTCTTGCGTGCTCCTTAAAAATGACGGGATTCTTCCTCTCGACATTAACAAATACAAGTCAATCGGCGTAATCGGACCTAACGCTTACAGCAGAGCGGCTCTCATCGGTAACTATCACGGCTATTCATCACAATATATCAGCGTACTTGAAGGTATCAGAAACTATGTAGGCAAAGATGCTAAGGTACTCTATTCCGAAGGTTCTAAACTTAACGGTGATCGCGTTGAAGGTCTCGGAAACAACGACGACCGTATCTCCGAAGCACGCACCGTGGCGGCTCATTCTGACCTCGTTATCATGGTCGTAGGCTTGGATGAAAGCCTCGAGGGCGAACAGGGCGACACCGGTAACTCTGCGGCTTCAGGCGACAAACTCGACCTCCTCCTCCCGGGGAGTCAGCGCAGAATGATGAAAGCTGTTATGGCAGAGGGCAAGCCTGTTGTTGTAGTACTTATGGCGGGCAGTTCCATCGACCTTGAAGAGGTTAACGATTCCGCAAAGGCTATTCTTCACGCTTGGTATCCCGGCGGACAGGGCGGCGAAACCGTTGCTGACATTCTGTTCGGCAAAGTTTCCCCCTCCGGCAAGCTTTCGGTTACCTTCTATCACAATGACGACCTTCCGAAGATGCCTGAATTTACAGATTATGACATGAAGGGCAGAACCTATCGTTACATCGACTTTAAGCCGCTCTATCCGTTCGGTTACGGCTTGACATACGGCGATGTTTCGGTAAAATCTGCTTCTGCAAGCTTACAGGACAACGGAGATGCTAAGGTAGAAGCGGTTGTAGTGAACACCGGCAAATGTGACACAGAAGATGTTGTACAAGTTTATCTGCAAAATGAAGGCAGTAAAGATGCGCCGAAAAATCCGCGCCTTGCGGCTTTCAAGCGTGTTTCTGTTCCCGCCGGAGAGCAGGTTATCGTAAACATGAGCATAAAAGCTAAGCAGTTCACAGTCGTTGACGATTCCGGTAACCATGTAAACGAAGGTACTCCTGTACTCTATGTTGGTATGGGTCAGCCTGACGAACGTACGGCTGAACTTACCGGGAAAAATTCCGTTAAAATTGCTCTTTAGTCATAAGCTTTAGTTCATCTTAATATAGTTTTGCGGGGGAGAAATTTATCTCCCCCGCAAAATTACTAATAGGGGAAATTATGATTTATCTTGACCACGCCGCGACAACAGCACCTGAACATGAGGTAATTGAAGCTGTAAGCGAATGTATGAAAACGCTGACAGCAAATCCGTCGGCGGCGTATTCAGCGTCTGCTCCTTGCAGAGCGAAGATGATTGAAGTGAAAAAACAGATCGCGGAATTTATCGGGGCAGCACCTCAGGAAATTTTTTTTACTTCCGGAGGAACTGAATCAAATAGTCAGGCGATTTTTGGTGCGTCAGGAAAACACATAGTAATCGGCGCGGCGGAGCATAGTTCAATCTTTGCGGCGGCGGCTAATTTTAAGTGTGAAATAAGCATTGCCCACGCTGACAGTAACGGTATTATCACGCCGGAAGCAGTTATAGCGGCAATTCGTCCCGAAACCGCTCTCGTGAGCATACAATACGTTAACAACGAAACCGGTATCATTAGTCCTATCAATGAAATAGCGGAAGTTCTTAAGTCCCGTAAAATTCCTTTCCACACGGATGCAGTTGCTGCGTTCGGACATATGCCTATAAATATGACAAATATAACCATGGCGAGTGTATCCGCACACAAATTTTACGGACCTCGCGGAATCGGTTTTATATATATAAAGCAGGGTTTTCCTGCAAAGCCTTTAATCGCCGGAGAGCAGGAAAATCACAGGCGCGGCGGTACTGAAAATCTGCCCGGAATATGCGGGATGGGCGCGGCGATTAAAGCTTTACCGAAAGATTTCAGTACTGAACTTGAGCGATTGCAGAGACTTCGGGATGATTTCATGAGAATTTTACGCTCTAAATGTCCTAAAATAATGGAAACCGTTACGGAAAAAAATGTATATCCGGGAATAATTTCGCTGAGACTGCCCGGATTGCCCTCTGAAAAAGCAATTACTCTTCTTGATATGCGCGGAATTTACGTTTCCGGCGGTGCGGCTTGCAGCGCTTCCTCACATTCACCGAGCCATGTCTTAATATCAATGGGAATGAACGTAAATGAAGCTTTTGAAGTAATACGCATTAGCATGGGGCTTCACACAACCGCCGATGAAATGAAGATAACAGCGGATATTATTTCCGACATTTACATTAATAATCCATTTTAATAAATCATATTATAACATATTTAGCACTTTACGGTATTTTCTTGAAGTGCTGATGTTTTTGTGCAACTACACAAGAAAATCTCCTTACAGCTTCAATTTATGTCAGTGTTTAGGTAAAATTAAGTTAAAAAATGGTGACAAAAGTAGTACATTGGTTACAGCACTTGTGCAAAGTGCACAAAATCAAGTATTGTTTTTGATTTGACATTACTAAAAATATAGTGTATACTGTCTTTATGAAAGGTGGTTATATGCTTATTATCAAAAAGCCCGCACGACGGCTGTTTATGATTCCGCTTATGGTTGTCGCGGCAATTTTCTTAATTACTCTTACAGTCGGAAAAAATGTACACGCAGCCGATGAAACGCTTTCCGAAACCGAAGAAAACGCCATTGCGTTCGCTGCACTTATAAATAATACTCCTGCTCCTGTCAGTTCAGATCCCGCTCCGGCGATCCTCTTAAACCGCGTTTCAGAGAAGATTACTACAGATGTTGATGTCATCGAATTTTCCACAATCTACAAAGATGATCCAAATCTCACAAAAGGCACAGAGATTGTCATGACAGAGGGTATGCACGGACAGCGCATCAGCAATGTCAAGCGTACATATGTGAGCGGTAGGCTTAAGGCGGTTGAACTCCTCTCGGAGCACAAAAATCCTCCTCAGGACAGAGTTATCCATGTCGGCTCGAAGGTTCGGTATCTTCCCGACAATATGATTTCGGAGCTTGAAGTCCCCGAATGGTTCTCTCTTGATGAAAACGGTGTTCCTACCGAATATTCTGCCGTATATACCGGGAAAGGCGTTGCATACTCCGCTTACGACGGCGCGAAAACCGCTTCCGGCAGAACAGCTTCTCCGGGTATGGTTGCAGTCGATCCCTCCGTTATCCCCTACGGTACAAAGCTATACATAGCTTCAACCGACAACAAACGCATCTACGGTTACGCGATAGCCGCCGACACAGGAACAAGTTTGCTAAACGGTACCTGCCTTGTCGATCTCTACATGGATACTATTGACGAGTGTTATGATTGGGGAGCACATCAGGTTAATGTGTACGTCTTAGATTAAGTAAATATGATGTGCGCACACGAAGTTAATGTGTGCGTCTTAGATTAGCAATTGTAAACTTATTATTAATTCATCATATTCATTTGACAAATCGGAATATAAATGTTAAAATAACTACGGGAATATTATTTTCCCGTAGTTTTATTTTGAAAAAGAGGGACTTTTATATGACTTTCGCCGAAAAATTAAGACGCTGCCGGTTAGTACTTAACCTCTCCCAAACGGAACTCGCAAGGCGTTCCGGTATCACCGAACGTACTATTTACACCTATGAATCTATGGGAATTATGCCGAGAAGCGGTAACGTTAAAAAGCTTGCGGACTCGCTCGGCGTTTCGGTAAGCTACCTTCTTGAGGATGACCGCAACGTGGTCTCGACACCCTTTGAAGATGAGTCTATCGACGACGTTAACGCAGAGATTTACCTCCTTGCCGTACAGGACAAATTCGGCGAAAACGGGCTTGCGGAAGCAAAAGAGCTCCTCTCCCGCACCGCTTTACTCTTTGCGGCTACCGATATTGAAGAAGAAGCAAAAGATATCTTCTTCCAAAGCCTTATGGAAGTCTACCTCGAATCAAAAGCAGAAGCACGCGATAAATTCATCCCTCGCAAACGTAAATCGCGTACGATAAAAGTGTGAAGCATTTCCGATATACGCCATATGCGCGTATACAACAATATGGCGTATACTCCGTTTCTGCGTATACAGTAATATTCTGTTTCCGCGTATATATCAATCTCCTATATACACCGTTTTCGTGTTTATAAAAATTCAATTTTTACACCGTTACCGTGTATAGAAAACAGCGTACGATTTCGTACGCTGTTTTTGTTTTTATGAAGTGGGTTTTATTCACCGTAAGCAACAAATCTATAGAACATATTAATCGCTTCGGCTCTCGTTACCTTATTGTCGGGCTTAAAAGCGTTACCGTCCAAGAAACGAAGCCCGAGTGCATCGGCAATATTGATATAGCCTATGTCAGGGTCGGAAACGGGAATATCGGTGAAAACTTGCGCATATATGCCTTCAAGCTTTGCCGCTGCTCCTAAGTTTGACATTGTTGTAAAGAGTTTCGCTGCATCGCGGTAGGTTACAGACTTCTCCGATTTATCTATTCCGAAAATAGCATCGCTGTTATAATATCCGCCGGTGTAGTTCCTCAAAAGGTTATAAAATTCCTTACCGGTAATCTCGGTTTGCGGCGCGAATTTTCCGTCAATCGGCTCAAGCTGTATGCCATAGTACCCGAGTTCCGCAATCCTTTCAGCAAAGCCTGATCCGTCTGTCTTAAGGTCTGAGTACTCATACCTTTCATCAGTATCCGATTTCGGGATGGCTTTTCCGTAATAATCGGAAAGCTTTCCTGTACGGGCATTCATATAATAACTCGGAAGATTATACATCAAATAGGTATGGGGAGTTCCGTCGGCAGTAAATCCGGCATAATAAAGCGAGAATTTAGTTTGCTTCCAAAGTTCTTCAAAGGCTTCTGCGGAAGTTAATATATCCGCTTTCGGGAAGATTACTTCTGTATGGTTTTGCGAAATGCTCCTAATCTCGCCGTATGCGTTAACCGTAACCCGGACGCTTTCGCCGTTAACGGGGATGTTTTCGTGGTAACGATTATAAACAAACTCTCTGGCGTAGATATTTATTGTCTTCCCTGTTTTTGTGTCCTTTGTAAGGGGCTTAGTATTCGCAGAAACACCTCGGTATTCATTGAATGAATTCCCGAAATAGTACTTCGCGGCTTCTTCTGCTAACTTCACCGACTTTGCAACATCAAACATCGGCGTTTTTTCTTTTGCATCACCGTTGTCGGTACCTTCTTCAACAAGTATTACATCTTCATATTCATAAACAGGATAATCGACTGCTCCTACATTATCGCCGGACTGCGTAAACTGCTCAATTTTCCCTGTATCAGCATCAAGGGTTACGGATATATTACCGCTTTTTTTGTCGTCATCTAAAACAAACTGCAATCTCCATGTGTTCTTTTCTTTGCCGAAGTCTGTGCTGCTGTAAAGATTCGCGGAGGTAAGCTTATATTTATCGTTATAGGTAATATAAGGGTCGGCGGCTACGATTTTTACTGCATCTTCCTTAGTATAGCGAACCTTGCTCTCTTCAATTTCTCTTCGCTCTGCAGCGGTAAACGCAACTGCTTCATCGTTAAGTACTTCATCATCATAAGCCATCCCGGCGGCAGACTCCGCTACATCAAAACCGTAGTTTGCAGAGGGTATGTCAATATTTACGCTGTCGTTATATTTTGAAATATCGTCATACATAGTAGTTTTTTTGCCGGTAAATGCGTCAAACTCGTAATTGTCAGAGGGCGTGTAAACTATCTCTGCTGTGATTGTGTTTTTTTGGTAGTCTTTCTTTATAATATACGCGGGATTTAGTTTTATCGCGGACTCATACTTCTTTTGGATATTTGAAGTATTAAGCCGCGACGACGGTGCGGTAAACTGTGCGTTATCCCACCAAGTTACGTGAAAACTATATAGCTTGCCTGTATCTTTGTCGAAGGAAACAGTGCCTGAGTTTGAAGCAACTCTTATGCCGTTTTCGACACGTACAAAGTAGCAGTTTACAGATTCGCCGTAAAGCGAAGCGTTCATAACTCCAACTTCAACCTTTTCCTCCATACCCGGATTAGCTAATTTTATCGCACGTTTTGCGTAGGTTTCGTAATCTTCGGGATTAATTTTGCCAAGCTGTCTCGGTTCTGAGCCGTCTCCGCCGTAGACTTTATTTTCGTTATATCTTATATCTGTAATTGTATCGCCCACGATTGTAACATTAAGGTAGGTAGGTACTGTCGAGCCGACTTTAAGCGGTTCGGGGGTAACTGTACTGTCTTTGGGTGTCCAAGTAAAATTAAATGTGGTTATGCCGCCTAAAGTATTTACTCTGTACTCGAATTCAGAAAGGACTGCGGGTACGTCAACACGCCGCTTAACCTTCGTTAGGGCTGTTTGAAGGTCAACATCCGAAACATCGGAAGATGAGCCGCCGCTGCCGCCGTAAGAGGAGGGCACATAAACGCTATATCCGCTGTAAGCATCCGTCTCATCTGCGATAACTTCGTCCGCCGAAGCACTGATAACTCCTGCCGATAGCATTATTGCCGCTAAAATTGCCGTAAATCTTAATTTTTTCATGTATTTATAAAACCTCGTTTCTGAGTTTCTGATATATATACAATTTACGTAGGTATTTTTTTTCATTTTACGAATAAATTATTATATTAGTAAATCTGACGTTTTTATCTCGGCATTTTTAGTTATTTTTTATATTGCATTTTTCGCGGTAATATGATAAAATTAAGCATATTATAGTTTCGGAGGGATCAGCGTGCCTACATACAGAAGCCCTGCTATATGCATACTTCTATCAATCGTTACCTGTAATATCTACTATATGTACTGGTCGTACGTCACCAACGAGGAGATTAAGCGCCTTTCCGGCAACACAGAAGAAGTAAGCGGCGGTATAATAATATTCGGGTGGTTCTGCGCAATTCCGCTTTGGTATTATTGGTACAAATGGGACAAAGCGTTGCAGTACATCTCCGGTGTACGCGGTTCCCAAAACCCTCAGGCTGTCCCCTATTCAAGCAATTTCGCTTTATGGCTTATCTTCCATTTTATCGGCGGAATCGGTATCTACATCAGTATGTATCAGGTTCAGGACTACATAAATAATGTTAACGGTCTTTCATCATAAAAATCATTCCGACAAAAACATAATAAATAACTTCCGAAATCTCCTCAAGCAGTTAAAAAGTTATTGGGGAGTTTTGGTATTTGCCTTAATTTATATAATTTTTGCTTCAAACTTTTTAGGTACAGGCTGTATTTTCAGTTCTGTCAGCGGTATACCATGTATGGGTTGCGGCGGTACACGAGCAGTTTTCGCGCTCATGCACGGTGATATTTTAGCAAGTTTTCACTATCACCCTCTCGTTATTCCGGCTGTGATTATTTTCGGGGTGTATTTTTCTTCGCTTTTTATTTTCGGTAAAGAGACGGCAAAACGTTTTGAAAAACTCCTCATAGTTTTTTGTGTTATATCAGTCCTTCTCTATATAATAAGGATGATTATGTATTTCCCCCATACCGAACCAATGGTTTATAACTATGATTCAATACTCGGCAGAATAATAAATTTTGTGAGGTAGATAAAATGTGCTTGAAAGTTACAAAACTTTGTGATGACTTATGGTCTATTGATGAAGCTTTCGTACGCTGTTTTCTTTTGCATGGTGAAAATGGGACGCTCTTAATTGACGCCTGTATGACGGGCGGGAAAAGTTTTCACGAAAAACTCTCGGAAATAGCGGGCGATTCGGAAGTAACTATGACTGTTACTCACACCGACAGAGACCATATCGGCGGCTTCGGAAAGGGTGATACCGTCTATATTCATCCTGCGGAGTACGAACATCTCGGAAAGCATGATTTTACTGTGAAGCCGCTTTGGGACGGCGATATTTTACCCGCCGGAAATCGCAAACTGCGCGTTATGCTTCTCCCCGGGCATACACCGGGAAATGTTGCTTTCATTGATGATGAAAACAAGATGATTTTTTCCGGCGACAGTGTTTCCGAAAGCGATGTCTATATGTTCGGAGCGGGGCGAAACCTCGAAAGCTATATAGCAAGCCTTAAGAGGCTTTCGGAAAGCTTCCCGGGATATGGTTTTTACGCCTGTCACGGTAAAGCGGAACTTCCGCCTGCTGCTTTAACTGCGGAACTTGAATGTGCGATAAAAATCCAAAACGGTGAACTTTCGGGCGGTAAACCTAAATTCCCCGCACCATGTAAGCTTTACAGCTACGGCGGCGCAGGTATACTTTTCAAATAGAGCAATCTTTATAACGCAAACCGATTACGAAAAACGTAATCGGTTTGTTTTTTATCAACATAGTAGTAGGTTCGGGGATTCGTAAAACAGCTTATTTCTTACGGGAAACTACCGCGCCGCCGAGGGCTAATATAGCAACAGCTGCCATAACATAAAGCGGAGTATTCCCGGTTGCGGGAGCGGAGGTTGCCGGAGCCGAAATGTCTTCTGACGTCGAATCATTCGTAACCATATCTATACGCCCGGTTCCGCTCGGAATTTCGGGATTAGTTCCTATATACCACGCAACCGCTTCGGTTAGTGTTGTTGTTTCGGGATGTGCGAGAGGGAGTGTTTTATCAAAACTCGGTACTAAAACAGCGTAACCGTCGCCGCCGCCCGATATCCAATCGTTTGTAGCAACCGTATAAATCGCATTATCGTCAAGAGGAGTGCCGCCGACAGTAATATCTATTACTCTGCTGCCGGGTTTTGCAGAAGGATTAAAGGTAAACGCCGCTCCCGAAATCTGTAAAAAGCCGCCTGTCTCAACAGGATATTCCGAAACGGAATGTTCGAGGGTTGCACGGAGCGTTTTACCGTCAACCTCTGCCATAACAATATAGTTAATATAAGGAAGAATTGTATTTATATCCGCAACAGTTATATCGCCCGCATGAAGGTCTCCCTTAATTGAGCCGCCGTTCATTAAGCCTATATCTGCGCCGGAAACCGCTCTTATTGCGTCGGCTGTAAAATCGCCGAGAGCAGATTCACTTGTACGAAGTGTCGGGCGGTCGAATTTCAGTTCGGTTTCGTTAACTGCAATAACTTCGTTACCCTTTTCATCAGCAACAGCTGCCCATTTATCAATTACAGCTTTAACTTCAGCTTCTTTAGCCTTACCGCCCTCCGAAAGTTCTGTTGCATATGCTTCTTCGGGAGTGATACTTACTGCCGCCGCTTTGAAGCCGCCGTTCTCATCTGGGGTGAATGTAACTTTGCCGAGTTCCTGCCCGTATTCGCCGGCAGAAACGATTAACGGCTTACCGTCTTCCTCCGTTATATCGGAAAGCTGTGTGTGGGAATGTCCGTCGATAAAGAGATCAATGCCGCTTGTAGCATCGCGGAGGTCATAAATTGTTCCGAAACCTTCATCCAATACGCCCATATGTGCTACACAGATTACAAGGTCAACGCCATCTGCTTTAAGAGATGATGCGGTATCGTTAGCATATGTTACAAGGCTTTCTTTTGTTCCGAAATCAATATCACGTCCGCCGTTTGAAGACTCCTGTGTATCGGGTGAAGTTATGCCGAAAAATCCGACTGTATAATCATCTGTTTCAAAAATTACAGGTGCTGCCCAGTGTATACCGCCGAAACCCGCTTGTGTCATAAACGCCGGATTATCAAACATGGAGCGAAGTTCCAAAATCCTGTCTGTTCCGAAATCAAATTCGTGATTGCCGAGGGTCATCGCCTGATATCCTGCCGCTGACATTATGTCCATTGCCGCTTCGCCGCGGTTATTATTTACAAAATACGTTCCCTGTATCATGTCTCCGGCAGAAATAAGGTAAGTATTGATATTTTCTTCCTTAGTTGTTTCATAAATTCCGGCAATTCTATCATGTCCGATATTTCCTTCAACGCCCTCAAAATAGCCGTGAATGTCGTTGGTATAGTAGATTACTACGTCAGGTTCTTCCGCTGCAAATATAGGTACTGCGCTCATACATAATAATGCGCCTGCGATAATAAAAGCCGCGATTTTCCTAAGCTTCATTATTTTCCTCCGAAAATTTTAAGATTATTATGTTCATTAAAGCCGATAATAATATTATAAGTCATTTTCAGTCGATTGTCAAGTTAAATTTAACTCAAAAAAACTGCACCCGAATTTCGGATGCAGTTTGAATATTATCTGGATTCCGCTACATAAGTTGATGCGCGGTTTTGGATAATTTCGGCAGTTTCTTCTGCTGATTTTTGCCCGGAGAAGAATGAAGTTACGTCATCTTCTATAATCGCTTTAAGCTCGTTTTCGGAACGCTGAATAGATGATATATTGTTAATCATCGCCATTATTTTCGCGTTGTCTTCGGGGGTATTATTCGGCATCTTTACTTCTTGATTGTTAATATAGTACGTGTTGTCATAGTATATTTTTTCCTTTGTTTCGTAGTCAATATAGAAGGGGCGTTCTAAGGCTTCCGCCGCCATAGCGTCAAGCTTTGACTGTAAAATCGAGTATGTGTTCCCTTCGCCTTGTTCGTTCGGGTCTTTATAGGTTACGTAACCTTTCACGAATTCCCAAGCGCCGTCGGGATTTTTCGCCTTCGCCATAATCGCAAGCTCTTCCGAAAGCGTTGCGGTTAAGCCGGTACTGCCGTTATTTCCGGGATAGCCGAGGAAAGTAACAGGTTCACCGAAGGTTACGAGTTCGCTTTCAACGATACTTCTGAAATTATACATATACATGAAGTTTAAGAGCGTTTTGTCATTCTTAAATGAATCCTGTGCCGCCATCCAGTCGTAATCGTCGTAGTTGAATTCTTCGGGGAAACTCTTTGCAAGGTTAAGGAGAGAAATAAACTCGGGTGTGTTAAAGTAGCACTCGCCGGTTGCTTTGTCGATATAGTTTCCGGCTATATTATAAACAAAATTCTGCATAAAGTCACTGCGTACGGTAGTGGGGTCAAAAAGCTGTGCACCGGGGATACTATCGGCTTTGCTTTGAAGTTCTGCAATAGATTGCCCGGGCTTGTCGCCGAAGATTGAAGTTTTACCCACAAGTGTCATTACGTTGAATGTGGGTGAGATACTGTATAGCTTGCCGTCTATAGCAATTGCATCTATAATCGACGGAACAAGCATATCAAGGGTAAGTTCCGTATCTTCCTTAAGCCGCGGCATGATGTCCATAAGCAAGCCTTTTGCGGCGTAGCTGTCGTAAGGCATTGCGCTGTCCATAAGTATTATGTCGGGGATATTTCCGCTTATAATGTCGTTATTAAATATGGTGAGGTTTTGGTCATTGTTGGAGTTAGGGTCGGTGGAATAGTCCACAAACTGCACCTGGTATTCCGCGCTTGTCTTGTTAAAACTGCGGATATACTGAACCAGACGGTAATCTTCATAAAGAGCCGCGACTTTAATAAGTTTCTTTTCGACGATAGTTGCCGGGTCTACTTTGCTAAAGAGGTAAACTCCGCTTGTACCGTCTGAATTGCTGTAGGCTGTGACTATGAATTCCTCCGCCGTTACGGGAAGAACGGTATTTATTGAAATATCTCCGATAGGTGATGCGAGGAGGTCAATTATGAGCGTTCTGCCGGAAAGTTCCTTATCATAACCGTAGACAGCTACTTGGTCTGCGGTAAAGAAGGAATAATCCCCCACACCGGGAACTGCGTTATAAGCTATAGGGAAATTCTGTGCCGCATCAAGTTTCCCTGTAGCAAGGTTAACCTTCGATACGGTAACGGAGTTTGTATACTCATTATCAACAATTTTAGATGTGGTTAAGATTACGCCGATTGTACCGTCCGGCATTTTACATATATCGCGGATATAGGAACTTTCCGAACCTTGATTATTACTCTGGTCAATCGTGTAGTTAAATTTAATGTCAAGTGTAACAGGGTCAATTACGTAAACCCCATCGCCTGTATTAATATAGAAATTCGAGTCATTACCGATAAGATAATTATTCATGTAAAAATAATAATTTTCGTCCGGTATAACCTTTTTAAGGGCATCACTTACGTTAAAAATAACCGTTTCGTTAAGTTCGCTGTCGTAGCTTACTATTTCGCTTTTATCTTCGCTGAAAAAGTTACCGTCTGCATCTGTACCGTATTTGCTCGACTGTTTTGAACCGTAAAGCTTTCCGTCCGGCGATAAGGAGAGAATATTATAGCTTACGTAAGATTCTGAGTCATTGCTTGTGAAAAGAAGCTTTTTATTCAAGATATTACCGTCCATATCGGCTTTTACGATATAGCTGTAGGAAGTGCTTACATACTGCACCGCGGCGGCTTCGTCGTTGTAAATTACATAACCATCACCGTTATCGGCAGTGACCGCTATTTCTGCTTCCGGCTCTTCTTCTAAAACAACGTCGTCGGCAGCTTCTTCTGTTTCGGCAGTTTCTTCAGATTCCAATGAATCATCTGCCGGTTCTTCTTCCGCTGTCGAAACAGCCGTTTCGACGGCGAGCGGTGCAATCGGCATGGGATCTGTCTCCCCGGCGGGTACTTCGACCGACTCCCATTTTGAAGCGTAAAAATAGATATTTGTGCCGTCCCACACAACGTTTGCGATATTTTCAAAATCTTCGTTGCTCTGGAGTATTACTTTTGATTCAAAGATATGTTCTTTAGGTGCTTCGGGCGCTTCTTTCTTACAGCCGGAAAGAATTCCGCATGACAATAAAGCTGCGCTTAAAACTGCAATTATCTTTTTGGGGTTCATTCATTTTCTCCTTTTATCTTTCTCCCGGAGGGAGTTACTATCTTTTCATAGATACGCTTAATTGATTTCTTAATTAAACGTATTAACCAAATTAAGGGGAGTATATCTGTTATCAGGACTATTCCTACCACAACACAGAGGAAAAAGAGTATCAGTGCAGAGCCTGTATCACGCTCACGCGCTCTGTTTTCCCAAGCAGGCAGGATTATCGCATCATCCCGCACCGAAATTTCAGGAATGTTTTCCAAAATATCAAAGAGTGCGGGCAGAGTCGTGCGGGAACTGTTTTCGACAACCTTTGAAGATTTATCGGGGGAGGTATTCCCGTCCGTTATTCCGAGCATTTCCTTAATTACAGTAAGCCCCGAGCCGGTAACGGGGTTCGGCATTATCGTTTCAAAGCAGTTAAACTGCGCCGGTATCCCTGTTATAGTCGCGCAAAGTTCTTTATCAAGGAATATATATCCCGTTTCTGCGTTCGGTATCTTAACGACTCCGCTTATATGTATAGCGGTTGTGTTTGAGAATATGTATTCTCCCACAACATCATTACTGCCGAAAAGCTGCCAAGCGGCGTTTTCGTCTATAACGGCGTTGTCGTGCATGATTGTATCATCACTTAAAAATGTACCGCTTAAAATTTCGTAAGGGTGGAAAAGGAGAAAATCTCCGCCGACAAAATAGCTTTCAAGATTCGCGGATTTTTCGCCTATATCCGATTTTGCGGTAAATGGGAGTTTGGCGGGAGCGGTGCAAAAAGCGCTTGCGACTGCATCTCCGCCGATATTTTTCGCGTAAGTTTCCGTCTTTTCTCCAAGGTCGAAGGTCATCTGATAACAATTATCAAGGGAAATTCCGCTCTTATAAAACACCGAAATCTGCGCGGAAGGTACGGCGGCTATTCCCTTGGCCTTACTAAATATATCGGAAAGCGAAAAGGGCTTGCTGTTGTTTTCAGACCAGCGTTTGTACGCCTCCTGCTCCGGAAGCATACTGCTTCGGACGAGCAGAGTTATCGTCAAAGCGATTATCACCGCAAACGCCGCTATGTTAATAATCAGGACTGCTTTTTTCATATATTACCAAATGTTTTTGCGATTTTAATTATGATATTTTAGCTATTTTGTAACCTAACCTGTGTACCGGCAGCTATGGGCTTTGTTGAAGTAGTAATTACCCATACTCCGTTTTCAATTGAGCCGTCAATTGCAGAAGACTGTCCGTTTGTAGCAACAACATTTACGGGAATACGCTCCGCCGTATAGCGGCTTCCGAAAGGCGTGTTCTTTGAAACGCAGGCAAGGACGAATTTACCGTTATTATCCTCGCGGATTGCGGAGGAAGGTATAACAGAACTGTAATCTGCTGAACGCTCCCCTACCGATAGCTGTAAGCTGTTTCCTAAGCTTACGTCGCCTGTAATTGTGAAAGTAAGAAGTTTTTTATTGCTCGGGTCGGAAGGGTCGTTTGTTATCTTCGCAAGTTTAGCGGAAGCATCGCCGTACCAATAGTACATTACCTCTGCCGATACGCCGATAGCTACCCTCCGTGCTTGGTCGTTTGAAACGGAGAATTTAAGCTGGTAGCCGTTGTCAACTAAGGCGATACTGCAAAGGGTATCTCCTGCCGAGGTTGTCTGCCCCGAAACAGCGGAAATTGTTGTTATTACTCCTGCTGTCGTTGCCTTTATTTCTCCGCCTGTTTTAGACTCTGTCGCTTCGTCAAGCTTAGCTTTCGCTCTGTCAACTTCATCCTTTTTAGCCTTTAAGTCAACCGCAGACTGTCCTGCCGCCGCCGCATCGGTTTCCTGCTTTGCCGCGAGGGTAAGTTTTGCGGTTTCAACTTGATACTCAAGATCTCTTACCTTAACAGACATTTCGCTTTCCGTACCCGGAATATCTTCTTTCGCTTCCGTTTCTGCTGAGGTAAGGTCGGTTACGCTTTTTTTCAATTCGGCGATTTTATCGGCAAGATCTTTTGACTTTGCACGATACTCACGATTAATCTTTATCCTCAGATCGGAAAGTTTTTTATTCTCACTCTCAATCTGACGGGCGAGATTTTTACGGTATCCGTTTTCGGAAGTAAGTCTGTTTTTATAGCCGGTTGCTGTAGAAATTTTTGAAGATGCTGCGTTATAAGCACCCTCTGCAATAGTTTGCTTTGCCTGAAGGTCGGCAAGTTCCGCGTAAAGCTGAATAAGTCTGTCACCGGCAGTTATTGCCGCCGTACCGTCTGCATTTTCCGACTCAAGCAGTGCTTGGGTTATCTCATCCTGTTTATCATAAACTGCCTGAATAGCGGCGTCAAGTGCCTGACGGTATGACGAAAGATCAACGTCTCCGGTTTCGGCAATCTTACTCTCAAGGTCAGCTACACGCTCATCGGAATCCGCTTTGCTTTGGGTTAATGTATCAATTTTATTTTGAATTTCCTCAATCTGTTTTGAGTAGTTTTCATCTAAAAAGTCATAATTTCCGCCCGCAAGGTCGGTTATAATTCCGTCTATATCGGTTTTGTCGCGCTCAAGCTTCGCCTGAGTCTCCTCAGCCGTCTCTCTTGCTTCCTTAGCCGCTTCATATGCCGCTCCAAATCGCGGAAGATCTGAAAGTGCTTCCTTTTGTTCTGCAAGCTGGTCTTCAAGCTTCTTTATCTCAAGTTCGTCAAGGGAATAATCCTTCCCTGTTCCCAAAAGCATTTTATCATATTCATTCTTTACCTTATCGTAGGCAACTTGCAATTCTTCCAGACGGCTTTCATTGTCGTCCGAAAAGGTAAAGAGGGTTTGACCTTCGGTAACGGTATCGCCGACACTTACCATAATCGCACCGATAGTACGCGCTTCGTTAATCTTTACGTCGGTAGTTGCCGCCGCTTCTATAGTTCCCGAGCCGCGAATCTGCTCCGAAATCGAAGCATAGCCCGGCATAACCACTGCAACCTGCGGAAGCGAGAAGTTTAATATTGTGTTTGAAAAAAGTGTCAGCACGAGCATAACTATCAAAAAAATGATAGCCGCATTTTTAATCCTGTCTTTGCGTTTGTTCTTACGTTCTTGTTCCATAAAATTATCCCTTTACTCCGCTTTGATAAGCTATACCTTCGACCAAATATTCTTCGCCGTAGAGGAAGATGAAGATTGCCGGAAGCATATATATGACGGCGACTGCGAATGCAAGTCCGATTTCGCCGGAATTAATCTGCGATAAAAATACCGAGAGCGGGTATCGCGAACTGTCAGAAAACATAATAAGCGGTTGTTCTACCATGTTCCAGTTATCGATAAAAACAAGTATCGCTACCGATGCGAAGGCACTTTTACAGAGCGGCAGGTAGATATGTAAAAATATCTGCGGTTCGGAGGCTCCGTCAAGCTTAGCGGCTTCATTCAAACTCTTCGGTATGCGCCGCATAATTTTCGAGATTATATACACCGCAAATGGCGTAAATATCCCCGGGAGGATTATCGACCATCTTGTATCAAGGAGACCGAAGGTATCGGCAACAAGATAGTTCGGCACAAGCGTAACTTGATACGGCATCAGCATTATTATCAGGTAGATGAAAAACAGTACATTCCAGAGTTTACCTCGAAGCTTTGCAAATGCGTAAGCCGCGCCCGCCGCCGTCACAAGCTGAAAAATTACTATCGGCGCGGTTAAGATAACACTGTTCCAGAATTTGAAAAGGTAATCCGGGCTTTTGAAAAGTACAGTTATATACTGCGAGAATGTAACCATATCCGGAATTAGTTTCAAATTCAGTTTATCGGACATGAAAATTTTTGAGCCGGATTCCGCAGTACCGAATACAGTACCGTAGTTAGCGTTAATTTCAGACTCCGCCATGAATGAGTTCGTTACCGTTAAGACTGTCGGGAGTAAAAATATAAGCGCGGAAAGTCCCGCAAAGAGAGTCAGCAAGGCGGTAATTGTGTACTTTTTTAATTTGGATATTTTTTTAATTTGTT
Source organism: Ruminococcus sp. (assembly GCA_031262625.1). Lineage (GTDB taxonomy): Bacteria > Bacillota > Clostridia > Oscillospirales > Ruminococcaceae > JAISGY01. Next base: position 9,211 of record JAISHJ010000007.1, on the reverse strand, counting down.
TAGATGTCAGCGGTTTGATTTTCTGCTGCCCCCCTTCTTATTCGTCCTCAAGTTCTCCGCCGAAACGGTTTTCGATAAAAAACAGTACTCCGATTATGATAACCATTACAATTCCCATAAGGATTGCGGCGGAGGAAAGCTTTTGGTAGTCAAGCGAACGGAAGGTATTGTTCATAAAGTGCTGGAGAAGATACAGTCTGCTGTAGGGGTAGTCCCCTGTAAGAAGATATGTTTCACGGAAAACCTTAAACGAACTTATGAGCGACATTATTCCTACGAATAGAATTGACGGTGAGAGATAACGAAGCTTAATGAAGAAGAATTTGTAAAATGCTCCTGCGCCTTCGAGGGTAGCAACTTCCAAGAGGTCTTTAGGTATACTCTGGATTGCTGCTAAGAAAAGCACCATGTTATAACCTAAGTTCTTCCACAAAAACAGTATCGCAACCACATAAAGCCCGTAATCCGACTTAAGCCAGTCAACGGCAGAACCGCCGAAATGCTCGATAATTTGATTGAGAGTTCCGTTGAGGTGAAACACAACCTGCCAGATTAATACTACCGAAGCAATCGGGACCATCAGAGGGCTTAAGAAAAATGTCCGGAAGGTTGAAACAAGCGGCAGTTTATAGTCAAGGAGCATCGCAAGGAATAGCGACAGGACTACCGCAAGAGGTACGGCAGTCAGAGAAAAAAGCATTGTGTTGCCCGATGCACGTATGAATGCTGAATTTTTTACGATTGATATGTAATTATCGAGGAACACGAATTCTTTATTTATGGGGTTATCTACCACAGAATAGAAGATAATTACAATAAAAGGCACAAGGAAGAATATAAGCACGCCCAAAAGGCTTGGCGCAAGGCAGACGAGAGGAAAAATGTTATCGGTAGAAAGCCTTTTTCCGACAGTTCTCGACTTTACCTTTATATCCGAAACTATCTTTTTACGCTTAATCTTTAAATTTTCCTTAAAACTACCGGGGTCTTTTTTAGGCAATCTCTTTCACCGACTTTCTGCTTGTCATATTTATGAATACTATCATTGTAACACAACACAGGAATTTTTTCTATAGAATTTGAAAAATGTAATTAAATTTAACCGTTATGTAATGTTGGGGTTGACAATTTATTATTTTTTATGTATAATTAAGTTTGCGAGTAAGCTGTGCGGACGAGGAAAGTTTATTCTTTCTTAGGAAAGTCCGGGCACCAAAGGGCATGGATAGCTGCTAACGGCAGCCGAGGGCGACCTCAGGGCAAGTGCAACAGAGATATACCGCCGGAGCGTAAGCTTCGGTAAGGATGGAAAGGCGAGGTAAGAGCTCACCCGCCGCTCCGAGAGAGAGCGGTGCTGTAAACCCTATCCGGTGCAACGTCAGGGGCTTTTGCTCCCGGTGTTCTTTCATACAGTTTATGTTTTGCATAAACTCGTCTGCCCGACGGTATGAATACATCAGAACGGCTCGATTTGCGCGGCGACGCGTAAACAAGATAGATGTTCGCGCACGACAAAACCCGGCTTACAGGCTTACTCGTTCGGTTTTCCGACAGAATTTTTGTTTTTGGATTTTCTGCTTCGCGGGAAATCCAAAAATAAGTTCTAATTACTGCTTAAAATAGCTGTTTATAATTAAATTAAGTCTCCTTTGTGAAGTATTATCTTTAATTATAAACTGTAATTATCACATTTGAGTACTATTAAGATAACATTTTCATCACATTTTTGTGAAAAATAAGTTATTGAATATTATTCTAAAATTAATACAACTCAATTCACCGAAAATTTTCATTAACGAAAGAAATATCATGCAAAATATAAAAAAAATCGCCTGTATTAATGACTTTTCCGGGTTTGGGCGATGTTCGCTTTCTGTTGCGCTTCCTATTCTATCGGTCTGCGGGGTACAGTGTTGCAGTCTTCCTACCGCCGTATTCTCCAACCACACAGGCTTTGAAAGCTTTTTTAAACTTGATTTGACGGACAGTTTTACGGAGTATACCCGCGAATGGGATAAACTCGGGCTGCATTTTGACGCAATCTACAGCGGTTACCTCGGAAGCAAAGAGCAGGTTACGCTCGTGACTGACTTCATTGACCGCTTCAAAACCTCCGATACTATTATTATAGTCGATCCGGTTATGGGAGATAACGGCAAACTTTACAAAAGTTTTGCTAAAGAGACGGCGGATGGCTTAAAGACACTTGTTAAAAAGGCAGACATTATAACTCCTAACCTTACCGAAGCCTGTTTTCTTGCCGATATGCCCTATGTAAGTTCCCCATCCGAAAAAACACTTCGTGAACTTGCGAAACGTATTGACCCCGACAGTCAAAAAAGAACCGTCATTACCGGTATAGTTTCATCAGACAGCGTTATTACTAACTACATTTCATGCGAGAATGAATTTTCGGTATACGAAAGCATTGCCGATGTTCCGTCACGCTCGGGTACCGGGGACGTTTTCGCCTCGATAATCGCCGCTGCCGCCGTGAATGATATTCCGTTTACGGATTCTGTAAAGATAGCCGCTGATTTTGTCAAACAGTCGGCTGAATATTCACATAGAATGGGTATTCCCGATACCGATGGTGCTGTTTTTGAGCCTTTTCTTTACAAATTAGGCGAGATATTCGCGTAAACCGCCTGCTATTTGTTATAGAAATAACTACTGATAAAACAATATGATTTTTACTTATTGTGGTATGATTATTCACAGAACGGGTGAGATATTTGCAGAAAAAATCCGACATTGGAATAAAAGCATACGCTGAAGCGGCTGTTTTTGCCGCTGTTATAATGGTTGCAACCGCATTCGTGCGCGTTCCCGGACCTCTCGGGTTTATGCACCTCGGAGATGCCGTGATATTTCTTGCGGCAGTGCTCCTTCCGACTCCGCTTGCCGCGGCGGCTTCCGCACTCGGTGCGGGTGCGGCTGATATTATAGCCGGTTACCCCGTTTATATTATCCCGACGATAATAATTAAGGCGTTAATGACACTCCCATTTAAAAAGGCAGATTATAGGAATAATATTAACATAATCACCTTACGTAATATTATCGCTTGTATAATATCGACAGTTATCGGTGCGGGCGGCTATCTTTTGACAGAACTAATACTCTACGGAAACGGCGCATTTTTGTCCCTGCCGTTTAATTTCATACAGGAAGCGGCGGGCGTTCTGATATTTATTGCTATCGGTTCTGCTATTGACCGCAGTGACGTTAAAAAAATATTTAAAAATTAATCCGCACTTGAAAAATATCCTTCTCTTGAATTGTTTTATTATTAACAGCAAAACGGTGGGTTTGGAGTTTACCGCGGTGAAAAGCAGACATTTCACTGCGGCAATGCTCCTAAATTTGCAGGAATAATCTTCCGCAGAGCTGATTTTTTGGGGAAAACTATGTCATCGGTTTTCGGAACGGACGAATATATAAGTCAAACTGTCGCTAAATATTCCGACACGCTTTTAAGGCTTTGTTTTACTTATGTAAAAAATTCCTCCGATGCTGAGGACCTTACTCAGGATGTGTTTTTGTCGCTCCTTAAGCGTGATATTCCTTTTGAGTCTGAAGAACATGAAAAAGCATGGCTTTTACGCCTTGCTATAAATAAATGTAAAAATCACCTGAAATCTGGTTGGATACGGCACAGCACTCCTCTTGACGAAACCCTTTCCGACAGCGCGGTTGATGATAATTTCACCGGGGAAAACTCCGTATTGGAAGCCGTTATGGCTCTCCCGGAAAAATACCGTACTCCTATACACCTATTTTATTACAACGAACTTTCCATAAAAGAAATTGCCGCAGCAATCGGTAAGAAGGAAGCTACAGTAGGAACCCTGCTTGCACGAGGGCGTAAACTTCTTAAAGATTCAATGATCGGAGGGATAGAAGATGAGTAAAAATATTAAAGATTACAAATCCGAAATGCAAAATTTACAATTCTCTCCCGATTTTGTTTCAAAAACGGTTGCTTCACTGTCAGAAGCTAAGGCGGCCGGGAAAATTACAGTGTTACGGCAAGCCGAGCAGATTATCGAACCCTCCCGACCGCGATATAATATTATCAGGAATATTTCGGTTGCTCTTGCGGCGTGTTTTCTCTGTGTATTTACCGTTAATCTCGTAATGCGGCAAAATGATTTAGCAGAGAATATAACTGCGCCGGAAGTTCAAATCCCGGAGATAACTGTCCTTTCGCAGGAAACTTCTATCGAAATTATTGAAGAAATCGGTGAATTTACGCCCTTCGCGGCACTCCCGGAGATTGTTGATACCGAAAGTCTGCCTGAGCCGCAGATTTTAGGAGCAGGTATTCCCGAAACTATGGCTGCTTCATCGGAAACTATAGTTACAACAGCGGTTAATACAGTCACTGTAGAAAAAACTGCTCATTCGGATGTTGCAGATGTGCCGGTTACTACTGTCGCTGAAACTGCCGCGGCAGGATTAACATCCCGGACTGCTGTTGAAAATAAAGAAGAATCTGCACCGGATGACGCCGAAAGCATTGAAGATTCTCCTGTTGATGATGCAGCAAGTGATGAAGATACCGTAATGGATGATGCGGCAAGTGAAGAAGATTCCGCAGAAGAAATGGAATATGATTCTGAAATAACTATTGCTTCAAGCGATGAGCAAGTCCTAAACGCCGGCGAATTTACTATAGATAACAGCGAAGGCTACGACGCATTCGGGGCATATGAACTTATGAGCCTTGAAAACTGCAACGCGCTTTTGCGCTACAAAGACAATTCCGCGATATTTTTGGACAATAACAAAACAACGGTTCTTGCCGGAAACGCCGCAGAAATTATAAAGAGCAGTCTTACCAAAAATTCAACTGTACAGATAAACAGTGCCGATATTGAGTTTCAGCTTAGTATTACGGACAGCGGAAATGTAAAATATGTTATATATCTGTTTACAGACTCACTGGTGATTGCGGTCTACGACGGGAGTGGAAATTACACGCTCTCCGCTGTAAATATTAAAGCCGCAGATTACAAAAACCTTTTCGGTGAAATGTACTCAGACCTCTTCACGCAAGCACAATATGAACTCTATATTGCACGGGAGAGCGGGAAATAGCTTCCCGATACACTTTGAGTGATAGATGCCTGACATGAACAGCGGCGGAGGATGGCTGATAGCAAACCTATTCAGAGTTGGAGTATATCCGATAACAGTGCGGGGAGTATTTCTTAGCATTTTTCTGTTCACCGCTAAGGTAATTGTTTGTTCATATTTTAACAAATTGTAAAATTATTTTTCCCTATTGACTTATTACTTCTACTATGATATAATGATTAAGCTGTCAGGCGGGCAATCCGCCGCCCCTTGTTTATGACAGCTAAATGCGAGTGTGCTGGAACTGGCAGACAGGCACGTTTGAGGGGCGTGTGTCGAATGACGTATGGGTTCAAGTCCCATTACTCGCAGCATTTGGAAATCCCGCGAAGGCTTTGTAGTAAAGGCTTCGCGGGGTTTTACTTTTCCTCGAAAACCGCCTTGCCCACAATTTGCCCACAGTTCCAAAACCGTGTATATGCCTATTTCAACTTTATTTATCTTTTCGCGGTTTGTCGTAAACTTGAAAGTCGATTTTTACAGTCCGATTACGCTTGTTATCGCTTCGGAAGCTCGTGCCGAAGATTCCTCAAAAACGTGTCCGTAGATGTTTGATGTTGTGGAGGGTTGACTGTGCCCTAACGTCCTTGATACGGTGAGTAAGTCGATACCGCTTGTTATCATAGCCGAAGCGGCAAAATGACGGAAGCTGTGAATATCACAGAAGCGAATGTCGTTACGTTCACAAAAGCGTTTTAACCAAGTGTATGGTGTGTTATTTGACATAGGCTCGCCGTTCCATTGCACGAACAGTCTGTCGCTCTCAAGCCAGCTCTCGCCGATTGTAAGCATTTCCTCGTCTTGCGATTCCTTGAACTCCGAAAGCAAGTCCATAACAATTTTCGGGAACTTTACCGAACGCCTTGAACGCTTCGTTTTCATTGAGTCGGTGTAAGTGCCTTTTTCCTTTGTGTAGTTGGACGTGCGTTTCAGAGTGATTGTGCTTGTAGCGAAATCAATGTCTTTCCATTCTAAGCCCAGCATTTCGCTTCTACGGAATCCGCTGTACGCCATTAGCGTAAAGAACGTGCGATACTTCAGCGGTTCGCTCTGTAGCTTTATGAGCAAAGATGTCATTTCCTCCGGCGTGTAGACGTTCTTTTCTTTCGCCTCTCCCCTTGGGTACTTGACTTTCGCACAAGGGTTCGTCTGCAAAATGCCCATATCGACCGCGTAGCTGAAAACGTCAGATATGAATGTCACGTTATGCTTGATAGTTTTGGGTGCAAGCGGTTCGCCCGTTCGTTCGTTAGCACCTTGCTTTGAGAGGTTGTTTACGAATGCTTGAATGTGTCGCGGTGTTATCTTGTCCATTCTGAGATGTCCGAGGATTGGATAAACGCGTTTTCTGACTTTGGCGATTCTCTCAAATGTCGTTGATTTTAAGTGCAAAGGCGCATAGTCGTTTATCCACGTTTCGGCGAACGTCTCAAACTTAGTTGTTGTGGTCTGGAAGCCGTTGTTGCATTCCTCCTCAAAGAGAACCGCTTGGCGTGTCAACTCCTTCTCGACTTGTTTTGGTGTCATATCCTTGTCGGGTGTCCAGTGGCGATAAAGCTGCTTTCTCTTGCCTTTCGCGGTAAACCCACACGAAACGCAAATTTCATAGCCTTCGCCGTGTTTTCTTGTATATGCCATAAAAAATTACCTCTTTCACGACATACCCCTGTGAAATTATTATAACATAAAGCGTTGCAGATGTCAACGGTTTAATGTGTAAAATTCGCAGTGGGTATGTTTTATAATTTTGATAAAACGGGTGCTTTACAGGTTTGACAACTGAAAAATTCCTCTAAGCTATGAATATCTACGAGAATTTTCCCGTTCTTCGTTCCCGGTCTTATCGCCGTTATATTGCCTGAAAGAGCAAGTTTTCGCATATAGTGTTCGCTGACTCCGAACATTTGTGAAGCTTCTTTGAGTTTCACGAATTTGATTTTTGGTATGTAGTCCATTGCTACTGCCTCCGTTAATATAAAATGTCTTAACGTTAGGTTTTTTAAATTTGCCTTTCGGCGACAACAGATACGGACTTGTCCTAAACGAGAGCCTTCGCTCACCGTCTAATCGTCCCCCGTGCTTTCCTTAAAAAGGGTAGGTGCTACCTACACGCGCTCGCACTCCGTAAAAACGGGCGGTCGTGGCACTCACAAGAGGGTTGAAATACCTGTTGTTTCATATTCGATTTTCAAGATTCTGAGAGGGCGAAAAAATACCCCTCTATATATATGGAATTTGAAGCCCCTTTTTGTGAGCCTTTTTCGCGGTTTTTTTGAATAATTTACAGAAAGTTTACAAATGGCATCTAAAATTGAACATTTCGGCTCGAATGTCAATTGCATTAACTTTTCTTCTCTGTTCAAAAGGGGCAAAAAATATCCTCTACTATATGCATTTTTTAGCCCCTTTTTGTAAGCACTTTTTGAGGTTTTTCGAGATAATTTACAGAAAGTTTACAATTGGATCAAGAAAATTTGATACCGAACTGTAATTTTCTACAAAATCTTCGGTTAAATTTTTCTTGACATATAGCTATCTATATGTTATAATCATAGTGGTATAGTTTAATTTTTGACAAATTTTATTCTTCTATGTCAAATTCGTTTTTTCGTTAAATAGTAACGAATCAAAACTATAACAATTATTGGCTAATTATCAGATATGACTGAATATCCCAGTGGCGTAGATAAGTGGTGTAATTAATGATGCATAGAAGATTACAAGGATTGTCTCTTTTTGCGGGTGCAGGTATTGGAGAGACATATCTGTCGGAATCGGGAATAGATATTGTGGTAGCTAATGAGCTATTGCCCAAAAGAGCTGATTTATACAGAAAACTTAATCCTTCCACGAATATAATATGCGGCGACATAACCGATGAAGCAATTTTCAATGAGATAATTGAATCAAGCAAAGGAATTGATTTCATTATAGCATCGCCCCCTTGTCAAGGAATGAGTGTTGCAGGAAAGAATCGAAAACAGGAACATTTTGTAAAAGACAAAAGAAATTACCTTATAACTTATGTCCTTAAGGCAATTGCTATCTTGGAACCGTCATACATATTGATTGAAAATGTCCCTGCCTTGCTCGATGTTAAGTTAGAATACAATAATAAACAGACTTCAGTCATTGATATGCTTAGTTTGGAATTCAATGAGCAATACGAAATTGAATCTAAAATTCTTGATGCGGCAGATTATGGTGTTCCACAAACAAGATTACGCGCAATAATCAAAATGAATAAAAAAAATCAACAGTGGTCTTTTCCGACAAAAGTTCTAAAAAAAATAACTGTTGAAGAAGCTATAGGATTTTTACCCTCGTTGGAATCGGGTGAACATTCAGATATAAAATGGCACTATGCCAGGAATCACACCGCAGAAAATGTTTTGTGGATGAAGCATACCCCGACAGGGAAATCTGCATTTAATAACAAAGAATTCTTTCCGAAAAAGAAAGACGGAACGCCGATCAAAGGATACGAATCTTCATACAGACGTATTAGATGGGATGCTCCTGCACCGACAATAACAATTCGCAATGATTGCATTGCATCGCAACGTAACGTTCACCCCGGAAGGCTACAAGAGGATGGGACTTACTCTGATGCAAGAGTTTTGACACCACTTGAATTAATGATTTTGAACTCACTTCCTACAGATTGGAACATACCGGACAACACATCGGAAATCCTTATTCGACAATGTTTAGGCGAATCAATTCCTCCTCTCCTGATAAAAAGAATTGCGGAAGGCATACAAGATGAGTAAAGAAATAAAGGCAATTTCGCTCTTTTCGAGCGCCGGTATTGGAGAGTTACTGCTTGACCAAACATCGGTGAAAGTTGTAGCTGCTAATGAGCTTGTTCCCAAGAGAGCAGAATGCTATGACTTCCTTCACCCAAACACAAAAATGATTTGCGGCGATATTACTTTGCCGCAAACAAAAGAAGTAATCGTAAATACGGCGAAGAAGAATAAGGTTCGGATGCTTATTGCTACCCCTCCTTGCCAAGGGCTAAGCACAATCGGTAAAAACAAAAAGCAGGAACACTATGAATCTGATA
>JAISHJ010000102.1 GCA_031262625.1 Ruminococcus sp. | reverse complement strand
AATTATATCAATACATAAAGCTTTCGCCTGTGCTTTAGATATTCATGCATTCGTGAAAATGCACTCTACCAAGCGTGTCATTTTATTTTCCTGTTAGACTTCAGGTTTAATTACATTTTAGGTTTCGGTCTCGTTCATATACGCAATTCGTCATACTCTTAGTATAACTAAGCATATACTTCACTAAACGTCAATCCCCAAACGAATTTCAAGGGTTTGTTCTTTGGTTTCGTTTATTGTTCAATTTTCAAGATTCTTTGACATTCGCATTGCGGAAAACTCCGCTTTGTGAAGTGCGCCCCCGTTCAGACAGGGTGCTTTGCTATTATACCATTTCGCGAAACCGTTGTCAAGGCTTTTTTCAAATTTAATTGTAAATTAATTATGAACATTTTTCCTTGCGGTACGTGAGACAGCTTTAATATCTTATCACAAAGCGGTTTTTTTGTCAAGCGTTTTTTAAAAATTTGTCGAATTGACGTATATTTTAAGTAAAACTGTAGATTCATTTGTCTATTACAGCAATAGATATTGAAAACGCACCATCTATTTTTATAAATTTTACCTTTTCAAAACCTAAACTTACGATAAAATTCTTATAATCTTCATAGTCAAATTCCAATTTCGGAGAAAATCCTACGATTTTATATAGTGTAATTAAGAATTTGCTCTTGTCAGTTAGGTTTTTGGTCAGAGCGAGCGGCAGAATCAGCCTTTTCTCGGTTATTCTGTACAGCTCATCCGCCGCTTTTTGCGGATCGTCAAGCAGATGCAGCACCTGCGCCGCAATCACTGTATCAAACGCTCCGTCAGGTTCTTTTGTTTCGTAAATACTCCGCTTTGAAAGCGTAATATTATTAATACGCTGTTTGCGGATTTTTCTTCCGGCAATCTTTAGCATATCTTCTGAAATGTCGATGCAGACTACACTCTTCGCTTTTTTTGAAACGGCAATCCCAATCTCCGCCGTACCGCAAGCTGCTTCGAGAACGGTCGAGCCGGCAGGGGTAAGGTCGGCAACCGTTTTTACCATTTTGCGGTAAGTATCTCCGTTAATGCTTTCAAAAAAATCGTAAATGGGAGCACAGAAATCCCAAAAAGTTTTCTTCATTATTATACCTCTTTCCTTATATTACCGGCTCTCATTGAGTTGAGAACTGCTATGACGGATACGCCCACATCTGCGAAAACTGCGGCTTCAATCCCAGTCACGCCGAGCGCCGAAAGGCTTAGTACCAAGAATTTTACGGTAAGAGCGAAAATGATATTTTGGATTGCAATTGCGTGGGTTCGCTGTGAAATTTTTATCGCTGTCGTAACTTTTTCCGGGTCATCGTCCGCGATAACTGCATCCGCAACCTCAACGGCAGCCGCCTGCCCGAGCGCTCCCATTGCGAAACCGCAGTCTGACAGCGCAAGCACCGGCGCATCATTTATACCGTCACCGACGAAAACAACATTTGCGCGTGCTTTACCCTTAATTTCGGAGAAGTTATCAGCTTTTTCCGCCGGAAGCAAATCGGCGCGAACGTCCTTAATGCCAAGGTTTGAAGCAGTTTTTTCTGCGTTATTTTTGTTATCGCCGGATAGCATATGCGAAGTTATTTTCATTGCGGAAAGTTCCGCTACAGTTTGATTTGAAGTACTTTTCGCCGTATCTTCGGTTATTATATTTCCAATATTAGTCCCATTTAATAGTATATCTATTCCAACCGCCGATTTTTTGACAGTTATCTCGCCCTCGGGGAGGATTCCCGAAACACCCACGCCCGGAATTTCGCGGACTTGTATTTGAGGAATATTGCTGTCAAACGCTTTGTACGCCTTAACTATCGCTTTAGCTATAGGATGGTTTGAGCCGGATTCAACAGCGGCGGCAAGCCGTAAGACTTCATTTTCGCTGTACCCTTCACCGCAAGTAATTTTTGTTATCGAAAACTCCCCGGTAGTCAGAGTTCCGGTTTTGTCAAACACTGCGTCAGACACGTTTGCAAGAGTATCTATAACTGCGCCGCCCTTGATTAGCACTCCTTTTTTTGAAGCAGCGCCGATTCCCGAAAAATAAGCAAGCGGGACAGAAAGCACGAGAGCGCAGGGGCAGCTTACCACTAAAAACGACAACGCACGGTTAACATAACTAAAATCTATACTCCATGTAAACAGCATGGGAGCAAACGCTAAAATTACAGCAAGTATAACAACAACCGGCGTGTACACTTTGGAGAATTTAGTTATAAACAACTCTGATTTCGCTTTTTTAGCCGACTGCTCCTCTGTCAGACGGGCTATGACTGCCGCCGCAGATTCACTTTCGGGCTTCGTTACTTTTATACTTACTGTACTATTTAAATTAACATAGCCTGACAGTACACTTTCTCCGGTTGTTAATTCCTTAGGTACACTTTCACCGGTTAAAGCAGAAGTGTCGAAAGAGAAAACTCCTGTTGATATAATCGTGCCGTCGAGGGCAATTTTTTCGCCGGGTTTCGCAACGACTTCTTCGCCGACGGTGACTTCTCCGGGGCGAACGTACACAAGTTCGCCGCTCCTCAAGACGTTAACTTCATCCGGAAGCATTGCCGCAAGGGATTTTACTGATTTTCTTGCTTTTCCGACAGCGAATTCTTGGAAGAGTTCTCCCAACTGATAGAGGAACATTACCATCACGGCTTCGGGATATTCACCAATTGCAAAAGCTCCGACGGTCGCAATACTCATCAGGAAAGCTTCATCAAAGACAAAGCCTTTCGCGATTCCCAAGGCTGCACGGATAAGAATATCATATCCGATTACTGCGTAGGAAACGATATATCCGATTATGGAATAGCTGTCGGGCAAAAGGTAGGAAATTCCGAAAATTACTGCCGAAAGAGCAAGCCTTATTATAATTCCTTTGTAGCTTTCCCCGCCATGTTCATGGTCGTGGTCGTGTTCTTGCGTATGATCATGCTCGTGTTTATGCTTATTTTCTTGCTTAGGTTCGATATTTCGTGCCGAACATTCGGCACAATTTCCGCAGTTGCATATGTTTTTTTCCATATCATCACTCCATTATATGTTCTGTAATCTGGCTGAAAATGGTCTTTACGTGGTCATCCGCGAGAGAATAAATAAGGTTTTTGCCGTCCCGGCGAAATTTCACAAGTCTTGCCTGTTTTAACATCCTAAGCTGATGCGAAATCGCTGACTGGTTCATCTCAAGCACCTTAGCTATATCCCCCACCGTCAATTCCGACAGTCCCAGCGCGCATAGAATCCGCACCCTTGTCGAGTCCGAAAATACCTTGAAAAGCTCTGCCATATTATAGATTAGTTCTTCATCCGGCATATTATCGAGTAGATTTTCTGTGTTTAATTCGTACTCCATCATTTTCTCCTGTTCATATGCTTATGTGTTCATATGTATTATACGACATATGTTCAGATAATGTTAGGTATATTTCGTAAATTTATTGTTAACATATTGTGAATCGTGCGAATTTGCCTTATCAGTTTCCGATAAAATTTATCCGATATTTTTTCAATTTTATGTTGACATTGCTCTTTTTTTATAGTACAATATAAAAAAGGTCACAAATTTTACTTTAAAAACTACATAAATTTAATGGTGGATTGAAAAATTGGTTATAGATTTCCATATTCACGCTTTCGCGGACAAAATTGCGGCGCGTGCAATTGAAGAACTTCAAAAAAATCTCAGAGACGGCGGACTTGACGACACCGCCTTCTGTGACGGCACATATTCCGGTACAGAAGCATATTTTTCACAAGGCGGCTTTTCCGGCGTATTTATGCCGATTGCTACAAAACCTTCTCAAATGGGAATCTGCAACGACGTTGCGGCGAAAAAGAATAACTACAGCGCGGGTGACGTGAGATTTTGGAGTTTCGGAAGTGTTTTTCCGCAAACAAACTCTCCGGACGAACTTGATGCTGTTCTTGCGGAACTTTCGCGGATAAAATCCCTCGGGCTTTACGGCATAAAGCTTCATCCCGACTACCAGACTTTTTACCCCGACGACGAAAACGTTTTCCCCGTTTACGAAAAATGCGCGGAACTTGGCTTACCGATAATGTTTCACGCGGGTTTTGATCCGATTTCGCCGAAAATTACCCACGCTACTCCCGACAGACTTCTCAGGGTATTGGAAAATTTTCCGAAGCTTACGGCAATTTTCGCTCACATGGGCGGCGAGTATCACTGGGACGAAGTCGAGGAGATGCTTTGCGGAAAAAACTGCTATATCGACACTTCCTACTGCGGCGAAAATATGGATTCCGCACAGATGGAGCGTATGATTAAAAAGCACGGTTCGGCACGCGTTCTTTTCGGTTCTGATTTTCCGTGGAAAGCGCCCGAAGCGATTGTTACCAAATTGAAAACTCTGAATTTAAGTGAAAGCGACCTTAATAACATCTTGTACAAAAACGCATTGACAGTGTTGGGAGTAAATAGCTAATTCGCACATATTATACGAGCAATTTGTATAAAATTACACAAAAACGGTTACCGATTTGTTAATATTGCTTATTGCTCTTTTTACCTTTATATGATATAATTGTATTACGGCTACAAATGCTTCACATAATATTAGAATTGGTGAAATACACAGGAGTTTCACCGACGGGTTAGGTGATTTTCTTTTGAAGACATACATATATACCGCCACAGATGCGCAGGGCAAAACTGTCAGAAATGCTAAGCTTCAAGCTGAAGATGCGAACGATTTTCTCCGCAAAATCAGCGAGAAAGGGCTTTACTGCTCTAACTACCGTGAAGCTAAAGGCAAAAACGGCAACTCGATCTACAAATTCAAAACAGCCGAGCTTTCCGTTAACTGCCGTCAGCTTTCCGCTATGCTCAATGCCGGACTTACTCTCGTCCGCTCCCTTGATATTCTTGCAAAAGAGCAGATTAAGGACGGTCCGAAGCAGATTTTCCGCGAGGTTTACGAAGAAGTTCAAAAAGGTACTTCCTTCTCCGATTCGCTGAAAATGCAGGGCGGCGCGTTCCCGACGTTTATGATTTCCATGGTTCAGGCGGGTGAAGCCTCCGGTCAGATGGACATAATCATGAAACGTCTTGAGGAAAACTACCTTAAAGAGTCAAAACTGAACAATAAAATCCGCGGCGCTATGACTTACCCGATTATACTTGCTGTTTTATCCATTATAATAGTAGTCGCGCTGATGAGTTTTATCCTCCCTACATTTAAGGACCTTATGACAGAAGAGGATATGCGCGGACTTACCGGTTTCCTCTTCGCCTTTTCCGACAGCCTTCGTTATTACTGGTATGTATACGTTATCGGCGTTGTAGTACTTATATTCGGTATTCAATACGCTCTCAAAGTTCCCAGTGTCCGATTTAAGTTCGACAAGATTATCTGTAAGATGCCGAAAGTCGGTCCTCTCGTAATGAAGGTTTACACCGGGCGTTTCTCAAGAACTCTCGCTAACCTTTATTCCGCCGGTATCCCCATGGTTGAGTCCTTAGAGCGTTCCGCTGCAATCCTCAACAATATGTTTATCGAAGACGCTTTTATAAAAGTCGTTGACGAAGTTAAACAGGGCGAACAGCTCTCCGCTTCAATCCAGCGAACGGGAATATTCGAGTCGATGTTCTGTTCAATCGTTTATGTCGGTGAGGAATCAGGTGCGCTTGACTCCATCCTTGCAAAAACCGCGGACTTCTACGAGGACGAGTCAGACTCCGCTATCCAACGTCTCGTAAGCTTAATCGAGCCTGTCATGATTATCATCATGGGTGCTGCAATCGGTACCGTAATCGGCGGTATCCTCCCCGCAATCTACAACTCCATGGCAAACCTCGCCGCGTAAAGTGGGCAACAAGGGTGCAGGGTTGGGTGACAGGGATGATTGGTTGGACAACAGGGGAGCAGGGTTGGACAACAGGGGTTCAGTGGTGACAGGAGTGTAGGGCAGAGTGACAGGAGTGCAGAGTTGGACAACAGGGGTGCAGGGTTGGGTGACAGGGGTGCAGTGGTGACAGGAGTGTAGGGCAGAGTGACAGGAGTGCAATAGTTACGTTGCTTAAAGGATATTATTATATAGTATAAACGCAATAAAATAGGCAATCTGTTAAAGCAGAGTGTCTTCCGAAAGAGGTTTATATGCTTTCGTTTGATATAACGGACCGCCATATCCGAATCGTAAAGGGTTCCGAATCACGCGGCAGAGTTCGCTTGGTTTCCGCAACAACCATTGACCTTAAGGAAGGAATTATCGTTAACGGTCACGTTAAGGATATTCCGCAGATGGCGACCATCATCTCCGATGAACTCAAAGGGCGCAAGATGCAGGACTCCGAAGCGGTTGTTTCAATCTCTTCAAACCTTATCATCTTCCGCGAACTGCATATCCCGAAGGCTAAGGGACAGCAACAGCTTCTGACCATGGTTCAAAACCAAATGCAGCACACCATGGGTGTCGGCGACGATTATTCTATTTCATACACCATCGCGGGTGAGATTGAGGAAGACGGCACAAAAGCCCTCCGTATCCTTGCTACAGCCTGCCCGTTTGAAGTAGTTAAGGCTTTCCGCAAAGTTTTCTCGATGCTTTCGATTAATCTGCGTAGTGTTGCGGTTGCTTGTAACACAATCTCCCGCATAGTATATTCTGATAAAAAGATGTCAATGAAGATGCCGCTCCTTCTCGTCCAGATTGACCAGAACTTTTTGTCGTTAAACCTATTTGAAAATAACACGCTGACATTCTCTCGCTTTACTTCAATCGACGCGGCGGACTACGACGACCCCGATGACTACGTTTTCGAGGCAGTTAACGAGAACATCTTCCGTATGTTCCAGTTCCAGCGTTCCCAAAACGGCGATGATCCTATTCAGAATGTAGTTTTCTACGGCGAAACTACTGAATATATCCGCCTTACTCAAGAACTTGAAAAACAGGAAGTAACCACTTCCCTCTTAGGCATTCCGGCTTCTGTCGGCGGTTATGAGAATTTTGACTTCCAAAACTACGCAAACGCAATCGGTGCTATGTTTAAGTCGAACCGCGACATTGAACGTATTAACCTTCTCGAAATTGATGCCTCTCAAGGTAAAGCTGAATCGGGCGCCTCCTTTGCAGTAGGCTGGATCGGCTCTGCTTTACTCTCCGCGCTGATTGTCGGCGGTATCTACGTATTCTTAATGATACGTATAGATCAGATGAACAGCCAGATACAGGAAATTGACGACTGGATTAATTCGACCGAGACCACCACAAAAGTACAGCTTGTAGACCAAGCGCAAGCCCGAAAGGACAAAATTACAGTATACGGAACGCAGATTTTAACCGCTTCCGATAACTTCATAACAAAGCCTAAGCTTTTATGGGAGAATATCGAAAACATCAGAGCTAACGAAACAGGTCCCGACGGCAGAGAAGATGCTGTGATTAGTTCTCTCGCTTATAATAACGGCTCATGGTTAATCTCTTGTAAGTCAGAGGATTCCTACGGTCCGTCAAGATTCATACAGAATATGTATGAGCAGGACATTTTCCGCGAAATCACCTACAGCGGCTATTCAAAAGTTGACCCGGAAGAGTCAGCCGACCCGGAAGCAGCTGCCGGGGAAACAACGTATAATTTCTCCGTATCATTTATACAACAGCCTAACCTAACTCCTGCCGAACAGGCGGCTGCTGACGAAGCAGCAGCGGCAGAAGCCGCAGCCGCAGCTGCTGAAAATGGGGAAACTGTTGATAACGGGGAGGTAAACGCATAATGATGAAGCTATCGTATCGCGATAAAATTATCGCTATCGTTATTACTGTAATCGTAATCCTTGCTGTCGGCATAATCTTTATAGTAATGCCGGAAATAGACAAATATCAGGCAAAACAGTTAGATGTTCAAAATAAAGAAACAGAACAGCAAACCGTTCAGGCTAAAATTGATACACTCCCGGTTATTCAAACGGATATAATTCGTTCCCTCGGTGAAATCGGCAACCTTCAAGACCCGTTCTATCTTGAAGAATATCACTATCAGCTTGAACAGCTTTTCCACAGCTATGCTGACGAAGCAGAACTTGACATAAATTCTATCTCATTTTCAATTGATACCGAAGAAATTAAGGCATACCAGTATCAGCCCGCATATAATATACTGGCTTATACAATGAAAATGAATGCAGACCTTTACGGAACTCTCCCCGAAGAAGTAATGAACATCTACAACGAAGTTGAACTTGCAGAAAAGCCGATGGTTGACATCGGTGTAATGAATATCAACGTTGTGTTCGGTGAAGTTGTAACTTGGGAAGACATGGAGCCTTTTATCAACGTAATTTCCGACCTTGACCGCACAATACTCATTAACACCCTTGCGCCGGTTGACGATCGCGATGAAGAAGGCAACGGCGGCTCTACCTCTGTATCGCTCAGACTTTACACCATAGTTCCCATGGACATTGACACCGTTATCGAAAATGAACAGGCAATTGCCGAAGAAAACGGCACTCTCGAAGCACTCGCTTCCGTTATCTCCGAAGTACAGAGCGAAAGAGCGTCCGGCGGCGAAGATGTTAAGGATATAGCAGAATAAATTTCAATCCGTAATTAACCTACCGTTTCGTCATACCTCAAAGGAGGGATTAATATGACTGTGAAAAAGTCCCTGTGGAGTAAAACAAAGCGTTTCCGCGCTTTCACACTCGTTGAATGTCTTGTGGCACTTGCCATATTAGGCGTTGCAACGCTTACCATGGCACAGGTTTACTCCTCTGTAGCGCGTATGTCCCGCGACAACGAATTCATGAACATCAGCCTTTCCGAACAGATGAAGTACGTTGAAGCACGAGGCGGCGATACCGTTAACGCAGTAGGTATCGAAAGCACACCTACCGCTATAGAAAAAACTACCCATGTTGTAGATCCCACAACCTATCAAGTCGCTGTCACAGGCGGTCCGGTCAATAATGCCGGGACTGTTGATTCGGCGTATTCAACTTACAAATATGCGTACGGTGTAGATATGTACGTTTTATATTCCCGCGACGTTAATGATACAATGGACGGCGGAACCGGCTACGCGTGGGACGGAATGTACGACGAATCTAACGGAAGACTCCGCTATAAATACCTTCTTCCCCGTAAGCCCCTTTAATCAGAGGTGATTAACTTGAAAAAAAGACTAAAGGCATTCACGCTGGTTGAACTCATAATAGTCATGCTTATCATGACCATTCTGCTCGCCGGGATTTTACAGCTTTTTAAGCCTGTCCGTTCTGCTTATCAAGATGCCGCATACCTTGAAAATAAACGAACTGTCTGTAACGCAATTTCAAAATATATAACCGAGAGCCTTCGCTATGCCCAGTACGTCGGAGTCTACAAATCATCCGAATCCGGCATAGGTACAGGCGCGACAGGTGCGAAAGGTGCGGCAAAGGCACTGCTTGACAAAATTTACAATGACAGAGTTACACTCGGTCTTTCTGAGGATGATATAGACAATTTAGCACCGAAAATACAGGTTATCGGTATTGACTACTCCGAAGGCAGCGACACAACCTTCAACAATGACACCCACAGCGGCAGACTTTATCGCTACAAATTCGATACATCCGGTGTCTATTCCTCTTCCGGTAACTCATTTTCTACCCCGACAAACTTTCACATGAGTTTTGGCGCAAGCTATTATGGGGCAAATGATTTCGGAATAAATGTGATACAAGATGCAAATAAAATGCTTGTTGTCTCCGCTTCAACTCAAGGTTTATTCGGAGGAGACGGAGCAGTAACCGCTTCAAACTCACTTATTACTTCCGAAACCGCAGTTATCCTCCGCAACATTAACGATTCCGATGCCAAAGGCAAGATGTACTATATAACAGATACTACGCCGGCAAACGGCATTCCCGATATTTTAGAAACCGGCACTCTCGCTTCCGGCGGCAACCAATATTTCTTCGCCTTCCTGCCCTCAAATGATATGCCGACGTAAGAAGGCGCACGGACACAGGGGTGGGCGTAGGGGTTCGATGTGTAAGGACACAGGGGTTCAATGTGTAAGGGTATGTGTAAGGCACAGGCTTTAATATGTAAGTGCACAGGTGTATGTATTAAGTGCACAGGGATTAAGCAGATTCAAAATTAAAGATAAAAAGAGCGAAACGATTCGCTCGTTTCGCTCAAACCTATTTTCGCTAATTTACAGCAGTGAAACGTACGCGTCCCACAATCCGTTTCCGATAAAAACTGCGGCTACAATACCTATGCACAGAAACGGTCCGAACGCAAAAGCATTATCTTCTTTGTTTTCTTCATTTACCGATTTAGCTTTAAGGAAACTTCCGTAAATCGCACCTGAAACTATTCCGATAAAAGCTGCGGTTACAACCGCCTTAAATCCTAACATCAGTCCCGCCGCCGCCATCAGTACAATATCCCCCATGCCGAAACCGAAGACTTGACCTTTTTCCTCAATCCTTCCATTAACCTCTTTGAGTGCGGCTGTAACTCTGTTATAGTCGAAGGGTGCAAGTTCTCCCTTTAGTCTGCGCCGCAGTTTGCGCCGTTCTTTATGGTCTTCCGAAAGAAAATACATATAAAACAGCGGAGTAATTACAAAACCGATTAAAAGAAGCGGTAAGCTTACCGCAAAAAGTCCGATAAGCCTGTCGGGAAGCGAAATTCCTGTCATGCTTTCAATATAAGCAGTGTTTGCGAAAAACATCACGTTAATCGTCTGTGCTATCGCAAAAATTCCCATCCACAAAAGCACCGAAATACTCATCGTCTTAGTGTCAAAGTCTTCAAAAGCAACTACAATTACTGCCGCAAGGAAAAAACTCAACAGCATGGGATAGACAAAACCGAAATTTACCGTGTCGTATTTCACAAACGTAAGGGTGAAAAGTACGGCGGTAAGGCTCTCCACAATCATATAACGCGGACTGATAGTAGCGCCGCAGTTTCTGCACTTCCCTCGCAAAATAATCCAGCTTACTATCGGAATAAGGTCGTAACGCTTAATCTCTGCTCCGCAGGTCATACAGTGGGAATTTCGTTTAACAAGGCTCTCTCCCAGCGGCAGCCGCAGAATACAGACATTTAAAAAGCTTCCGATAACTGCTCCGCTTAAGAATACAAATATGTATATTCCTAAATATGATAATTTTGCCAAAATTTCAATTGACATTTTAGTCCTCCGTAATAGTTTATAATACTATTTTATCATAGAAATTCATGTTTATCAAGGGAAAAGATAAAATTATATAGATGCAATCAGTCTGGAGTCAAGCGTAATGAAAAATATCCCGATAGGTCAATACCTCGTAAACGAAGGTATAATTACCTCCGAACAACTCGATCACGTTCTCGAAACAAAACGCAAGGAAAATATTCCGGGAAAATATTTCGGTGACTACGTTATTCAGCTCGGCTATGTGTCTGATATGCAATTCGGACAGGCACTGGCTAAGAAGCTTAACGTAAGTTTTGTTGACCTTGCCGACCCGGCTTTCAAGGTTGAAGTCGAAGCGGTTAAGAAAATCCCCGAAGCACTTGCACGCAAACATAATATCATCGGGCTTAAGATGACAGGCAGGAGAATTACTGTCGCAACCGACGACCCGGTTAACTTCTTTATCTTTGAGGAGATAAAGGTTACTACCGGGATGGACGTTATCCCCGTATTTGCTACGAAAACCGCTATCCACAAGGCTATCGGCAAATACTATCAGATGGAGAACGCCACAAACGTTATCGACTCGGTTGAGGAACAGTTTAAGGCGCAAGAACTCCTTCAGGATGCAGAAGCGGCGGCTTCCGAAGAGCGTGTAGATAACGCTCCTATCGTTAAGCTTGCTACTACAATCGTCGAAAACTCCTTCCGCGCAGAAGCAACCGATATACATATAGAGCCCTTTAAGACATACACACGGATACGTATCCGTGTTAACGGCGACCTCGTTGAGCTGATGAATGTATCAAACATAGTTCACACCTCGCTTGTAACCCGTTATAAAATCATCTCGGGCATGAATATTGCCGAAAAGCGTGTTCCTCAGGACGGACGTTTTTCACAAGTAGTTGACGGAACAAAGCTTGATGTCCGTGTGTCTAACCTTCCGATGGTTCACGGCGAGAAAATCGTTATCCGTATCCTTTCGACAGGCGATGTTGCCCTCCGAAAGATTACCGACCTCGGTATGAACGCTTTCAACTACGACAAATTCGAGCGTATGCTTAAAGTACCGCAGGGAGTACTCCTCGTTACAGGACCTACCGGTTCCGGTAAAACGACTACTCTTTACGCCGCCCTCGGTGAACTTGCTAAACCTCACGTTAACGTTATCACCGTCGAAGACCCTGTCGAGAAGAGCATTGACGGTATAAACCAATGTCAGGTTAACGAAAAAGCGGGAATGACATTCTCCGCCGCGCTCCGTTCAATCCTTCGTCAGGACCCCGACATAGTAATGGTCGGCGAAATGCGTGACCAAGAGACTGCCGAAATCGCTATCCGTGCTGCTATCACCGGACACATGGTGCTTTCTACCCTCCATACCAACGATGCGGCTTCGACCGTAACCCGTCTCGTGGACATGGGCGTACAGCCCTACATGGTTGCTACTTCTTTAATCGGTATCGTTGCACAGCGACTTGTTAAAAAAATCTGCCCCGAATGTAAAACCCCTCGCCGCTCTACCCCCGAAGAAGACGAACTGATGGGTATTGAAGGTCCGATTACTATCTATGATGCTGTCGGCTGTACAAAGTGCAACAACACAGGCTACACCGGACGTACGGCAATTCACGAAATACTTCTCTGTACTCAAGAGATGATGAGCCTTATCGCTTCCGGCGGCAAAACCAGCGAAATCTCCAAGCTTGCCCGCTCCCAAGGCACAAAACTCCTCCGTGACAACATCTCCGACCTCGTTCAAGCCGGCTCCACATCAATAGACGAACTCACCCGTGTAACATTCGCCCTCTAAGGTTACCCCCGTGTGTGAGGATATGGGTTTATGACGATCCAAACACTCCGGTTCAGGTTACCGCCGTGTGTGAGGATATGGGTGCACTGTATACGAGGATTGCGTCCGTATAGATAGTACGCAGTGTGAAGTCTTTATAATATTGTCTATCTGCAAGGTTACTTAGCCCTAATATGTAAAATTGAGGTACACTATGGAACTCGAAACCGCCAGACCAACTGAAAAATTTATACTCAGCATTGATAAAATTTTAGACGAAGCACGCGTTTTAGGTTGCTCGGACGTACATTTTACCGCAAAAATCGCACCGATCGTCCGTCTGAACGGTTCGCTCCGTAAGCTGTCTACCTACCCCGAAATGACCGACACAAGCATTATGAAGCTTGTTGAGCAGATGACGGGTGGGCGTAACCTTGAAAATATCAAGAATAATATCGACTGTGACTTCTCATATGTAACCCGCCGCAGTTACCGTCACCGTGTTAATGTTTACCATCAGCGCGGCAATACCGCTATAGCTATACGTTTACTGCGGAATGATATTCCTACTCTTGAAGATTTGAATCTGCCGCCTATTATCGGTGAGTTCTGTGCTAAACCGCGCGGACTTATCCTTGTAACCGGTCCTACCGGCTCCGGTAAATCGACCACCCTTGCGGCAATGATAAATTACATTAACGTAACCCGCTCCGCACACATTATTACTGTCGAAGACCCGATAGAGTACATTCACGAACACAAACGCTGTATGATTAATCAGCGTGAAATCGGCGACGATGTTGAATCATTCGCGATGTCGCTCCGCGCCGCACTCCGTGAAGACCCTGACGTTATCCTCGTCGGAGAAATGCGTGACTTTGAAACAATTAATGCTGCTATAACCGCCGCCGAAACAGGACACCTTGTAATGTCCACCCTCCACACAACCTGTGCGGCGGACACAATTAACCGTATCATCGACGTTTTCCCCTCTCACCAGCAGTCCCAAATCCGCACACAGCTTGCTACAGTTCTTGTCGGTATTATCGCACAGACACTCGTTCCCACCGCCGACGGAAAAGGACGCGCTGCTGCCTGCGAAATCTTAAACGCTACAGATGCGATTAAGGCGATGGTTCGTGATAATAAGGTTCACCTTATCGGAACAGCTATCCAGACCGGACGTAAAGAAGGCATGGTCTGCCTTGACCAAGAGCTTGCGCGTATGTGTAAGGATGGTATTATCGACGAAATCCATGCTCTCGAAAAATGTCAGGACATTTCTGAATTCGAGAGATACTATAAAAACAGATAAAATTAATCACGGGAAATTATCCCCGGGGAACTCTCTCCGGGGATATGTCCTGTATTTTATTGGAGGATTAAGAAAGTGGCGCACGTAAACGAAAATTTCACAAAACTTAAGAAAAATTATCTATTTATCGACATAGCTAAACGCATTGCGGCTTATAAGGAGAAAAATCCCGATAAAGAGATTATCAGAATGGGTATCGGCGACGTAACACTTCCCCTTCCGCCGGCGGTTGTGGAGTATATGAAGCGCGGCGCAGACGAAATGGGAGTGAAAGAAACCTTCCGCGGCTATGAAGACACCGGACGGGGTTACGATTTTCTTAAGCAGGCTATTTCCGACTATTACGGAAAACGGGGCGTTAAAATTCCCCTTGATGATATTTTCGTAAATGACGGAGCAAAGTCCGACACCGGGAATATTACCGATATTTTTTCCGAAGACTCTGTGGTGCTCGTTTCCGACCCTGTTTACCCTGTTTATGTTGACAGCAATATCATGGGCAGCAAACAGATAATCTATGCAGATGCGACTGCTGAAACCGGCTTTAAGGCAATGCCCAACCCTTCCGTAAACTGCGACCTTATCTACCTTTGCTCTCCGAATAATCCTACCGGAGCAGTGTATACGAAGGAAGAACTTAAGGCTTGGGTTGATTACGCAAATACTAAAAAGGCTGTAATTGTTTTCGATGCGGCTTATGAAGCATATGTCGGCAATATAAATCTTCCGAGAAGCATTTTTGAAATTCCTGGAGCGAAAACCTGCGCAATTGAAATGTGCAGTCTGTCGAAAACCGCCGGTTTTACAGGACTTCGCTGCGGTTACACTATAATTCCCGAGGAACTTAAAGCATATACTTCCGACGGCGGTAAGGTAAGCCTTCGCGATACATGGACACGCCGCCAAGGCAGCAAATTCAACGGTGTAAGCTACCCTGTACAGTGCGCGGCGGCGGGCGTTTTCTCCCCCGAGGGACAAGTTCAGGTTCAGGCGAACATCGACTATTATATGGAAAACGCAAAGCTTATACTCTCGACGTTAAAGTCCTTGAAAATCCCATGCACAGGCGGGGAAAATTCGCCCTATATCTGGTTTAAAACTCCGGCGAAGATGACCGGCTGGGATTTCTTCGACTACCTGCTTGATAATATTCAGGTTGTGGGAACACCCGGCGAGGGTTTCGGGCAAAACGGTGCGGGCTGGTTCAGAGTGACAAGCTTTAATACTCACGAACTCACCGCAGAAGCCATGAACCGCTTAAAACATTTACTTAATTAATATGTATAAAAAAGAAGACTGCCCCGATTTCCTCAACAGCTTCATAACTTATCAGCGTGTTATCCTTATGAAATCAGAGGCGACAATTTCCGCTTACTACTCCGATTTGCAGATATTCTTAAGATTTTTACTGAGAGAACAGGGTAAAGACGACAGCAGTATTAAGGAAATGACTGTCGGTGACTTAAAGAAGGTTACGAAACTCACGGGGCTTATGTTTCTTAACTACATTGCTTCTGACAGACAGAATAATGCGCGTTCGCGGAAGCGGAAACTTGCCGCGCTTAATACCTTTTTTAAGTGTTTGGTAAACGACCTTGATATTTTAACGGAAAATCCTATTCAGAACATTAGCTACCCGAAACTACCGGTATCAATGCCGAAATTCCTGTCTTTTGAGGAGAGCAAGGCTCTTCTTTCCGGAATTTCTCCCGACAATCCGTTTTACCTTCGTGATTACTGTATCGTTACGCTTTTTGTTAACTGCGGTATGCGGCTGTCGGAACTTGTAGGGCTGAACCTTACGAGTATCAATCTTGATTCGCGGAATATGCGGCTTCTCGGAAAGGGCAATAAAGAGCGGATTATTCATATTAACGATGCCTGCGCCTTTGCGATTTTAGACTATATTAATGTTCGGCTTCCCGCCGATGTTAACCCGGAGAAGGTTAAGGATCCGGATGCGTTGTTTTTGTCAAAACAGCTTCGCCGCATAACCGGGCGGCGGGTGGAGCAGATTGTCGAAAATGCTCTTGCCGCCTGTCACCTTGACGGAAGGGATTTGTCGGTACACAAACTCCGCCACACCGCCGCGACGCTTATGTACAACCACGGCGGCGCTGATGCTTTAACCCTTAAGGAAATTTTGGGGCACAAGTCAGTTTCGACTACCGAAATCTACACGCACATTGCTCCCGAGCGGATTTCCTCCGCTATGGACAACAACCCCCTTGCGAATATTAAACATAAATAAAGACGGAGAGCCCATATAGGGTTCTCCGTCTTTGCTGTTAAGCCGGTTATGCTGCTGCGCCTGTCGGTCCGGTGGGACCGGTAGGACCGGTGGGACCGGT
>JAISHJ010000067.1 GCA_031262625.1 Ruminococcus sp. | reverse complement strand
ACCGTACAGGGCGCATGAAGTTCGGTGGTGAGGTATTCAGGTAAACCGCCGAGGAGTGCGCCGCCCCCGGTAAGGTATATTCCGTTTTCAAATATATCCGCCACAAGTTCGGGCGGTGTCTGTTCAAGCACCGATTTCGCACAGAAAACTATTTCGGAAACGGTATCAATTATTGCTTCGTATATGTCAAAATCGGATATTTCAACCTTTTCCGGCAATCCGCGAACAATATGTCTGCCCTTGACTACAAAACGTTTTGAACCGTCAGGCTGAAAGATATTTGTTATCGCAATTTTTGCGGCTTCGGCGGTCTTTTCGCCGATAAGAAGCTTGTAGCGGTTTCCGAGGAATTTCACGATAGCTTTATCAAGTTTATTTCCGGCAACGCGTACAGACTGCCTGACAACAATGCCGTTCATCGAGACAACGGCAATATCGGTAGTTCCGCCGCCGAAGTCAATGACCATATTGCCATTGGGACGGCTTATGTCTGCACCGGCGCCGATTAATGCGGCGAGAGGTTCTTCAAGAAGCCATACTTTTTTAGCACCCGCATTCTTAGCGGCTTCAACGACAGCACGATTTTCAACGTCTGTAATTGAAGACGGTATGCACATTATTATATCGGGCATGAGGAGCTGTTTTCCGGTTACACGCTCAATAAAATACTGAATCATACTTTGTGTCATGTTGTGGTCGGAGATTACGCCGTCTTCAAGGGGGCGGATTACGGTAATATAATCGGGGGTTTTCCCCTCCATACGATACGCTTCACGCCCTACGGCAATTACTTCCGCAGTTTTTTTGTTATAAGCTATACAGGATGGTTCGTTAAGAACAATACCCCGCCCGCTCATGGTAATTATTATGTTTACGGTACCAAGATCAATACCTATATCCATTTGTTAAGCTCCATATTATATGTTGTTAACTCTGATTTTTTTGCGTTTTCGCACAAACCGCCGTTATAACACTTTCTGCACCGGCTGCGTAAAGAAGCTTTGTACAGGCGGTAACGGTAGCACCGGTTGTTAACACATCGTCTGCCAAAATAATACGCTTTCCTGCCGCCTGCCCTGAATTTTTATCGGCTTTGTAAGAGTTTTCGGCGTTTGCTTTTCGTTCTGTTTCCGACAGAAGATGCTGTTCTGTTTCGATTACCCGTTTCAAAATATTTTTCTTTACGGGGATTGTAGTTATTTGTGAGAGATACTCCGCAAAAATTTCCGCCTGATTATAACCCCGCTTACGTCTTCGCTTTTTCCCAGTAGGAACGGGAACGATACAGTCAAAATCTCCGGCTAAAGCCGGCGCGATAATTTTTGCGCAGTGTTTCGCAAAATTTCGTCCGCCGGCAAACTTAAGCGAGTAAATTCCGTCTAAAACGCTGCCGGCATAACGGTAAGCGGAAATTATATCGTCGGATTCACAACGATATTTTGAAAGTCTGCTTTCACAGTCTTCACATACCGACAGATTCCACATAATGAATCTGTCACATACAGGACAGCGATTCGGGAAAAATATATCAAGCAGAAAATCTTTCGCGCTATTAATATCAGCTGTCATTTTTAAGGAATTCCTCAAGTAAAGTATAACGCATAGTCTGTAAATTATTATCCACCATTTTGCATACTACATTCCTTGAACCGACGATAACAAGAAGCTTTTTTGCCCGGGTTACGGCGGTATAAAGAAGATTACGGCAGTAAAGCTTTTCATATCCTCCGAGGAGAGGGAGTACTACCGCATCAAATTCACTGCCTTGGCTTTTGTGAACGGTTATAGCATACGCAAGTTCAAGCTCGCGAAGCATATCAAGTGAATAATCAGCAATCTTTCCGTCAAAATCAATTACAACGCTGTCTTCTTCTTTAACAATCGAGCGAATAATTCCAATCTCGCCGTTAAATATCCCTGTTCCGCTGTCGTTGCCCTGAGTCCAGACTATATCGTAATTATTCGACGTCTGCATAACCTTGTCGTTAACTCTGAAACTGTATAAACCGCCCTTAACGGCTTTGGCATCAGGTTCCGGCGGATTGAGGACTTCCTGTAAACGCTTATTGAGAGACTCAATCCCGACTTCGCCTTTTCTTGCGGGGGAGAGTACTTGAATATCATCAAGAGGGGATAGGTCATAAGCTTTCGGAAGACGTTCACAGACGAGTTCCGTAACGAGTTTCACTGCGCTTTCGGAGTCAAGCCGCTGTAAAAAGAAGAAATCCTCTGCCTTAAGTTCGGGGTATTCGCCGCTGACAATTTTATGTGCGTTAGTTACGATTCCGCTTTCTTTAGCCTGCCTGAACACTTCATTAAGCGCAACAACAGGAAGAGTACAGCTTTTGATAATATCGTGAAGTACATTTCCGGCACCTACAGATGGAAGCTGATCGCTGTCGCCCACAAGTACAAGCCGACATTCTTTTTTCAGCGCACGCAGTAGTGCCGAAAAAAGTTCCGAATCAACCATCGACATTTCGTCAATTACACAGACATCACATTCAAGCCGTTTATTCTCATCATGAACAAATACAAGCTTATCGCCGGCATCATAGGTAACTTCAAGAAGGCGGTGTATGGTTTTTGCAGGGTAACCCGTAAGTTCGGAGATACGCTTTGCGGCTTTCCCTGTCGGCGCAGTAATCTGTACGACTTTTCCCTGACCCTTATAGAGGGAAATTATCGCGTTTAGAGTAGTAGTCTTACCTGTACCCGGTCCGCCGGTAAGGATAGTAAGTCCGCTCGTAAGAGCATATCCGATCGCTTCTTTTTGTTTGTCGGCGTATTTTATACCTTTCCCGGCTTCTTCAACCTCAATAAGTTTAGAGTAATCGTATTCGTTATGAGAACGTGCCGAAATTTTAAGGCGGTCGGCTATATATTTTTCTGCATCGTAATATTTATAAAGACTAATCTTAGGTGAATCGTTTTCGGCAATAAAGAGTAACTGTTTTTCTGTTCCGGTATCTATTGCGGTTTGTACATCATTTTCGCTTGCATTTAACATCCGCATAAATTCACGGCTAAAAGCTTCAAGCGGTAATGCTGTATGCCCGCCGTCAAATCCTGCGTTTTTTAATACATATTCCGCGCCTGCAACAAGTCGCTCTTTACTGTCGAGCGGAATATTAAGCTTTTCGGCAATTTTGTCTGCTTTTTTAAATGATAAACCTATATCCTCCGCACAGAGGATGTACGGATTTTCTGCAACCATTTCTCTTGCGAAATGTCCCCAAATTTTCCATGCTGTCGCCGCTGTACCGGGAGAAATATCGAATTCCGCAAGGAATAGAGACAACTCACGTATGCCGTAAATACGTTTGAAGTCCTCGTTTATCGCATACGCTTTCTTTTTTGACATTCCTTCAAGCTTTTCAAGCTCTTCCGGGTGGTTTTCGAGTATATCAAAGGCGTTTTCGCCGAATTTATCAATAATCTGTTTTGCTGTTTTTTTACCGATACCCTTAACAGTACCGCTTGAAAGATATTTCATCATTGCGGTACTTCCGCTTGGGAGAGAACGCTCAACCGAGACGGCGTAAAACTGTTCACCGTATTTTTGGTGTACTCCGAACTCGCCGTAAAGCTTAACTTCTTCGCCTTCGCTTAGGTTTCCCAGTTCACCCGTTACTGTAAGAGGAGAGCCGTGAAAATCAATGACTATTACTGAAAAACCGTTATCTTCGTTGTGATAGGTTACACTGTCAACCGTTCCTTCTATCGTTTCGGGATTTTTCAGTTCTCGTCTCATTTAAGTAAACCTTTCCCCGAAATAACGGAAATTAACATCCTCAGTTTTTTCCTATACAATCACATTAATTATAGCACAAAGCATACCTAAAAACAATAGATATTTATAATGTAAATAATAAATAATTATGTTCATATTGTTAATTTTTAAGACACAAAATTTTAACAAATATACTGCTAATATAATGTATAATTAATTTGAAGATTTAGATTAACGAGGGGTACATAATTATGCTCTCAAAAAAGATAAAGATAAATTCAGCACTGACCGAAACAGCGATTGCTTTTGACCCACAGATACAGCTTGGCGGTTACAGCAATCAAAGCTGGAAAATCCCCGAAGGGATTGAACTTGAAAGCGACTACGCAATCCTCAAATTTTATGCGCCGACAGCGAAGTCTGTAGCCGTTCGCCGTTACTACTCCGAAGGACCGCTGACAGAACTTACTCCCGGGGATGACGGAATATGGACGCTTAAGATTCCCTCGCAGGGGGAGCGATATTCACCGCTCTTTTTCGAGGTTGACGGAGTATATGTACTTAACCCCATGTCGGAAATCGCTTGGAGTCACGGACATCCGATAAATATTATCGACTTTCCTCATAAGGGAAATGACTATTATATGTGCAAAGACGTACCTCACGGCACAGTTGCGAGGGATATATACTATTCTGAGATATGCAACTGCTATAAAGGCTGTGAAGTATATACTCCTCCCGGATATAACACAGGAGAGGGTAAAGATTATCCCGTGCTATATCTCCAGCATGGTTTCGGCGAAAACGAGAGCGGCTGGACACATCTCGGGAAGATTAACTTCATCATGGACAACCTTTTAGCACAGGGGAAAGCTGTTCCATGTATAATCGTTATGAATAACGGTATGGTACAGACACAAAACGGCAACGGCACACGCCATTGGGATGCAATGAAACTTGAATCGGTGCTTGTAAATGAGTGTATACCCTTTATCGACAGTCATTACCGTACCGAAACAGACAAATGGCACAGAGCGATGGCAGGGCTTTCGATGGGTTCTATGCAAACGAGTGTAACAACACTTTCACACCCCGAACTTTTCGGTTACGCAGGGATTTTCAGCGGATTTTTAGGGAAGCTTCCGGGAATCGGCGACGATGATAATTCGCACTTCTTGGCATTAGATGACAAAAAAGCATTGTTTGAAAATTATAAGCTGTTCTTCCGTTGTATGGGAGACGAAGACGATTTTATTGGGCAGTTTAATGATGAATGTAAGATGTTAAGAGAGAAGGGTCTTGCGCCCGGGGATTGGGAAGCGCACAAAGAGGTTATCTATCAGGGTCATCATGACTGGAACGTTTGGAGACAGAGTGCAAGAGACTTTTTGGAATTAGTATTCAAGTAAACGAAAGAGCCTGTACTAAATAGTACAGGCTCGATTTTTCCTTTTCGAGGGTTTTCTTACCGTTCGTAACTGTGTACGGCAGTGTTAAGTTTCCTCATTCTGCTGTTGTCGTGACCTCTGTTTCGGAGGTGGCTAAATAATCGTCAAAGCCGCGGTATTTATCAATAATAGCTTCTACTTCGGCGACTTTATCGTAACCTTTCGCTTCTGCATCACTAAGGGCTGCATCGGCGGAGTCAAAATCAAAGAGTATCGCGTAGGCAATCGCGATATTTCCGTAACTTTCGGCAAAATCGGGGTTGAGAATAATTGCTTCTTGAAGATAATCAATCGCTTGAAGCGGTTCATTCAAAGATATGTAAACATTACCAATATTATTATAGAGCAGTGAGGAGTCTAAATCTTTCTTGTCGAATGTAAGTGCATTTTTGTAGCTTTCAAGCGCCTTTTCATATTCGCCTGAATTTTTAAGCGCAAGCCCTTTAAGGTTATATGCGCGATAGTGTCCGCTGCTTGCGTTCTCGGCAATAACCTTATCACATATAGCAATAGTTTCTTCGTAATTTCCTATTTTAAGGTAACTTTCAGCAAGCATCAGATCAAGTTCAAACCCTTTATAGGTTGACAAACCTTTTTCATCCGCTTGAGTAAGAAGTTCTATCGCATCACTGTATCGCCCTTCGCCGAAAGCTTTCGCTCCGTCATAAGCAAGCTTATCACCGGCGGATTTACAAGCCGAAAGGCAGGTTATAATCATGATGAGGGAGACTGCCGCTAAAAATTTCTTCATTTATTCACCACTTTTTGTCAGGCTATCTGTAATAAAACCACAAATTAGTTTATCCGCAGTATAAACTATAGATTAGATCAACTATAGACTTATCTTTTTTTAGCCGTAATAGACACTGCCGAGTCTGATATTACGGTAGATTTCCTTTGCGCGCTGTAACAGTGCGGTTGAAGTATTCGGAATAACGTCATTAATTACGTCGGTTAACAGCGAATTAAGTATACGGCGAATATCCCGCCCGGTCGCGCCCAGTTCGGAAATCTTCGTTCCGTCGATATGAAGCATCCCGACTGTGTAACACTCGCGGCTTTCGATAATATCGTCAGCGATAGACTTCATCTGTTCTATTATGGGTATGCGTTCAAAACACATACTACGTTTAGCCATATTGTCACCGTGCAAAACTTCGGCTAAAAGTTTCCAGTTTTGATAGCCTATTTCACTGAGTAACTTTTTAACGGATGTACGGTCGGCAACAGGGGTGATATAATGATTGCGAACAAGAAGATTCACTGTAGAAATTGTCTGATTATCCATTTTGAGTCTGCGTAAAATTTTATCGGTCATTTCTGCGCCGACCTCTTCATGACCGGAAAAATGTCCCGCACCTGTTGCATCCTGCCTGAAACATGATGGTTTGCCTATGTCGTGGAATAAAAGCGCAAGCCTTACATTTTTATCGGGCTTTGATGCTCCGACGGCTACTGCCGTGTGCTTCCACACATCATATATATGATATTTACTATGCTGTTCAAAACCAACCATAGGCTTAATTTCGGGTATAATCTCCGAAAAGACATCCGAATAACGCTCAAGCACCGCCGAAGCATTTCGTCCGCATACAAGAAGGATAAGTTCCTTCGCAATGCGTTCTTTTGAAATAGCGCGGAGAAGTTCTGTTTTTCTGAAAATTGCAGCCGCAGTGAAATTATCGGGTACAAAATCAAGCACCGATAAAAAACGCAAAGCGCGCATTATGCGAAGTCCGTCTTCCTCAAAGCGTGTGTCAGCATCTCCAACGCAACGCAAAACCCGGGCAAAAAGGTCTTTTTGCCCGCCGAACAAGTCAATAAGCCCATCCTTAGGATTAAACGCCATAGCGTTGACGGTGAAATCGCGTCTGGCAAGGTCTTCGCTGAGACTATCGGTAAAGAACACCGAATCCGGGTGTCTTCCGTCGGAATATTTCCCGTCAAGACGATAGGTAGTACATTCAATCGGCATTTTTTCTATGAGTACAGTAACTGTGCCGTGCTTAACCCCTGTATCGACTGTGCGGTACTCCGAAAAAACCGTCTTAATCTGTTCGGGAAGGGCATTTGTGCAGACGTCAAAATCCTTCGGATCTTCACCGAGGAGTGAATCCCTTACGCATCCGCCGACGATATAGCCTTCAAAGCCGGCGTCGGACAGCTTTTGCAAAACTTCCCGCACCTGTGCCGGTAGATTAATTAACACTCTTAAAACACCCGCTTAAAGGTATTTAGCTGAGAAGTTGTATTCATTGAAACCGACTGTCATAAGCCGTCTTTTGTCGATGAATACAAGTTCTGAATTTACCCCGCAATGTTAATGAATTTTCATTGCGGGGTAATCATCTTAAATTACTTTAATATTATTGCGCAGTAGTCGCCGCCGCGGCTTATAGAGAAGGTTGCACGCCCGTCTGTACCGATAACGGATGAATCAACAAGAGAAAGTTTGCCGGAAGATCTATTATAGCGGTAAATTCTTACTGTCTTTCCGGAACGGGATTTATTGAAAGCAACAGAAAGGTTACTGTTTACGCCGAAACTGCTGTCGTCGCCGATTATCATCTGCGATGCGCTTAATGCGCCGTCTTTATAGGAATTTATTACCGACGAGGGTATATTAGAAGAGCCGTAAGTAACGCTGACGTTAATTGCTTTCGTATCGGTTAAGTCAGCACCGTTAATTGTCAGACGAGAGCCGTTTCCGTTAACGAAAGTAACATCAACATCCTTAAGCTTAATATCGTCAAAGAATGTCTTAGGTACAGTAAGCTGTTTGTTCATGTCAATGCTGACATCAGAACCGTCTCTGCGCCCGTTAATGTAGTTTGCAAGACGTGTCCAGCCTGTGTATGATTTGTTGTTAAGTAAGTATGCATCGGTTGTGTTGCTGTTTGAAGTTGAAGGCGTTGTGGGAGTAGTGTAGAAAGGATTATATACTCCGTTATAGTAGTATGAGCCGCCGTATGCGTAGCTTGTTGCCGCAATAACATCTTCTTCATTCCTTGTAGCGTTTACAGCATCTGCCTGAAGAATATAAAAACGTCCTGTTGCACGGTTGAAATAGTAGCCCTGTGTAGGAGTTGAAGAAGTTTTAATCTTACCTTTAGGATTTGCGGCTTTCGCTTCTGCTTCTGTAAAATAGTACTTATTAGTAATGGTATTCTGGAAAAGAGGGGTGCTGATGTAGTCATAATATGTTCCGTTAATTAACATCATGACATAACTTGCGTTTCCGGCAGAACCGGACAGAGCGTTTGCATAGGTGGAGTAGTAGTTACCGCTGTAGGTGGAAAAATATACTCCGCTTCCGGCTCTGAGTATCGTTGATACACGAGCACCGGTACCGGTATGCTGTTGTGCCATCTCAAGTGTGGGGTAGTAAAGACCGTTTCCGGCACGATAAGAGGTGTATTGCGAACCGCTGCCTGAAATGTAACTGCCGATTATACGGTAAACACCCGCTCTATCTCTTTGCGAGGATTCAACATAGTTTCCTGTCGTGTTGTCAAAGTAATAGAATCTGTCGGCTGAATATGCATTTTGAGGTGCCTTTGTATATAAAGGAGGAATGCTGTTAAATTCGTAGTATGCTTCAAGGTTGGGATAAAAGTAAATAGTATCTCCGTATACAAATTCAGATGCGTAACGGTGACCTGAACTGGGGATATAGTCTTCATCTGCGGCATTAACTACAACCGCCGGAACAGCGAGGGAAAATGCGGTAACTGCTGCAAGCGCAACGGACAG
Organism: Ruminococcus sp.; assembly: GCA_031262625.1. Taxonomy (GTDB): domain Bacteria; phylum Bacillota; class Clostridia; order Oscillospirales; family Ruminococcaceae; genus JAISGY01. The sequence continues at coordinate 10,851 of JAISHJ010000067.1, read as the reverse complement.
TGTTCTTTTTTTCATAAAAGCATCTCCGATCTTTTTTTCAACATATATTTGTATGGTGAGTTATTCTTCTGTAGGATTTTCCTGCGCCTTGCCGCCTTGGGTAACTTCAATGCCGGAGGGAGCGGCAGGAGCGGTATTTTCGGAAATTTCAACGGTTGTGAGTTTACCTATTTTTGCGGTAAAGTCGCCGCCGCTGCGTCTGATGTTACGGGAAGCGAGAGCATAAAGGTCTGTTGAAAGAGTTGTTAGCTGTATAAAACGTTTTGCGGCAGGAATCGGTGAAGTATAAAGTTCCTTAATATCAGAAGAGAACGGAATCGCAAGGCGGTTTGGTTTCTCTTTATTTTTTTCGCGGGAAGCCTTAATTATCTCTACTCCGCGATCGTTAAACGCGAGTATACGCCCGAATGCCGGCGGCATCATAAGGTCGGAACTTAACGACCCAATGTAGAATGCAAGGAGAATTCTGCGGATTCTTGCCATAGTGTAACGCTTTGTCTTAACAAATTCGAGGAATTCGTCAAGGGAGGTTGCGGCTTTTCCGGCTTCAAAGAGACGATTTTCAAGTCCCTGCCCTACATCCGGGAGCATTGTAAACTGTTGGGGAACTGCTTTACGAAGCAGACAAAGGAGTTCACGTTCGAGGTTATCAAAGTAACAGAGATTTTCGTTTTCTTCGTATTCCTTAACCGTTTCAAGCGTTTCGGCGGGAACAAATGCGGATATATCTTCGTCATCCTCTATCATCTGTCTGATTTTTGAAGCGGAAGCGTAGTTTTCGGAAGTCTCCTCCGAATTGTGAGGTACACCTGCACGTTTAATCGGCAGAACTTCAAAATCAAGATTAAGATATGAAAGAGATTTTATATATTCGACAGCAAGGGTATTGTTAGGGTCGTCGAAGACTTCGGCAACAAGCGGTCCTGCTTCAAGACCGATAATCTGCTGTACGGCTTGAGGGTAGGACATACCCTGTTCTAAAAGCGGACGTATTTTATCGGGGGTTGATGCTTTTGAGGAAGCTTCTGCAGCATTTTGAAGCATCGCAAGCGAGGGATTTTCCGCTCCGAAAGATATTCCGTCAACACACCCCAGCGCTCCCAGCATCATCATCCCGGAGCGAGCGAAAAGCTCTGCGGAAGCAAGGGAATAGGTTACAGGAAGTTCAATTACAAGGTCAACACCGTTTTGTACCGCGATTTCTGCACGGCGGAATTTGTCGATTAAAGCAACATCACCGCGCTGAACGTAGTTACCGCTCATAATCGCAACGATATGAGTTGCTCCTGCTGCGCGAACTTGGTCTATATGGTATTTGTGACCGTTGTGGAAAGGATTGTACTCAGCAATGATACCGAATGTTTTCATATTGGAGAAGCTCTTTCTAATTCATTTATTTTATATACATCAAAATCGGATAACCGTCGGTGTATTCTTTAATTATACATGGGTGAATTTTTGAATAAGCAATAATTTTATCCGCAAGTCCGCTTTTTAGCAGTGATATAACCGATGTAAAACTGTTTTCGCATATCGGCTTGCAGAGAAGCGATAATGATATGAGAAGCTTCCCTTCCTGCGACATAATTCTATATGGCCATATCTGACATTCAAAGGGTTTGTCGTTGCCTAATCTGCATCCGTCAGTACTTAACATCGGGCAGTCAAATCGTGTCGGTTCGGGATGGTCGGCAAAAAGCGGGTCGGTCTGAGGTGTTTCCGTCATTACGAATACGTAGCTGCCCTTGTCGCGTGACACAAACTTTGTCTCAGGGTAACGCTCCGATATAATTTCGCGTAAGCTGTCGTCAATAACCGGGGTTTCCCATAAATCATATTTTGTGAACCAACAGCAAAGTCTGCAATTTTTGCAATCGTCTCCGGAAAGCAGGGAATCTGTAAGTGACATGAAAACTCCAAAAATGTTAACGCAGAGATTGTTCCCGAAGATGTTATCGTGTAATCCTTTTAATTTCGGGGCGCCATCTGTCGCGAAGTCGGGTAAACCTTTTAGCTTTTGCGGCGCGTTCTAACATTTCCTGACGGAAACGCGCTCTGCGTGCTTCTCTTTCGCGGACGTTTCCGGCAACGAGAAAGATTCGCTGTGCTATGCGAAGGGAGAGAGCGAAGTCGTCGGAAACGGTGAACTTTCTGACTGCTGTACCGCTGTTCTCGACAGTAAAGTCGTCAAAAACGATTTCGTTATCGGTAGCATGAAACTTAAGCCGATCTGCGGGTTCGCTGTAGAAGCGAGCAGACTTTTCACCGCGTGTTAACTTGAAAGTGATATGGTTGTTACGAATTATTATGTCGTCGATATCGCGAATGTCACATACCCAAAGCTTCTTATAAACGTTTTTAGTAAATATATCCATCCCCGAATATACCGAAACAACCAAACTCTTTTCATTAATTTGTATAAAAGAGTAGGATTTATGCATATTTAAGTGGAGGGTAATTAATTTCTCGCCGATAACATACACGATAAAAGCGTATAAAAGCGACAGCGACATACCCGAAAGTATGAGCCTGTTAATCACGCGTAAAACATCAGATCCGCCCGGAATTACAAAAAATACCGTTACGATAAATGCCGCAAAGATAAACGCTTCGGCAGGGAAGAGCGCAATTAAGAGCCGTTTGTAATATCTGACGCGAAGTGCTTGCAGATACGCGGGGAAGGTCTTCTTATTCATATATATAACAATTTAGGAAGTAATAATTTTTCATTAAATAAAATAATCTATGACTTCCCTCAATAATTATAACACAGAATATATAGTATGTCAAGCTTTTTTCATAGAAGTTAGTAAAAATATTCAAAGTTCAGTGTTGTTTACTTTAAATTAATTAAAAATTTACAATTTTCGTGAAAATTTACTTGACAAAATCAGAGTTTTATGATATTATTATATAGTACTTTACTGCGTTAATACAATAATGCATTAACGTAACAAATTCTAATTTCCGATGAAAGGTTTTTCGGTTCATGCTATACGCAATTGTGGCAATATACATTATAATAATGCTTGGGATTGGCTTCTGGTGCAGGAAGCATACAAACAGCGTCGAGTCTTTCGTTCTCGGCGGGCGTTCACTCGGCAGTTGGTTTACAGCGTTCGCTTACGGCACATCATATTTTTCAGCGGTTGTTTTTATCGGTTACGCAGGGCAATTCGGCTGGAGTTACGGTGCGGCGGCGACTTGGATCGGTGTGGGAAATGCTATTCTCGGCTCGATGCTCCCGTGGATAATCCTCGGAAACCGCACAAGACATATGTCAAAGGTGCTTGATGCGGCGACAATGCCGGAATTTTTCGAGAGAAGATACGACTCAAAGTCCTTAAAAACTGTTGCGGCACTGATTGTATTTATTTTCCTTATACCCTATACCGCGTCGGTATATAACGGTTTATCACGTCTCTTTAACATGGCATTTGACATTCCTTATGAATTTTGTATTATCGCAATGGCGGTGCTGACTGCTGTATATGTTATCGCAGGCGGATATATGGCTACTGCTATAAACGACTTTATCCAAGGCATAATAATGCTTGTGGGAATCGTTGCAGTTGTAATATGTGTTCTTGAATCAAAAGGCGGTTTGACAGAAGCACTTCTCGGTCTGGGCAAAATTTCCGATGCCAATGTGCCGGAATACACACTTAATACAATTTTCGGTCCTGACCCGATTAACCTTTTCGGCGTTGTAATCTTAACATCCCTCGGAACATGGGGTTTACCGCAGATGGTACAGAAATTCTATGCGGTAAAGGATAAGCCTTCTATTACCCGCGGAACTATCATCTCAACCGTTTTCGCTTTAGTCGTTGCGGGCGGTTCATACTTCATGGGCGGATTCGGGCGGCTTTTTGCTTCTGCTACAAATGAGGAAGCAGTTTCTACCGGGCGTGTACTTATACAAAGCGTTAACGGAAAGCTTGCCTATGACTCAATTGTCCCTGCAATGCTCAAATCTGCTTTACCGGAACTCTTAATCGGCGTAGTAGTCGTACTGGTGCTTTCCGCTTCTATGTCAACCCTTTCATCACTCGTCCTTACTTCAGGTTCAACCATTACTATAGACCTTATCAAGCCGAACTGGAAAAAAGGGCTTTCAGACGAAAGACAAGTACTCATAATGCGTATTCTTATCGCGGTATTCCTATTAATTTCCGTAATAATCGCACTTAACCCGAACACCTATATTACCACGCTTATGTCTATCTCGTGGGGCGCGCTTGCAGGTGCATTCCTTGCGCCTTTCATGTACGGGCTTTTCTCAAAAAAAATCACCCGCGCTGCCGTGTGGGTAAGCTTTGCTCTCGGTGTCGGTATAACCCTTATCCATATGTTTATATTCAGTCTCGGCTTCTTCCCGGAACTTACAAAAGCCGCAGCATCTCTGCCGCTTAATCTTGCTTCGCCGATTAATGCCGGTGCGGGTGCAATGATAATAACGTTAATTGTAACGCCGATTGTCAGTCTTTTCACTAAGGTGAAAAATACCGAACACGTAGATAAAATATTCCTTGATTGCGGCAATTTTGAATAACAAAATTTTGCCCGGTGGTCGCCGTTTCAGGCGGAATAAATTCCTGCCTGACACGGCTTTATATAAATTAGTTTTGGGGCTATCTTTGCCGATCGCCCCAAAACATTTTTTTATTAAAATGGGGAGCAATTTTTTAATTGCTCCCCAAATTATTTATACCATGTGTACCTTTTTATCGGTGTCGGAATGTTTGTCTATGTTATAGAGCCTGTCGCGGCGGTCTTTGAAGAACTTCGGCGCAACTTTCGGGAACATAGCGTAGGTTAGAACGTCTTCCGGCTGTTCAGACCATTCCGCACATTCGATCTTAAGCTTCTCAAGTTCAGGTTCAAGCAGATCGGCAGGGCGGCAGGTTATAGCCTTTTCTTCACCCAAAATCTTCTTTTTAAATTCGTCGGAAATCGGAGTGGGAGTCTTTCCGTAACGTCCGGCTACCATTTCGCGGAACTCGGACGTAACCATCTTGTATCGTTCTCCGTTTACGACATTGAAAACGGACTGCGTTCCGACAATCTGCGAAGTCGGCGTAACGAGGGGCGGATTGCCCGAGTCAGCACGAACGCGGGGAACTTCCTGTAAAACTTCGGTGAATTTATCTTCTTTGCCGGCTTGCTTAAGTTGGGAAAGAAGATTCGAGAGCATACCGCCCGGAACTTGATATATAAGTGCGTTTGCATCAACCGCGAGCATCTTCGGGTCAAGCTGTCCGCTCTTTATATATTTCGCACGGAGCGTCATGAAATAGTCGCGAATTTCGTTAAGGAGTACAAGGTCAAGACCTGTGTCGTATTCCGTTCCGGCAAGCGCCGCAACAAGTGATTCGGTGGGCATATGAGAAGTACCGTTTGCGAGGGGAGACATAGCAGTGTCGCAAACATCCGCGCCCGCTTCGATACCCTTCATCATACACATTGAAGCAAGCCCGGAGGTGTAATGTGTGTGAAGCTGTATGGGGAGATTTGTAACTTCTTTGAGTGCTTTAACGAGAGATTCTGTTGCGTACGGCGTTAAAAGCGCCGCCATATCTTTAATGCAGATTGAGTCTGCACCTTCTGCTTCAATCTGTTTTGCATAATCCTGATAATATTTATCGGTGAAAACTTCGCCCAAAGTATAGGAGATTGCAACCTGAGCGTGTGCGCCCTCTTTTTTAGCCGCCTTAATAGCAGTTTTGAGGTTGCGTATATCATTAAGCGCATCAAAGATACGGATAATATCTATGCCGTTTGACACGGACTTCTGTACAAAATATTCCAGTACATCATCTGCATAGTGTCTGTAGCCGAGCATATTCTGTCCGCGGAAAAGCATCTGTAGCTTCGAGTTCGGCATTTCGCGGCGTAAAGTACGTAGTCTTTCCCAAGGGTCTTCGTTAAGGAAACGGATACAGCTGTCGAAAGTTGCTCCTCCCCAACATTCAACGGAGTGAAAGCCTACCTTGTCCATTTTTCCGAGTATCGGGAGCATTTCGTCTAAAGTCATACGGGTTGCTATGAGCGACTGGTGCGCATCACGGAGTACCGTTTCGGTTATACCGATTTTTTTTGGCATTATTACTACACGCTCCTTTTATGATATAACTGCTAAAATTTGGTCGGACGATACGGAAACACCTTTTTCAACATTAACAGAAGTGAGCGTGCCGTCAACCGGTGCAACAATGTCATTCTCCATCTTCATTGCTTCGAGAACAAGGATAACCTGTCCTTTTTTTACGGAAGAGCCGGCAGAAGCCTTAATATCAAGGATTGATCCGGGCATCGGAGCCTTAATCTGTGTGCCGCCTGTTACGGCAGGCGCAGCCGCCGGAGCAGCTTTAGCAGTAGCGGGAGCAACTGCCGCCGGAGCGGGTGCAGAGACAACCGGAGTAGCCAAAGTTTGTCCGTCGGTCTCTTCAACCGACACATCATAAGCCACGCCGTTAACGATTATATTATATCTTTTCATAAATATCTCCTAAAAATTTCATGAGTGAAATTGCTTTGCGGATAGTTTTTTTCGGAATAGTTAACCTTGCGCGTTATGTTTACGATCAAAACCATGGGGAACACGTTTCCCTAAGGTTATGTCAAGAGCGGAAGCAATGGTCTTATAAGCGGTTTCAGGGGTAACAAGCGCTGTAATAATACCGGATTTTGAAGCATTTGCCGCCGACATTTCAGACTTGTATTCTGCCGCAAGTTCATTCCGCTTTGCAGTAAGGTCATCTGCTCCCTTAAGTTTGTCGTGATGTAAAAATTCAACAGCAGTAAGCGGCGAAAGCGGAGCAATTACTGCATTTTCATAAGCGTAAACTGCATCTGCATTTGCGGAAACAAATACCGATAATGCCGTACCGTAAACTCTTCCTGTAATAAGCGTAACTTTTCGTGTTGAAGCGTTTGAGTATGCGGCGGAAAGTTTTACAGCTGCCTTTAGGCAAGCCGATTTCGAGAAGCCGTCTGTATCAATTACGGTAACAAGCGGAATCGAGTAGGCATCGCAAATATTAACAAATTTCGCTATTTTAGAGCAGTCTTCACATTCGAGTAAAGCATTATCTTTTCCCATGCCTACAAAGCCGCAAAGAGCGCCGTTAACTGTGCCGAAAGCGGTTATCGAAGCTTTTCCCGAAGATTCATAAAGCGAAACGAGCGATTCTTTTTCCGCAAGCCCTGCTATAACTGCCGCAGTATCGCCCGAGGGTATGTTTTCTGGTGCTTCTGCTTCAAATTCGGGAAGGGGAGAAAGGTTATTGAGCGGAAGCTTTTCAAGAAGCGAAGCAGTTATCTTTAGCGATTCGCTCATGTCTTCTGTAAGGATTGCTACCGCGCCGGAAGTAACATTGCTGTCATTACATTGTGCAGTGTAAATTTCTGCTGATTTTGTTGCAATGAAAATGTCTGCGGAAGCCGCAATTACTGCAAGCGAACCGGAGCAAACGCCGTCTGTCAAAGCAATCTGCGGAATTACGCCGGAATTTTCCGAAACTTTTTTAAGTATCTTGCCGTAGTGATTAAAGACCGCTGCACCATCGTCTATGTACGCGCCGTTTGAACTGTAAACGGCAACAATAGGCATACCGCTTTTTGCCGCAAAATCAAGCGCCAAACAGATTTTTTCGGATGCAGACCCATCCATTACACCGTCGAGGGCGTAAAGAAGTGCGGGTGAACCCTTAACATAGCCATACGCAGCAGTAACACTCCCGAAACCGGGGAAAAGTTCAGAGTAATTCCCGTCATCGAAAAGATTATCGGGAATTTCTTTTATCGTCATTTTCTTTATATCGGGCATATATAAATCCCTCTCTATATAAACTTTAGAAAAATCCAAAATCAAATTAAGTATAGCACATAATCCTTAAAATTACAATACCTTTCGCAAAAATTTAAGTTTTCAGCAATAATTTGTACTCATTTTAAATTAACGGGAAGTAATAATATTAAATTAAAGCCACGCTTAACAGCGTGGCAATATTTTCTATTTAACCGCATTTTTAAGCGAGATAACCTCAGCAGGGGTGAGGTCACGAAATGTCCCGGGCTTTAACATACCGAGTTTAAGCGGTCCTTCGGCGATACGTTTGAGCCTTGCGACAGTAAGCCCTGCCGCTTCGCACATACGCCTTATCTGACGGTTTTTGCCTTCACGGATAACTATTAAAAGCACCGAACGCTTCGCTTCGGTTAATAATACTTCCACGTGAGCGGCGGTTGTGGTTTTTATGTCAGGTTCTTCGGGTGTACCGAAATTAAGCTTCATCGGAAGTGAAAGTTTTGTAAGCTGTTCTTCGGTGATTTTTTCGCGAACAGTTACCCTGTAAGACTTCGCAATCTCACGGGATGGGTGCATAATCGCCTGTGCAAGCTTTCCGTCATTAGTAAAGAGGAGCAGTCCCTCGGTGTCCTTATCAAGCCGCCCGATAGGATAAACGCGCTCATTGACTCCTTCAAGGAGCATCGTGACATTTTTTCTGTCAAGTTCATCATTCATGGTAGTCACATAACCCCGGGGCTTATTGAGCATTATGTAGCGGAGGGCGCGGTGTTTCTCGCGCCTTATGACCACGCCGTTGACGGTAATAATATCTCTTGCAGTCGCGCCGTCCCCGACTTTACAGCTTCTCCCGTTAACCTTAACCGCTCCGGAAGCGATGAGTTCCTCTGCCTTACGTCTTGAACATAAGCCGCTTTCGGCGATAATTTTTTGAAGCCTTATTTTTTCCATTTTTATACTTTCTCGAATAAGCAAAACGTCAGCTTACTAAACATATTTTTTCAGAAAATCAATTATTGTGTAATAAAATGCTTTCGGCTGACGTCTCGTAATCAGTTTCACATCTTCAGCGGCAATAACCGGTATACTGTCAACAATTTTTCCGTCGGATATAAATTCCGCTTTGCCCACAATCTGTCCTGCCGTTACCGGAGCGTAGATAAACTGCGGCAAAACTATACTGTACTCTGTTTCGGGTATTTCTCCCTTAACCGACATGAATATCGGCTTCCGTTTTAGGCTTAATTTTACGGAATCGGCATCTCCGCCTGCAACCGGGACGGAAAAATCCTCCGGTGCGTTAAATTCTGCTTCAACAGGCTTTACAACCTCGAATCCGTAATTAAGAAGGTTAGTATGGTCAGCCCAATCATTCGGGTCATCGAGTGTACAGCAAATTAGCTTTACACCGTTTCTCTCTGCCGCGCTGATAAGACAGCGCCCTGCCTCGTCCGTGAAGCCGGTTTTTACACCTATACAGCCGTCATAAAGTGAGAGCAGTTTATTGCTGTTCGAGAGCCAGCGCGGATAGGGAGGGTTTCCGAATTCAAGCTTAATGCTTTCCGTTGCGGCAATTTCTGCAAAAACGGGATTACTAAGCGCTTCACGTGTAAGGAGCGCCATATCGGAAGCAGTAGAGTAGTGGTTAGCGGCGTGAAGCCCGGAAGGTGTTACAAAATGGGAGTTTTTCATGCCGAGGGCAGCAGCTTTTTTGTTCATAAGTTCTGAAAAACCGGCTGTACCGCCGCCTAAAATATAAGCAGCCGCATTCGCCGCATCGTTCCCGGAAGGAAGCATCATACCGTAACAAAGATCAAGCTTTGAAACAAGATCGCCCTCAAGAAGTCCCATTGAAGAACCTTCGACTAAAATTTCAGGTCCCATTAAAAATTCGGTGTCGAGGTCTCCGCTTTCGAGCATAAGCAGAGTTGTCATAATTTTAGTGGTAGAAGCCATCGGAAGACGTTCATTTTCATTCTTCCCGAAAACAATCTGCCCGGTTTTAGCATCAATGAGTACTGCCGCTTTTGCCGAAACACTCGGTACTTCTGTCTCTTGCGGCAAAGCATATGCATTTACGCCGAAAAATGTATATATTATAACGGATATAATACTAAGCACACCTATTATTCCGAATATCTTAACTGCGGTTTTTCTTTTACGCCTTTTTTTAATGTTAAACATTTTTACACTCCCGATTACTATATATAGGTCAGTATGTGTAAAAACTGTTGCTTTATTGATGGAAAAAAAGCGTAACGGGATTATTCATCGTTAAAGATTTCGTCGTCGGTAGGTTTGTCTTCATCCTTCTTTTTCTTCGAGAACATATCTTTAATTTTTCCTATAAGCTCGGGAATAGCGGCAATTGCACCCGCCGCGCCGCTTTGTTCTTCGGTAATCTGGAGCATTTTCACTTCGGAACCGTTAACTACTAAAAAGCAGAGCGGAAGTATTGTAATACCTGCGCCGGAACCGCCGCCGAAATATGTTTTATCGGATTTTGTAGGAAGGTCGGAGCCGCCTGCCGCAAAACCGTAGGAAACCTTTGATACGGGAATTATCGTAATGTTTCCGACTTGTATTGCCTCGCCGATTACAGTATCTGCATCGGAGAGTTCGTGTATCTTCGAGAGCGATGTTTCAATCAGCGCCTTAACCTTGGTGTTTTCGTTATTATCGTTCATTTTTTACCTCTGCTTATTTTATTCCGCGGTAACCGCCGCACTGTTTTTTACATTACCGAAAAGTTCATGCCTTTTGCGAAGGAGTTTTGTTCCGATTAAAAGTCCGCTTGATAATAGAATATGAAGCCGCATCTTTATCATTACGGATATATTTACTTCGCTTTCGAGTCTGTCGGGATTATCAAAATCGCAATTTACGTCACAGCTTTCGACATAAGTGGTGGAAAGAGAACTTATCAGCGCGATAATTCCGTAGACTATACCGCTTACAACACCATAGTTAACGGCTGTTTTTGCGGCATCATCTCCGCGAATGGTAATATCTGCATAAACATTATCGACAATTATTCT
>JAISHJ010000043.1 GCA_031262625.1 Ruminococcus sp. | reverse complement strand
GAGAGGGGAGTGTGGCGCAGCGCCACACTCCCCTCTCCCCCCCAGCGTATCATCCCCGTTCCCCAAGATCAGCTCAGCGTGATGATTGCCATGTCTCCGTTATTTCCGGAGTTTGTATTTTTTAGGGAGGAGACTATTTTGGGGAAGAAGGTATTTTTGGAGGAGGCGTCTGTTAGGGTTAGGTCGAAGGCTGAGAGGGCGGCGGCGAGATCGTCGTCGTCTTTGGGGTCGATTGTTGTTATGAAGACTTTTAGGGCGTTGTAGAGGGAGATATAGAAGGTGAAGTTGTCCCAGATGGAGACTGTGGGGTCGGTGAAGGGGGTTGCGAGCGCCCAGAGGTAGTTTATTATAATATTTTCCATTATGTTGGGGCGAACGTCGGAGATGTCGGTGCCGAAGTGAGCGCGTTTTTTAACGTATTCTTTCATGTCGAGCATACGGAAGGTTTCGGGACCGGAGATACCGAGACCTTTATAAATTCTGTCGTAGAAGTGTTTGAATTTTTGAACGGCACCGTCGGGGGAGATGTCTTTTGCTATGTTATACATAGCTTTTATGAAAGATACGCCTTCTGCTAAGGAGACGCCGGGGTTGACGGGAACGCCGTCGAAGAATTTGAGGACTTCTGAGAAGTCGGTTGCGTGGGTGAGGTTTTGGGCTAAGCCGTCTATTAAGTTAGGCTGGAATTGTTCGACCATACCGTTGACGGTAGACATTGTGTGGTTTAGTATTAAAAGCTTTTGGGCGAGGTTGTAACCCTTTTGTTGGAGGATATACATAGACATCTGGCGGATTTGCCAGTAGTACTGCATAGTGGGGTAGGCAGCGATTAAGCTTTTAGCGTTTTCGGCAAATTTAGCTTCATCGGCTTCTGACATATAAGTCATAGTGAAGAGCAGGGGGTCGGTTTGTTCAATCAGGCGTTTTGCTACGAGGGGGTTAGAGAGCATGAGAACGTAGTCTACGGACTGGGGAGTAATTACGTAGCGAACGAGCCCGGCATTTTTTTCGGGGTGTTCGAGGTCTATATAATCGCGTAAAAAGCTTGGTGCTACAATTGGAAATGCCATATATTTAAAACTCCTCTTTTATAAAAACACGTATTTATGATAGTATACCACATAATAAAACTAATTGCAATAGCATTACTGCAAAAAATTTTATAAGTAAATGCTCTTGACAAGCTGTATTTGTTGTGGTATAATATTAGTATAATTAAATGTTAAAGTTCGCCGAAAGGAGAAATATATGGGAATCATTAAAGCAATAGGAAATGCTGTAGGAGGTGCGCTTGCGGACTCGTGGCTCGAGACGATTGAGCCGGGGAATATGAGCGATACAACCGTTATGACTAAGGGCGTATCGGTGCGTAAGGGGCAGAATAAGAAGGGAGACACCGGAGTAATTTCAAATGGTTCGGTTATTCACGTCTATCCGAATATGATGATGCTCCTTATTGACGGCGGGCGTGTAGTGGACTACTCTGCCGAAGAGGGCTACTATCAGGTGTCGCTCTCAAGCGCGCCGTCGCTTTTTGCAGGAGACTTAAAGAACGATATAGCAGATGCGCTCCGCGAAACATTCGAGCGCGTTAAATTCGGAGGAGTTCCGAGCGGTAAGCAAACGGTTGTTTACATAAATTTGCAGGAAATAAAGGGTATTAAATTCGGTACGCGAAACCCTGTTAACTATTTTGACAATTTTTATAATGCAGAACTTTTCCTCCGCGCATTCGGAACATATTCCGTGAGGATTACAGACCCGCTTAAATTTTACGCGGAAGCTATTCCGAGAAACGCCGAAAAATGCGATATTACCGACATTAACGCCCAGTATATGAGCGAATTTTTAGATGCTTTCGCATCTTCAATAAATAAGCTTTCGATGGACGGCATACGAATCTCTTTCGTACAGAGCAAGGGGAGAGAGCTTTCAAAATATATGGCGGATGCACTTGACGAGGAGTGGAGAGGGCTTCGCGGTATGGAAGTCTGCTCTGTCGGAATCGAGAGCATAAGCTACGACGAGGGTTCGCAGAAGCTTATCAATATGCGCAACGAAACCGCTATGATGTCAGACCCTTCGCTTATGAATGCTTATATGCAAAAGAGCGTAGCGGACGGCATAAAAGCGGCAGGCGGCAACGCAGGAGGCGCGGCTATAGGCTTCATGGGCTTTAACGCCGCCCAGTCCGCCGGCGCGGGAATTTTAGGCGCAATGAATCAGGTTCCTACTCAAGGGCAGTCTGTACCGCAGACCCAGCAAGCCCCGGGTGCTTGGACTTGCTCATGCGGAACTTATAATACAGGTAACTTCTGTCAAAATTGCGGTAATAAGAAGCCCTCTGTACCGACAGCCGCCGCTTCTGACGGCAAATGGTTCTGCCAAAACTGCGGAACTGCAAATACGGGGAAATTCTGTCAGGCTTGCGGCACTAAAAAAGAGTAATCATTACTAATTACGGCAACTTAAATTTAAGGGGTAAAAATTTATGACCAAATGCCCTAACTGCGGGGCGGAGCTTCGCTTCTCCCCCGAAAAACAGCTTATGTGCTGTGACTACTGTATGTCGACGTTTTCGACCGACGAACTTAAGGAAGCCGACAAGCCGCTTACAGCAGAATCGGCTGACCGTGCGGACGATGTTATGTCGGAAGCGCAAACTGCCGCACAGACAAAAAGAGATGAGCGCGAAAAGCGAGAATTTGAGGAGCAAACACGCGTTTACGTCTGCAACAACTGCGGGGCATCTGTAATCTCCGACGCAAACACCGCCGCAACCGAATGTTACTACTGCCACAACCCCGTAACCCTTTCGGGGCGGCTTTCGGGCGAATTCTGCCCCGAGCGGATTATTCCCTTTAAGCTTAACAGAGAAGAAGCAGAAGATATTTTCCGAAAATTCATCAAGAAAAAATGGTTCGTCCCGAAAAGTTTTCGCTCCGAAAAACAGCTTGAAAAAATCGTCGGGCTTTATACTCCGTTTTGGCTTGCGGACTGTAAAACCAACGCTAAAATTTCCGCCGATGCGAAGATTGTCACTGTTCACCGGACAGCGAATTATACTATTACAAATACTAAGCTTTATGACTGCGACAGGGCGGCTTACATGACGTTCGAGAAAATCCCCGCCGACGGCTCGCGAAAGCTTGACGACGACTTCTTAGATGCAGTCGAACCGTTTAACTACGACGGTTTGACAGACTTTAACATGAACTACTTAGCAGGCTTTATGGCGGACAAATATGACGTGCCGAAGTCCGAAATTATCGACCGCATCAAAAATCGTATTTCCGGCGCGGCAGAAGAAGTCCTCAAAAACGACATAAAAGGCTTTACGTCCGTCTCCGTCAAAGAGAAGTCCGTCAATCTCATAAGAACCGACTGGCAGTACGTCATGCTCCCCCTTTGGTTCATGACTTACAGCTTCAAAGGCAAAATATATCAGTTCGCAGTAAACGGGCAAACCGGAAAAACAGCCGGTCTTCCTCCCCTCTCGGCAGGAAAATTCGCTTTAATGCTCATAGCAGTGTTTATTCTAACGCTCATAATCGGCGGCTTCGCCTCCGGCTTCTTAGGGTGGTGACTAGATGAAAAAATTATCCGCAGTCTTCACAGCAGTATTAATAGTACTGCTCTTTATCGGCAGTTTCACCGTCTCCGCCTACGAAAATAACGACAATGTACTATTACTCGATACCCCCGAAGCAGACTTCCTTACTGCTCCCGAAGAGGAAGAACTCTTCCGTCAGATGGTTAGTTTTTCCGAAGCTACCGGCTGGAAAGTCGGCGTTGTAGCTACCGCTAAGGACTACTCCGATGCCGGTGTAGTAAGAGCCGCCGAAAGCTACTTCGACGACTACTTCGGCGTAAGTGCCGACGGCGTACTACTCCTGATGGACTCCGCCAACGGCAACTACGTAATCCACATCTTAGCCGCAAACGGCGCGAGAAAATACATCTCCGATTCCGACTCCGTAAGAATTTTCGACCACATCAAGCGCTACTTTGAAAATTACGACGAACTAAACACCGCAACAACTTTCTTAGATGACGCGCTCCGTCTCAGGGGCGGCGGTTCCGCCCCCCGAAACATCAACACAAACATAGCCCTCACCTTCCTAATAGCAGCAGCAGTACTAACAATAATATCCGGCGCCGTAGTTTGGAACCGCTATCACGCTCACCCCAAAATCTCCGCCACAGCCTACCTAAACCACTCCTCCCTAAACATCTACTCCCGAAGCGATCGCTTCATCCGCGAGTTTACCACCCGAACCTCCAACAGCAGCAGCAGTTCCGGCGGAGGCAGCCGCCACCACTCCGGCGGAGGTCACCACGGCGGCGGCGGCGGACGTGGGCATAGGTAACCGGGTACGGGGTACGGGGATATTACGCTGGGGGGGAGAGGAGCGGTGACAGTGTGGCGCTGCGCCACACTCCCCTCTCCCCCCAAACCCCCACCTCCCCCGGACTTTAAACATTTTTCTTGTTCTTGCTTTCGCAAATAGCTAAACCGTTCGCATTGTCCATTCCTTGGAATGAGTTTTGCGAACGGTTTTGCTATACGGGTAATTTAGGGTACATAGTGTCCTTTACCGGAAGCGCGAGGGGTTAGGGAGTTACCGTAGAACCAGAAGTGGGAGTCGTAGATTTTGTAGTAATTTTCGGTAATGTTTTGGTTTTTCCCCCATGGTTTGGAGTAGTTTACTGCTATGAAATCGTCGGCGAAGCGGAGGATAGAAGTTATTGTTGCGCCTTCGGCTTCGAGGTCTTTTACTACTTGGCGCGCGCCGTCTATTTTTTTGAAGTCTGTTAGGGATAGGATTTCGCCGGGGACTTTTTTCAGTTCGCCGTCTTCTATTGTGTAGCGGTAGTCTTTTTGAGTTTCGCCGTAGGATTTGCCGTTTGCTGTGAATTCGTCTGTTTGGGTTAGTTTGAATGTGATAATTTTGTTGTTTGTGAGAGAGACTTTCGCGCCTTCCTCTCCGAAGGGGAAGGAGACTTTGCCGTCGGAATAGAGGGCGAAGATGGTGTTGCCTATATTTTTGGGGTCGGAGGTTTCTGTTAAAGTACTGTCACCATAGCGGCGGACGATTATTTTGCCTTCTCCGAAGTATTTTTCGGGGAGGCTTTCCTCTGTAATAATTATCGGTTCTTTGTCGAGGATTAAGGCGAAGGGCTTCTTTTCCGATACAAGTTTTGCTATAGTTTCTTGCTGTTTGTCCTGCGTGTCTTCAAAAAGCATTTCAAAAGCGTAATCATCTGTACTGCCTAAGTAGAAGTAGAAAGCAGAAGTAACGCCGTCTTTAATTTCGGTCTCCATATATGGGTAGCCGATTTCGAGCGGAAAACTTCCGTAACCGCCGGGGGCGATACCGTAGTTAGTCTTTTCGGGGGAAAAGATGCTGCGCGTTTCGGACGTGAGGGTTTTACAGCCGTCAACGACAAGCTTTTCTCCTCTAAAATGATACTGCAAGACGGTTAAATCGTCGGCAATAATCCTGCCGGAAACGTCCTTGTTATAATTGGTGTCGTTTACAACCTGCCAAGCGGTAATTTCGGATATGTTCTGCTTAAAATCAAGCTTCCCTAAAAATTCGAGTTCCTCATCATAGAGGTTGATAAACCCTGTACCCGATGCGTAAAAGTATTCGGACTTTCCGTCAAGATCAAGGTCTACCGCCCCGGTAATATAAACAGCCTTTAGGAGAGGATTGGTCGTAGGTGAATCAATCTCCCCTGCTTCGTTAAGCATATACATACCGAACGGCGTTTTAACTATAGGCTTTCCGTCAAGGATATCTATCACCGTAACATACGGCTCGTCAAATTCGGAATCGTACTCATAATCAGCGAATTCGTCGGTAGTTTTTATATAGTCGTAAAGCTTAGCGAAACCTTCATTAAGCGCTGCGATTTCCTCGTCAGAGTAAAACCGCGAAGAAGCTATAGACCGAACGAGCATATCTTCATAGGAGGTCTTGTGTTCAATCCAAAGCGCGAAACTTCTCGTTTCGGTATACTCGGGGTTTATAAACATTTCCGTCATATCGAAGTAGTCCCAAGCGGGCATGAAGTCCCAAGCCTTTGATAAAGCATAGAGAGCCGTTTCGGAGAGTTCAGAGCGCGCCCAGTAGTAGTCGGAAGAAGCAATCTTTATAGTAAGAGAAGTAGTCGAGAAATTTTCAGGCTCACCCTGCAAAAAATAGGTTAAGTCGCCGCTGTAATTTTTGAGAGCGGAGTTAACGGCGGGTACAAAATCTTCGCCCTCATAAAACATATCGGAAAATTTTTCGAGCCGCTCCCCTGTCCTCATATTCCAAACGGAAATTATTGCATCATCTCTGTAGGTGTAGGATTCCCCCTGATAAGTCCCTACCCCGACATTTAAGTAGCCGTTTACAGCCGTAAAAAGCACGCCGGAGTAGTCATCAAAAGGATATTCGGAGGTGTCAAGCGGTTTAACCTTTTTAAGAGTGTCGGCAATCCAAGTATTTATCTTTTCTTCAAGCGCGGCATCTGTCAAAACGCCGTAGAGATAATCTTCCGACATAAACTGCCGCCAAGAGTATTCATGAGAGGGCTGCCAATCCTCCGGGCGCGGAGAGCCTGTACCCAAAGCTTTGTAGGTTTCCTTTTCGGGGAGCGGTCTTATCGGAACATAGCCGTGTTCAGAAGCGGCACGCTGTCCCTTGTCGGAAATCATAAAGTCAAGCAGCTGTAAAACAATCTGTTTGTCGGTGTCGGCGTTGTAGTAGGCGTAGGTGTAGGAATAAAGCGGATAGCTTCCGTCTTCGAGAGTAGTTCTCTTGGGGAAAACACCGTCCACAGCCAAAATTTTAAGGTTCTTTTCCTTAGCCATCTGCTCCAAAGCATAACTGTAGACGGAGTAGCCGATAGCATACTTAGAATTGTCGTAGTCGGAAACGGCATCGACAAGATGCCCCATGCCGCCGAAAAGCCACTCTGTAGGCGGCTCTGAAAGCTTTTCGTCCCCCATAAACTCATTCATAAAAGACTGACTGCCGGAATCCTCATTCCGCTGATAAGCTAAAATCTGAGCATCATCAAAGCCGAATTCCTTCCAGTTAGTAACCCTCCCTGTGTAAATATCGCGAAGTTCCGCCTGCGAAAGGTCGCTAACAGGATTCTCAGGATTAACTATGAAAACAAACCCCTCGAGAGCGACGGCGCGCGAACCGAGATTAAAGCCGCGCTCCGAAGCCTTAGCTTCCTGCTCCGGAGTAACAGGCACAGAAAGAATTATATCCGCCGCACCTTTCAGAAGCCGCTCGAAAGACTGAAAAGTCTTTGAATGTTCGGTCTGATAGTAGGTGTAGGTGTAGGATTCCCCCAAAAAAGACGACCGAAAAGCCGCATCAAGCGCGACAGTAGAAGTCGAGCCGTCAAAAACAGGATAATTTTCGTCCGCGTGAGTGCTGATTGCAAAGGATAAAGCTATAATTAAAGCCGTAAAAATCGCTAAAAATCTTTTCATAAAACTTCCCTCGTTAAGATAATTTTATCACCTTAATAAGGCTAATTCAATAGCAGATTTGTTACATTTAATTACAGTTAATAAACTAAACATAGTTTACTTTATTAACAGATTACGAAAATTTAATATTTCATTCACACAAAAAACTATATTTATTATATTGACATATGTTAAAATAGTGTATACATCAATATATTTTGACAAAAATTAAACTTTCGCATGAATACTACGTCGGTTCCGGCACGTTTTGGTCTCTCTTTCTGTCTGCGGTCCTTTATATTCACAGAAAATTCATTGAATTTTCTCAAAGAGTGACTTTTAAAAACGGAACAAATGTGCTATAATATATTAAGGGCGAATTTCATAAAATATAGTGATAAGCACATAAAAGCCGGGAACTTTATTCCGTAGGAGAAAGGGAACTCTGTTTTTTGCTTCCCGGGGGTTTTGAAAACATCCCCTGTCACGGCTAATGCGGGACAAGCTGTAACGCAGTGCCTGACGGCAAGCAAACTTATTGTGAAAGCGGTAAACCTGCATTAACATATTATGAACTTGTGAATAATATGTTATACTGTAGGATTTTGCTGTTTTACAATAATTGACGGAGTTAGTATGATAATATGAATAATAATTTTAAGAACAATTTGCTGATTAAGTTACAGGAAATCAAGTCCGCTAAAGGCGACACTACAAAGATTTTAGGAAGACTCTTTGCCGAAGGCGAGTCTCCGGAATTTAAGAATACGGACGTCCCGGCGAAGGATATAAGCCCGTATCTTGCCGGAAATGATATAGTGGTACAGGCTGACAGGGCTTGTTCTTTTCGCTATGCTGATACAGAAGTAACCGAAACACCGAATATTGTTATAGTTTGATTTATATAAATGCAGGATTTTAGCAAACTCCTGCATTTTATTCATCTGTTTTAAGGAAAATTATGGCTGACTTGAGTGAGAAAACTATCGAATCATTATCTTGGCGCAAAGACATGAAAAAGTCGCTGACAGAATATTATGATAATCTGATTGACTTATTTCCGGAGTACAGAAATGACTTTGTTTTCAATGCCGAAAATATGGACAGGGTATTTGAATTTTATAAAAGCAACTGCTACTCCCAGCTTAAGGATTTGCTCCCTAAAAAGCAGGAGGGGACGCTCGACAGGCATAAGATAATCTCCGCCTACATCATCTCCTTCTTGGTGAAAGAAAACGCGGTCTTTAGTTTCAATTGGGATAATCACAAGGGCGAAGCGGTTCCTTTTCCGCTCGTTGCGGCTATTGAGATTTTTCTTGTAGAGTTCGCCCGGAGTTATTTGCGCGAATTTATAATTAAAGAAATGCCCGAAACGGGTTTTACCGGAAGATCCAATATCAACGGCTACGACATTATACTGCCCGACAGGGAAACTACGTATGAAATCAACGGCGATAAGCACATCAGCGATTTTTACGACAATTATGTTAAGTTAATGATAATGATAAAGCAGGGCTTGGAAAAGTTTGAGGGTAAAGATATTGAACGTTACCCGCTGATTCCGACGATTTTGCTGCTTTCAAACGACCTTTATCTGTTAGAAGCAGTTTCAGACTGCGGTAAATATAATCGCAGCGACTTGTATTATTCACAGAAAGCCAATCCTAAACAATAAGAACGAGGAACAGCAACCGTGTTCTACAAAAATATCAGTTCGAATCGAATAGATAACGATAAAATACCGGCACTTCGTGAAAAAATCAAAAAGATTGTGGGCTCTCCGGCGGAACTTGACAAGCTGTGGAAGAAAATCATACAGGGTACGTACGTCAGCGAGGGAACAATCAAGCAAACCAAATACGACAATGAATTGCTTGTTGATTTATTTAATGAGATTAAGACCGATTTTACAGAGCATATCGAAGCCGGGAAAGACGATATTGACAATAGCATAACGGCAGCTTACATAAAAACTATCAATAACTGGATAATCGACCTTGAACGCCATGTAATTGATACAAAATCGCCGTTGCTTTCAAGAGACGGTGCTATTGAAGTCTTTAGCAAGTTGACCGAGAAATTTTGTCATTTCGGTGTTGTTTACCTTGATATTTCAAGCTTTAAGATGTTTAACGACGTTCTTGACCACAAGACCGGAGACGATTACTTAAGAGACATCGGCGAACTTATAGAAAAGATAATAAACGGGACTTCCGTTTATGAGGACAAAAAAGGATATGCGTATGACCGCGGCGGGGTTTTTGCCGCAAGAGACGGCGGCGACGAGTTTTATGTTTTTGTCGGCTTGAATGACATTGATGCTGACGGCAATAAAATTGACGGCAGTATGGGCGTAAAAACCATCTGTAACAACATAAATGAAGAGATAGATGAAAAAATCCTGACTAATCTGAAAAACAAACCATACCGCGAAAATATTGACAAAAAATTAAGAGATACTTTAGTTAAGATTCAAGAAAAGAAAAAGCTTGAGAAATGGGAAAAAGGGCTTGAAATTATTGACGGAGTGAAGGCTAAAGACGGCGATGAGGAAGCAGAAGGTTTAGCGTACAGATATATCTCGCGGTGCACGGACACTATTGATGATAACGGCGATAAGCCCGAAAACGAATACATCTCCATCTATTCTATCGGTAAAGTTAAGCATCACACGAGACTTTTTACAGCAGAGCAGTTCAAAAACGTTTGTGAAATTTTAGAAGATAAAACTTTCGCCGATACAGAAGAGGAAAAGCAGTATATAATTGCCGATAAGCTTGCGGAATCTGTTGAACTTCCGGATATTAAGAGGAGCGCAGCAGCAGCCTTACCTGCGGATACTCATAGTGAAGAATTTTACACTCTGATAGAGAAGATTTTTGAAGCACACTGAAAAGACAATATTAAGGGGTTCTCCGGCGATTTACGAATCGTGTGGAGAACACCGACAGCCAAGGATAAAAAATAACGGCGGCTTAATTTAAGCCTTTTTATTTTTGTATTTGCTTACCGCACAGCTATTTCCTCTTTTTCACACTATGCGTCCCGAAGATAGCATACCCAACACGAGCGATTACGTACCCCAAGACGACCCCGGCGGTATTAAGTATCAAATCGTCGATATCGAAGACGCCTATTTTGAAGATTAGCTGAGCGGATTCGATAAGTCCTGAAAAAAGCAAACCTAAAAAGGCGGTGAGGAGGAGACCGCAGGGCTTTTTGGTAATCAGCGGCAGGAGGAAGCCGAAGGGCATGAAGCAGACGGTGTTAGCGAGGATATTCCAGTTAGCGTAGCCGCTTCCGAGGTTAGAGAGTTGATTTTTAATAGTCTTAAAAATCTCGAAGTTCGGGGAGACTTCGCCGGAGGTTATGGCGTTGTGCATTTGGAAGAGTTTGTCGGGGTATAGAAATCGCAGGGTGACTACCCCTAATAGAAGTATTACATATAGTATAAAAATTAGGGTTAGGACACGTTTTACCCTTTTATTTTCGATAATCATAAAAATATTATACACATTTTTTCACCCGCTGTCAATAATAACGGAAAACTTTTAAAAATTTATTGACAAAATTATTAAAATAGGTTATAATAGATAGTAATTGTACGAATTTGATTAACTTTTTTATAGATGGAGAAATAAATGGGACTGTTTGAAGGACTTTTCGGAGGTTACAGCAAGAGGGAACTTGCGAAGATTGACCCGATGAAAAGGGAAATACTTGCTCTTGAAGAAAAATACGCCGCGATGAGCGACGAGGAACTTAAATCGCAGACTGTTAAGATGCGCGGGGAACTTGAGGACGGCGTGCCGCTTGATTCGCTTATTGTGCCTGCGCTTGCGACTGTTCGCGAAGCGGCTTGGAGGGTTTTAGGGAAGAAACCTTTCCCGGTGCAGCTTGTGGGAGCAATAATCTTACATCAAGGGCGAATTGCCGAGATGAAGACAGGTGAGGGCAAGACGCTTGTTGCGTGCTGTGCTTCCTACCTTAACGCGCTTCCGGGGAACGGCGTTCATGTCGTTACGGTAAACGACTATCTTGCTAAGAGCCAGTCGGAGGAGATGGGAAAAGTCTTTAATTACCTTGGGGTAACTATAGGCTGTGTCCTCCACGACCTTACTAACGACCAGCGCCGCGCCGCTTATGCTTGCGACATAACATACGGCACGAATAACGAGTTCGGCTTTGACTATCTGCGCGACAATATGGTCATCTACCAAAACGAGAAGGTTCAGCGCGGGCATAACTTTGCTATCGTCGATGAGGTTGACTCAATCCTCATAGATGAAGCGAGAACTCCGCTTATAATTTCAGGGCGCGGCGACAAGTCAACCGATATGTATGTTAAGGTTGACAGATTCGCGAAAACCTGCGACCCGTTTATAATAGTAGAATCGGACGACAAGGTTGACCAAGACGAAGCTTCCGAGGGGAAGGACTATATCGTAGACCAAAAGGCTAAGACTGCGACGATTACACGCCGCGGTGTTAAACGTGCGGAGAAATATTTCGGTATAGATAACCTCTACGATGCAGAGCATACAACGCTTCTCCACCACGTCAACCAAGCCTTGAAAGCGCACGGTATAATGCACCGCGACACGGACTACGTAATAAAAGACGGCGAAATTATAATCGTTGACGAGTTCACAGGGCGTTTGATGGTAGGCAGGCGTTATAACGACGGTTTGCATCAGGCTATCGAAGCAAAAGAGGGCGTAAAGGTTGCGCATGAGTCGAAAACTCTCGCTTCGATTACTTTCCAAAACTATTTCAGACTTTATAAAAAGCTTTCCGGTATGACCGGTACTGCTATGACCGAGTCGGAGGAGTTCAAGGAAATCTACCGCCTTGACGTTGTAGAAGTCCCGACAAATATGCCTACGATAAGAACCGACCACTCCGACGTTGTTTTCAAGACCGAAAAGGGTAAATTTAATGCGGTAATTGAGCAGATTTTAGAGTGCCACGAGAAAGGGCAGCCTGTTCTTGTCGGTACTGTTTCGATTGAGAAGTCGGAACTTTTATCTGCAATGCTAAAGCGCAAAGGCATAAAGCACGAAGTCTTAAACGCTAAACAGCACGAACGCGAAGCACAGATAGTAGCCCAAGCCGGACATTATGGGGCAGTAACTATCGCCACAAATATGGCAGGGCGCGGAACAGATATTATCCTCGGCGGTAACGCCGAATTTAAGGCTGTAGCGAAGATGAGGGCGGAAGGCACGCCCGAATATATAATAAGCCAAGCGGTAAGCTACGCACGTATCGACAACCCGGACGTTTTAGCGGCACGTGAACACTATCGCGAACTTTACGACAAAGAAATGGTAGGAATCAAGGAACAGCACGTTAAGGTTACCGAAGCAGGCGGTCTGTTCATTATAGGTACAGAGCGGCACGAATCCCGCCGTATTGACAATCAGCTTCGCGGACGTTCCGGACGTCAGGGCGACCCGGGCGAAAGCCGCTTCTACCTGAGCCTTGAAGACGACCTGATGAGGCTTTTCGGCGGCGACAGGTTACAGACCGTCATGAACACCATGAATGTTGACGAAAACCTCCCCATTGAAGCTAAGATGCTCTCGAAAGTTATCGAGTCTTCACAGAAAAAGGTTGAAGCCCGCAATTTCGGCATACGCAAAAACGTTCTCAACTACGACGACGTTATGTCAAGCCAGCGCGCCATGATTTACGGTCAGCGCGACAAGGTTCTCTCCGGCGAGGATATTCACGAATACATCCTCAAGATGATAAGCGACCTGATTACTTCCACCGTCCGCGAATATCTCCTTGACGACAACATCCACGACGACTGGAACCTCTCAGGGCTTCGCGAACGCTTCATGGGTCTTTTCAC
>JAISHJ010000039.1 GCA_031262625.1 Ruminococcus sp. | reverse complement strand
TAGTCGCGCCCGATGAAGATTTCGTCGTCGTCGCCGCCGTAGACTACGTTGCCGAGGTTTTCGGAGAAGCCGTATTGGGTAACCATGTAGGTGGCGTATTTGGTGGCTTGTTTGAGGTCGCTTGAAGCGCCGGTGGTGATATCGTCGAAGACGATTGATTCGGCGGCACGTCCGCCGAGCATACTTACGATTTCCTCAAACATATTGGTTTTTGTGGCGAAGCTGTCGTCGGTCATACGGTGGTAGGTGAAGCCGCCGGCTTGACCGCGGGGGATTATAGTTACGTGGTGAACTTTTTCGAGAGTTTTGAGGTTGTAGCGAGCGATAGCGTGACCTGCTTCATGGAAGGCGGTAATTTTCATGTCACGTTTGTTGACTACTTTTGACTTCTTTTCGGGACCCATAGAGACTTTGAAAGTAGCTTCTACAATATCTGCTTCGGTGATTGCCTTGCGGTCGGCGCGAGCGGCAAGGAGAGCGGCTTCGTTGAGGAGATTTTCGAGGTCTGCACCGGTGAAGCCGGGGGTAGTTTTAGCAATAACTTTGAGGTCAACGTCCGGACCTAATTTTTTATTTTTAGCGTGAACAATAAGGATAGCTTCGCGCCCTTTTATGTCGGGGTAGTTAACGACGATAGAGCGGTCGAAACGCCCGGGACGAAGGAGAGCGGGGTCTAAGATATCTTTACGGTTAGTAGCGGCGATAACTATTACGCCTTCGTTGCCTTCAAAGCCGTCCATTTCGACAAGGAGTTGGTTGAGAGTTTGTTCGCGTTCATCATGACCGCCGCCGAGCCCTGCGCCGCGGTGACGACCTACTGCATCAATTTCGTCGATGAAGATAATAGCGGGAGCATTTTTCTTAGCGGTTTCAAAGAGGTCTCGCACACGGGAAGCGCCCACGCCGACATACATTTCAACGAAATCAGAGCCGGAGATTGAGAAGAACGGAACGCCTGCTTCACCGGCAACGGCTTTCGCAAGGAGAGTTTTACCTGTACCCGGAGGACCCATAAGGAGAACGCCTTTTGGGATACGAGCGCCGATTTCGCGGTATTTTTTCGGGTTTTTGAGGAAGTCAACTACTTCAACGAGTTCTGCTTTTTCTTCGTCTGCACCTGCAACATCAGCGAAAGTATATTTTTTGTTGACGGTATTTTTAACGTTAGCTTTCCCGAAGTTCATTATCCGCCCGCCGCCGCCTGTCTGGCGGAGGGTAAATACGAACAACCCTATCATTAAACCTATAATGATAAGTGAGGGAATAATTGTAATAATCCAAGAAGTATCTTGAATCTTTATATAGTCAAGTTTCAGCGGAGCATCGGGATGAGCCGCGTCATAGCGTTTGCGGTAGTTATCCTCGTTATATTGGGTCTCCTCAAGGAAGATAGTGAGGTTTGGAATTTCGTACTTAATGGTCTTATCTTCACCGTTTTCCTTAACCTTCATCTCCATAGCGGAAGTGCCGAGGTCAACAGTCATTTCGTAAACTTGAAGCTTGTCGAAATACCCCATTATTTCGGAATATGAGGGTTGTTTTTCGGCAGCTGCCGATTCACGAAGCAGCGTAAACATCAAGGCGATAAGCGCAACTATGACGAGAGCGTAAAGTATCGCGCCCCTGTTTTTTTTGTTCATCGGGATTCTCCTAAAAATAATAAGCTTTGGTTAGTCTTTAATGTATTGCTCCGATAAAGGGAAGATTTCGTCCGAATTCATCCATGTCAAGCCCGTATCCTACGACAAATTCGTCTCCGACTTCAAAGAGACATTCGTCGGGAGTATATTCGACTTCGCGCCCTGAAGGTTTATTAAGGAGCGCAATTACATAGAGAGAGCGCGGGGATTTTTCCCCGATAAGTTTTGCTACGGCTTTAAGAGTATGCCCGGAGTCTACTATATCTTCGACAACCACAATGTCATAGTCGGAAAAATTAAGGTTCCGGTCGTAATTTATTTCAAGTTCGCCGCGAACCTTACCGCTTCTATAGCTTCTTGTCTTTATAAATTCAATCCGCGAGGGAACCGTAACCTGTCTTGCAAGGTCGGCTAAAAATATAAAAGAGCCTTTAAGCATACCGATAAACAGGAGCGGTTTTCCGGAATATTTTTCCGAAAGCCTTTTCCCGCATTCGCTGATTTTCTTTTCTATATCTTCTGCGGAGATTAAAACATCAATTTTTTTATCGGAAAGTTTCTGTTCGTTCAAAAAGGTTAACCTCTAATCAGTTTTAATTTCGACAGTTGCAGCGTTAACGGTATGTTCACTGACGGCGCAGCGCACAGAAGCACCGAAATGCTCAACCCATATTATACCCGAATCGTCGCAGAGAACGAGATTTCCGCTCCGCTCTTCGGGAGTAAGTTTCTCATTATAGAGCGTTTTAAGTTTACTATGGAAAGTATTGCCGTTTTTTATGAATTTATCGCCGTTTTTTCGATGGCGTAAAATTATTTCGCCTTCTATTCTATCACAATCGAGCAGATTATTTGTTAACAAATTATGAAATTTGCTCTTTTCATCAGAGTTTTTATTTATTATTCTCTTTAATTTTATGCGTTTATCACCGTAGGTAATATTTTCGTCATATTTAATAATAATTTGCGGGTTTGCAGAAAGATTTTCCTTTTTTTCTTCTATATACAGGTTTTTCCCGTTAAAACAAATATAAAGATTTTTGGAAAATTCGACCTTGGCTTTTCCTGTATTGACGATACTTGTCTCAAGAAGTGAAATTTTAGTGTAGTCAGGTTCGATTTTATTCTTACGTAAAAAAAGGAGTATAGCTTCGCGGCGGATTACAGACGGAGAAGCAGCAATATCGGTTTTTTTCGCAGTCTCCTTAATGAAGCAGTCTGTCTTATACATTATCCCGGCGGTCTTTGATATTGAGTCAACAACGGAAGGGTTAATATTCTTAAGCAGCGGTATAATTTCGTTGCGGATATAGTTTCGGGTGTATTTGTTGTCGAAATTAGAACTGTCAACGATATAGTCCTGATTATTATCGGCGAGGTATTCGAGAATTTCGGAACGCTTCACCGACAGAAACGGGCGGCAGATATTACCTCTTACGGGCGGTATGCCGCAAAGCCCGGTAATACCGCTGCCGCGGATAAGGTTATACAGTACTGTTTCGGCGTTGTCGTCGGCATTGTGAGCGGTAAATACAGTGAATTTCCCATCCCCGGAATTTTCCGTAATATTTTCAATTGCTTTATAGCGGAGAATTCGTGCGGATTCTTCGATAGATTTGCCGGTTTCTTTTGCGTAAGCTTTTACGTTTACCGAGACAACCTTAAGCGGTACACCTAACTTTTCGCAGAGTTGTTTGCAAAAATTCTCGTCCCGAAGCGACTCCGCGCCGCGAAGATTATGATTTACATGAATAGCGGTCACGAACCGCCCGGTAACGGACTGCTCAGTATTATCACAAATGCTTTTTATAAACAGTAAAAGTGCCGTGCTGTCAGCACCGCCCGAAAGCGCAACAAATGCATTTTCAAAGTCTCCGCACCTGTCGTGCATAAAGGAAGTAACCTTATCGGCAAATTCCGCCAACTGCTCCGCCCCGATTCATTAATTTCTATCCATCCCGAGAAACAGAGTATACTGTCCGTTCCAGAAGAGGTTTACCATGCCTGTTTCGCCGTGACGGTTTTTTGCAACCAAAATTTCCGTCATATTCGGATTTTCCGTCTGTTTGTTATAGTAGCCTTCGCGATAGATAAACATAACTATGTCGGCATCCTGCTCTATTGAGCCGGATTCACGAAGGTCGGAGAGGATAGGGCGTTTGTCCTGACGAGATTCAACACCTCTCGAAAGCTGTGAGAGCGTTATGACGGGAACATTAAGTTCCTTCGCCATAACTTTAAGCTGGCGTGTAATTTCGGAGATTTCAACTACTCTGTTTTCATTCTTTTTCCCCGAACTCATAAGCTGTAAATAGTCTATTATTACAAGCCCAACCTGCGGCAGACGGCGAAGTTTCGCCTTCATCTGCGGCACGGTAACTCCCGCATTATCGTCAAAATACATATTAAGGGAGGTGAGGTTATTAACCCCCTCCGCAAGGTTTGTAACGTCTGCGCCGTCAAGTTCGCCCGTTAAGAGTTTTCTCGACTCCACATGACTTTCGGAAGCAAGCATACGAAGCGCAAGCTGCTCATTTGACATTTCGAGAGAGAAGTAAACAACCTCTTTATCGGAATTATGCCTTGCATAATTAACCGCGATATTCAGTGCAAGCGCAGATTTACCCATACCCGGACGCGCCGCGAGGATAAGCAGGTCGGAGCGGTTAAGCCCTGTAATAATCCTGTCAAGATCGCCGTAGCCGGTTGTGCCGGCACGATATTTTTCACGCTCCGCGCCCACTTTTTGGCTGATAGTATTATAAGCATCAACTAAAATGTCGCTGATTTTCGTAAGCCCTGAAACATCTCTGCCGTTACGTATGTCATAGATTAGCCTCTCCGCCGCATCTATAACATCGTCGGCGGTATCTGCACCTGAAAAAGCGGCTTCGCTTATGGTTTTTGAAGCCGATATGAGCTGACGAAAATAGAATTTATTAAGTACGATTTTACAATAGGTATCAATAGAAGTCCCGGGGGTAACCATCTCGCGTATTCGGAGAAGATACTCGCGCCCGGCGGTATCATTCTCGAAAACCTTCAAAGCAACCGCTTCATTTAAAACAGTAACAACGTCGGTATCGCTGCCGACGGTAAATTGACGTACACAGATTTCAAAAAGCTGTTTGTGCCTTGAAATATAAAAATGTTCGGCTTTTAAGATTGAAAGCGCGTCGGTAATCTTCTCTCTGTCGGATAAAATACTGCCGAGCACCGCCTGTTCAGCTTCGACACTATGCGGAAGCTCGGCAAAGGTAAGGTTTTCAGTTTCCATGACGGGCAGTCCTTAATTTTCTGCATCAACAACAGCAACGGTAATCTTCGCGGAAATTCCTTGGAAGAATTTTATCTCCGCAGGATATTCACCGAAAGTTTTTATGTCGGAAGTTATAGTAATCTTTTTCTTGTCGGGCTTGTAGCCGTATTCAGCTTCAACGGCATCCGCAATATGTCCGACGGTAACTGCACCGAAAAGCTTTCCGCCTGCGCCCGCCTTGCTCTTTATGATTATCTTTTTGTCTTTGAGTTTTGCTGCGATTTCTTTCGCTTCATCCTTCGCAAGTTCAAGCTTGTGGTCGTCGGAAGCCTTCTTGTTTTCGAGTTCTGTTATTGCTTTCGGGGTTGCTTCGGAAGCAAGCTTTTTCGGGAGCAGGAAGTTGCGAGCGTAACCGTCCGAAACATCCTTCATTTCGCCTTTTTTAGCAGTACCCTTAACGTCCTGTAAAAATATTACCTTCATTTTTTATGTTCCTTTCATGAATCAAGTAGTGTTTTCGATATATTCATCAATTGCCGAAATAAGCTTTGTTTTAGCTTCGGCAGGAGTTACGCCGGTAAGCTGAGTCGCCGCCATTGTATGGTGACCGCCGCCCCCTAATTTCTCCATGATAATCTGTACATTAATCGCTCCCAAAGAGCGCGCAGAGATACTGCACCCGGCGTTTGTCTTAAAGACCACGAAGCTTGCATCGGCACCGTTTATCCCTAACATTTCGTCCGCCGCCTGTGAAGAAGCGATACGGGAATCTTTATCGGGAGTATTGTCAACCGATATTGCGCAGCGTTTGTAGATTTCCGCCGAAGCAACAAGCTTAGAGCGTTTCTTAATCGACTCAATATCGTCGGCAAAAAGCTTTTTAACCGCGACGGTATCTGCACCTAATTTTCTGAGGAACGCCGCCGCTTCAAAGGTTCGCGCACCGGTTTTCATGATGAAATTTTTCGTGTCGAGCATAATTCCGGAGAGGAGAGCATCCGCATAGTAACTGGAAATCTTCTTGATATCGTTTATATATTCGATAATTTCGGTAACTATCTCCGAAGCAGAAGAAGCGTAGGTTTCAATATGAAAGAGCAGAGCATTGTCAACATAATGAGTGGTCTGTCTGTGGTGGTCGATAACGATAACCTTCTTAGCAAGCGCGTAGCTTTCAGGGCTTTCGAGTATGTCTTTGTTGTTTGTATCAACGATTATAAGGAGTGAAGCATCAGTCACAAGTCCTTCCGCTTCTTCCGGTGAGATAAAGAGGTTTTCAGCCTCCGGGAGGTTGTCGGTAAGGCGGTTAATTATCGGTTTTGCAAGGCTTTGTGATATGTCAATGCATATTTTAATTTCGGTCTCGGGATAGGCTATTTGGAGCGCTCCGGCAAGCCCTGCTGCTGCGCCTACGCAGTCCATGTCGGAGTATTTATGCCCCATTAAAATGATTGTGTCGGAGGTTCCCGCGATAGAAACGATAGAGTTTGCGACCATTCGCGTACGAACCTTGTTGTTTTTTTCAGTTCCGCCGGAAAGTCCGCCGAAGAATTCGTAATCAGTGTCGGTCTTAATTACGACCTGATCACCGCCGCGCCCTTGAGCCATGTCGAGAGCCTGTTTTGCGTTATTCTCCGATTCCGCAAGGGAAAAATTATTCTTCCCCACGCCCACCGAGATACTTGCGTAATATTTTTCTCCCGCAAAAAGGTTACGTATGCTGTCAAGAAGCCCGAATTTAT
This sequence comes from Ruminococcus sp., assembly GCA_031262625.1. GTDB lineage: Bacteria > Bacillota > Clostridia > Oscillospirales > Ruminococcaceae > JAISGY01. Next base: position 18,550 of record JAISHJ010000039.1, on the reverse strand, counting down.
CCGTCTTCATGTCGGAAAGGTCATGTTCGGCAACTACTGCTATATATCTGTCGGCGGAAGTTTTCCGCATTACGCCGCCGTACTTTTCAAAGTATTCCTCAAGAACCTGATCAATTTTTAAGAGAAGATTTTGCTTTTCAGACTCTCTTTCATGCCCTAAAAGTTCGTCGGCATTGTCAACCGCGATAAGCATAATATTTGTGCGAAGAAGCTGATTTTCAGCCTTAAATTCGAGGGTTTCGCTTATGTCCTCAAAATAAAGCATGGTTAGGTTTGAAGTTACATCGCCGTTAATGTCATTTTTTTCGGAGGTTACCGCCCTTATACGGAGGTTTTGGGAGGTATATTCAACCACGGTATTAAGAGCGTTTTTAGAGCGTTCAAGGTCAATATCGAAGAAGCGCGTTACCGGGAAACCGAAGGCATCATCCGATAAAACCTTTTCGGTAAAGGCGATATTATACCATATAATTATTCCGTCAGAATCGGCTACAAGGGCAGGAGCTGGGAAGCGATAGAGCGAATCGCGCTCGATAAGCCCCCATTTCACGTCCGAGTCAGCGACAAAGCGGTGAAAATCCTGCCATATATAAAGGTATATCCCCATGAAAATAAGGGAAGCAACCGACGTAATTATAATGAGAATCCAAAAGAGTCTCTCGTCGGAATTCTTAACAGCGAAGGCAGAACCCATCGAAGCCGCTACAAGAAGCAGCGCCGATATGCCGAAAATTACCCGTTTCTTTCCGTTGATGTTAGTCACCTCATCAGAATACAGTGAATGTTTCGCGTTATCCTTAAAATTTCAGAATACGTTTTATATTTCCATTATTATCGGTAAAATCATAGGGCGGCGTTTGGTACGCATGAAGATATAGTCACCGAGGTCATCTTTCATCTGCATCTTAAATGTGTTCCAGTCGTAAACTCCGCCGCGAAGGCATTTATCAAGCGAGTCGGTGAGTATCTTTTTTGCGGCGCTCATGAGTTCTTCCGATTCTCTTACATAAACAAAGCCGCGTGAAACTATGTCAGGTCCTGCGATTACAGTCATTGTGTCGGTTTCGATAGTAACTACCGCGATAATAAGTCCGTCCTGCGAAAGATGTCTTCTGTCGCGAAGGACTATAGAACCTACATCGCCTACACCCAAGCCGTCAACGAATACGCGTCCGCTCTGAACCTCACCCGTAATATTCTTGTTAACGCCGTCAATCTCGATAACATCCCCGGTTTTCGCGATAATAATATCGTTCGGGTTCATGCCGAGGTCGTGGGCAAGTTTGGCATGGTGGCGAAGGTGCTTATATTCGCCGTGGACAGGCATAAAAAAGCGCGGTTTAGTGAGCGAGAGCATCAGCTTGAGGTCTTCCTGACAGGCGTGACCCGAAACGTGTACTTCATACATTGACTGATATATAACATCCGCGCCCCGCTTCATAAGTTCATTAACGACGCGTGTAACGAACTTTTCGTTACCGGGAATCGGTGTCGCACTGATTATAATGAAATCGTCGGGGGTAATTGTCACGTTCCGATGCTCATTCATAGCCATTCGCGTAAGAGCAGACATAGGCTCACCCTGACTTCCGGTGGTTATAAGCACTATTTTTTCGGAAGGATAGCGGTTCATCTCGTCAATATCAATAACAAGCCCCTCCGGCACACGAAGGAAGCCTAAACTGCTTGCAACGTCAATTACATTTAACATACTCCGCCCGAAAACAGCAATTTTCCGCCCGGATTTCTCCGCGCTGTCGATAATCTGTTGAACACGGTGGATATTGGTTGAAAATGTCGCTATAATAATACGCTTATTTTCAGCGCGGGCAAAAAGCCTTTCAAAGGACTTTCCGACCGTCCGCTCGGAGTTTGTATGCCCGGGACGTTCGGCATTTGTGGAGTCTGACATAAGGAGCAGTACGCCCTTTGTACCGAGTTCCGCAAAGCGCGGCAGGTCGATAATGTCGCCCTCAATCGGGGTGTAGTCAACCTTAAAGTCTCCCGTGTGGACGATTACTCCCACAGGGGTAGTTATCGCGAGAGCACAGGCGTCGGGGATAGAATGGTTAACGCGGATAAATTCCACGCTCATAGAGCCTATTTTTATCGGAGAGCGTGCAGTCATCTCAACAAGCCTTGTAGTTCTGTCGAGCCCGTGTTCCGTAAGCTTATTTTTAATTAGCCCGAGGGTAAGTCGTGTACTGTAAACCGGAAGATTAATCTTTTTTAAAAGGTATGCAAGGCTTCCGATATGGTCTTCATGCCCGTGGGTAATAAATACGCCGCGTATGCGGTCCTTATTCTGTTCTAAGAAGGTGAAATCCGGGATAACTATGTCAACCCCGGGCATATCTGCATCCGGGAATGCAAGCCCGCAGTCAACGATAATAATATCGTTGCCGTACCAAAAGACGGTTAAGTTCTTCCCTATCTCATTAAGTCCGCCGAGAGGTATAATCTTAAGAGGGGCGTGTTTAATCGGCTTGTGGTTTGAAACAAAGCCGTTATAACCGGAGGGCAGAGTGCCCGGCATGGTGCCCTGCGCGGAATTAGCATTATCTTTAGTTTTAGAGGGCGCTTTGCGTATACGCTTGCCTTGTGAAGCGGATTGGTTAGTTTGCGCTTGGCTTTGAAGAGATTGTTTCTGAGGTTTGGCGGCTTGGTTTTGTTGCCCGGATTGCTTTGGCGGCTGCCCTGTTTGTTTTTGTCCGGATTGACTTTGCTGTCCTGACTGTTTGGAGGTTTGGGGGAGTTTCGGCAAAGGCAGAGAATCTTTACCGGCGGCAGTACGTTTTCCGGCAGAACGTACGCCGGGTCTTCCGCCTATTAGGAGCGCGCCGGCTTTTGCGGTTGAAACGGTGCTCCCTCTGTCAGTATTTCTGTTGTCGGGTTTGCCGCTTTGTCCGGCGGAATCGGTTTGCTTGTTGGTTTTCGGCATCGGGAATAGACCTCAATTCGTAATAACGTGATAGACTTTAATACGTTTTAACGTAACAGACCATGATAAACAGACCTAAATACGTTTTTACGCAATAACACTCAAAACAAACCTTCGTTCATTTTGAAGGTAATTATGTAATAAAATTTGTCGTAAATCTGTTTCTTTTGGTTTCACATCATCCGTCCCGATGTAAACCTATAACGGAAAAAACAGGAATTTACGGCTGTCCGTACAAAATTAATTGTTACTATTATACCATATGTGAAATGCTTTGTCAAGCAAAAATAAAAATAAATATTGTCCGCCTGAAAATTTATCAGGCGGACAATATGTAGGTTTTTATCATTCACTGTAAAAATACAGTATAATTGTGTTCATCATGTCGTTAGTGTAGTAATAGGCGGTAGCTTCACTGTATTTTTTAAGTGCAGGAGTTTTTGAAGCGGCATCAAAGAAATCATCGAGGAATTTCTTATATTCTGCCTTGTCGGCAAAAGCAACGGCTACGTTTACGGGGAGGTCGCCCTGTAATTTTGTTTTCATATATTCTATCGCATCTGCGCTTGTAGCAAAAGTCTGTTTAGAAAGCTCGTAAAAGCTGCGGGTAGTGTCGGAAGCAACGGGTTCGTCAAGCTCATCGGTATTAATTTCTTTCGCAAGCGGGTATTCCGAATCCGCAAGGAACATATAGCTTTTCGAGACATAGCCGTTCATCTCGGAATCGGTATCATCGTTTGTTACGTCAACATTATACCAGTTATCGCCGATTTTCACCTTATTCCATGCGTGACCTATATTGGAATTGTATGAATCGCCTACAGCGATAACACAGGGTACGCCTATTTCTTCGCAGATATATTGAAAAGCTTTAGCGTAGCCTTCGCAGAGAGCCTTTCCGTAAACAACGGCGGCATAAGCGGTGTAACCGTTTTTATATTCAAGGTCGTATACGCACTGTTTTGCAATAAAGTCGTGCGCCTTCACAAGAATATTCCGCGTACTCATATCTTCCGGGATAGTCTTAAGGAATTTTTGTATCTTCTTATCGGTATAAGCAACGGCTCTTAAGTAGTTATCTTTCGTCATAAGATATTCAAACACAAGTTCATACTTGCTTGCGCGGAAATTTCCGTTCATTGAGTAACCCGACGACTTTGTACTGATATTTTCTATATCGAAAGTCAGGGAATCATATTCGAGCATTATCGCCAGTGCTTTATTAAGGAAGCCCTGCGTAACTTCCGAAGCGGTGAATTCAATCCGCTTGTCATGATTAATAACCGCCTTCCGAAGCACAAGATAATCTTCTTTCTCCTCAGCCGACAAAAGGGTGTAGTAATAGGGGAGATGGTCCTTTACGTCGGGAACGGTAAGTTTTTCTTCGGCGGCAAATGCAGTCACCGGAAAGGTTACGACCATAAGCATTGTAAAGAGCAGAGCGATTAGTTTTTTCATAGGCTTCCTCTCAGAAATAAATTAATTGATGCCGTAAAGACTTAGGTTTTGAAGCTGTTCAGGAGTGAAATTTGAGGTATCGGTATAATAATCGGAAAGCTTCGTATCGGGGTAGTAGATTACGAGGGTAACTACCCTTGTTTTCATGTTGAAACTTATGTCCGCAATATCGGTTACAATCGGTTCTGCGGTATATTTCGCGACAATATCGAGCGCATCGGTAAGGAAGGATGTTTCGGAAACGGTTTTTATAAAATGGTTAAGTGCGGCGGTATCGGAAAAGGTGAAACGCACCGTGCTTTTTTTAGTCTTGCTGTAGTCGGCAATAAGCGTTCCGAAAAGCACTCGGGCTTCAACATCGGTCTTAACATCAAGTTCTGCCGCTTTATAGTAGTAATTGTTTATAGCAACTGCCGCCGGAGAAACAAAATACACCGAATAGGGGGAAGTACCCGAATAAAAGCTGTCGGGAACCATAAACCAGCCGTAACTGTCATTTTCTGCGAAGCGTGAAATATCGTCTTTCGCGCAGTCTATATTATACCAGTAAGCATCAAGCGAAACGGAACTTCTTGCCTTCGTTACACCGTTTTCGGTGTAGATATTGACGAATGAAGGTATACCGGCTTTCTCCGCTATAAGGCAGAAAGCCTCAGCGTAGCCGAAGGAATCCGCAAGCCCCACAACAAGTGCCCCGTAAACGGTAGATTTTTCGCCGGAAATATCGCTGTAGGAGCAGTTTTTATTTATTTCGTCATGTATAGACACAAGCTTTGTATATTCGGAAGTTTTTGTGTCGGCAATCGCCAAAATTTCAGCCACGCGGGCATCAACAGCACTTTTCATCTCTTCATACTTTTCTTTGTCAAAGCGATAAGATATTGCGAAGGTCTGTTCCGAAGTGCTTTCAATACCGGCGATATTAAAATGTTTCGGGCTATAATAAAGGAGGAGTGCTTTAATGCGCTCAATACTCTCCTCCGACAAGACGGAAGGCGTTACGGCAGTATCGGAACCCTCGTTAACGGCAATAAGCAGGCTGTCGTAAGCAGCTTTCTCTTCCGCAGTAAGATCGCCGTAAAAATAAGGCGTACCGTTAGTTTCGTCGGCAAAACTATAAACAGGCGAGGCGGCAAATATAGAAAATGCCGTAATTACCGCTAAAATTATACTTTTTATCTTCATTTTAATTTCCGCTTTTTATATGTAAAATCTGACGTTCGGGATTTATGAAAGCATTTTTCGTTTCGCTTGCTTTTATATTCAGAATAGTTTCATCTAAAATGTCTTTATCGGGAATTTCTACAGCCGCGTAAATATTTCCCTCGCTAAGCTGTCTTTCAATGAGTTCCTCCGCAATGACAGCCGTCCCCGCCGTCAGCTTCTTTACTTCGTAAAAGCTGTTTTTTGTATTTTTTGCGGCAGGTTCGGATACAAACGGATCGTCCCATGCTTTATGTATGCTTCCCATTTCGGAATCTGCAAGCATATAGTAATCATAACAGAGAGTGTCCCACGGAAGAGTTGTGTCGTCTAAGGTGCAGTCGATATTATACCAGCTTTTGCTGATCTTAACCTTATTCCAAGCGTGTCCGACACTGTAACCTATCGGCACATCTTCTCTCGGATCGGTTATAACTGTCACACAGGGTATTCCGGCTCTTTCACAGAGAAGCTGGAAAGCAAGGGCGTATCCGTCGCATTTCGCAGAGCCGTTAATGAGTGCTTGGTAGAGCGCTCCCGACATTTCGCCGCCTGTCTCGTAAGATACATTCGTTACAATATAGTCGTGTATATAGCGAAGTTTAGTAAGTTCGCTCTTACCTTCGATTTTCCCGACAACCTCGTCAACAACGCTCTCTATTTCCGCTTCGGCGGCAACATAATCCTCGTGTTCCATAAGATAAGCAAATTCGATAGTAACGCTGTTCCCGGTTGCGGTGTAACGCAAATCGCGTAGGTTCCACGCAGTCGGGTCGTAAAACAGCAGGGTATTGCCGATTTTGCCTATTATATCCGCACGGTCGGAACTCACAGCGGTAATGGTAACGGAATCTTTGCAAGCCTTGACTGCTTCAAGCACCCGCGAATAAACCGCCCTTTCCGCAGCAGAAAAGCCGTCTATGTAATAATTTTTGCTGCCCTCCGCCGAAACTCCGAGCGGAAACGACAAAATTAAGGCTATAGATATAGCTACGGACAGTAAAACCGATAACGCTTTTTTATACATATAAATATTATACCATATTGAAAATGTAAAATCAAGAGATAATCGGAAATTTCGGAATTATTAATTTTTATAATTTTTAGATGAAACTTCTGCTAAAAAGGTTGACATTAATTTGGGTTTGTGCTATAATGAAATTTACTTAAAAAGAAAAACAGGGAAATTGTATGTACAGTATTAACTTAACAGGGCATTTTGATGCGGCGCATTTCCTCTCGGGATATAACGGAAAATGCAAAAATATACACGGACATCGTTTTGATGTAGCCGTTTCGCTTTCGGGCGCGCTTATAATGTCCGGAGAAAAAAGCGGAATGGTTGTTGACTTTTCCGATGCAAAAGCAGTCCTTGAGTCCCTTTGCGAGCGTTTTGACCATACCCTTATCTATGAAAAGGGTACGCTTTCAAATGAACTTTTCGATGCTCTTAATGTCGGCGGCTTCGCGCTGTCGGAAGTGCTGTTTCGCCCAACGGCAGAGCATTTTGCCGGGTATTTCTATAAATCTATGAGTACTGTTCTCCCTGAGCATATACGCGTTTTGGCGGTTACTGTATATGAGTCTCCCGAAAATTCCGCAACATATTCTGAAGATTAGATAATAGTTAATATTTACCAATGTAAAAAGGGATGTTATATATATGAAAGTCGTACCCGTTAGGGGAAAAATCCCGGACAAGAATGATCGTACGGCTGTTGCCGAAATGTTTTCCGGCATAAACGGCGAGGGCTTAAAACAAGGCGCACCGGCAACTTTTATCCGTTTTGCGGGATGTAACCTCTCCTGTGAATGGTGCGATACGAAATGGGCAAATGATGATGACTGCCCGGCACTGTATCTTACCCCGGATGAGATATACTTCTACGCACTAGACAAGGGGCTTTCAAACGTTACGTTAACGGGCGGCGAGCCGCTTTTAGCTTTACATTTTTCGGAAATCCTCCGAAAATTCGCGGACGACCCTTTCTTTTCGAGTGAAATTGAAACGAACGGTTCGATTCCTCTTGATTACATACGCCGTTCCGGCGAAAAAATCTCATTTACCGTTGACTGCAAACTCCCTTCAAGCGGTATGTCGGATCGGATTGTATATAAAAATTTCGGACTTTTAGGGAAGCGTGACTGCGTAAAATTCGTCGTAGGTTCTGCGGATGATTTAGAGCAGACGGCAGCGATAATAAAAGACTACTCCCTTGCAAAACGCACCAATATATTCCTTTCGCCCGTGTATGGCGTAATGAACCCGGAAGAGATTGCGGATTTTATAGTAAACAACGCGCTTGACGCAAGGCTCGGATTACAGCTTCATAAAATCATCTGGGGAGACCGCCGCAGAAAATAAAATAATTTTTGTTTTGGAAGATTAATGGATAAAGAGCGGATAAAATATCATATAAAAGGGCTTTTAGAAGCAATCGGCGAAGATTCCTCACGCGAAGGGCTTCTTGACACGCCGGAGCGTGTCGCAAACGCGATTGAGGAGCAGCTTGCGGGTATAAACTTAACAAACGCCCAAATTGCCGAAATGTTCGGGAAGACTTTTGAGTCCCCGATTAATATAGAAACCGCCGACGATATAGTAATAGTCAAGGATATTGATGCGTTTTCTTATTGCGAACATCATCTTGCGCTGATGTACGATATGAAGATAACGGTTGCTTATATTCCGCGCGGTAAGATTTTGGGGCTTTCTAAAATAGCAAGAATTGCCGAAACAGCGGCGAAACGCCTTACTATTCAAGAGCGGTTAGGGCGTGACATAAGCGAGATTATACAAATAGCTTCGGGTTCGGAAGATGCGGCGGTATTTATATCTGCAAAGCACAGCTGTATAACCGCAAGAGGAATAAAAAATGTAGGTTCGCTGACGACTACTTCTACCCTGACAGGGCGGTTTTTATCGGACGAACGCCTGCGTAATAAACTCTATCTTGAGTTAAAATGCATATGAAAAGTTTGGTATTTTTATCGGAATGTCTATGAAAAGCTTAGTGCTCCTATCCGGCGGCGTGGACAGCACAACTGCTCTTGCGCTTGCCGTACGCGACTATGAAGAAGTTATCGCCCTCTCTGTTTCGTATGGGCAGAAGCACGCGAGAGAACTGCGGGCGGCTGAAAACGTTGCGAAGTTTTATAAAATACCGCTTAAAACTATCGACCTTAACGCTGTGTTTGCCGATTCCGACTGTGTATTACTCTCAAATTCGGAAGCTGAAATTCCGAAAGAAAGTTATGGGGAGCAGACAGCAAAAACCGGCGGGCTTACTCCTGTGTCAACCTATGTTCCGTTTCGTAACGGTCTGTTTATTTCGACGGCGGCGGCGGTTGCTATCTCAAACGGCTGTGAAGCGGTAATTTACGGCGCGCACGCCGACGACAGCGCAGGAAGTGCTTACCCCGACTGTTCCCCCGAATTTGCCGCAGCGATGAACTCTGCACTGATTACCGGAAGCGGCGGCGGATTGAAGCTTTCAGCGCCTTTCGTAAATATGACTAAAGCAGAAATAGTGAAACTCGGCGTAAGCCTTAACGTTCCATATGAACTTACATGGAGTTGCTATGTCGGCAGTGACCGCCCCTGCGGGCAATGCGGAACCTGCATTGACCGTGCGGCAGCATTTGCGGCGGCAGGCATAAAAGACCCTGCTATATAACTAAAAATTCCCGGCGCCGTGCGTAATTTGTTACGCATAACGCTGCTTAAATAAGAAGGTACAGATAATGATTAAGACTCTGGCAAAAAGCATCAGACAGTATAAGAAAAGTTCAATTTTAACACCTGTTTTCATGTTCTTTGAGGTACTTCTCGAAGTATCAATTCCTACTTTAATGGCAAGGCTCATTGACGACGGAATCAGTGCCGGAAACATGAATGAGATACTTAGGATAGGCGCGATACTCCTCGGCGCTGCTCTTTTGTCCCTTGCGGCGGGGTATATGGCAGGTAAATTTGCCGCCCACGCTTCTACAGGCTTTGCTTCCAATCTGCGGAATGATATATATCAGAATATTCAGAATTTCTCCTTCCATAATATCGACAAATTCTCGACAGCTTCTCTCATTACAAGGCTTACTACAGACGTTACGAACGTCCAGAATGCCTATCAGATGATTATAAGGCTTGCTTTCCGCGCACCCTTAATGCTTATCTTCGCTTTCGTAGCTTCAATGCTTATCGACAATCAGCTGTCTTTAATATTCGTTGCGTTTATTCCGATATTGGCGATATTTTTATATATTATCCAGAGCAAAGCCCACGTGCTTTTCGAGCGGGTTTTTAATACCTATGACCACCTAAACAGTGTCGTAGGCGAGAATCTTTCCGGCATGAGAGCAGTTAAGGCTTATAACAGAGAAGATTACGAAGACTCAAAATTTAAGAAGATTTCAATGTCAATCTTCAAAGATTTTTCAAAGGCAGAAACGATTATTGCTCTAAACGGTCCTGTTATGCAGTTTTGCGTTTTTTGCAGTATGATTTTACTTGCATGGTTCGGCGCACACGCAATCGTCAATTCCGGCAATAACGAAGATTTAGGTCTTTCTACAGGCGAACTTACAAGCCTTATCGCCTATACTATGCAGATACTCATGAGCCTTATGATGCTTTCATTCGTTTTCGTAATGATAGTTATTTCGAGAGCTTCTGCCGAGCGTATCACACAGGTACTCAATGAAAAAAGCGACCTTACGGACGGCAAAGAACATATTACAGAAATCCGCGACGGTTCGATTGAGTTTAACGGCGTAAATTTCCGCTATTCCGAAAATGCCGAAAAGAATGTACTTGAAGGAATTAATTTTAAGATTAATTCCGGCGAAACTGTCGGGATTTTGGGCGGTACAGGCTCTTCAAAATCAAGCCTTGTTTCGCTTATTCCGCGCCTTTATGATGCCACAGAAGGAAATGTTAAGGTCGGCGGAATTGACGTCAGAGACTACAACATAAAAGAACTTAGGGATGCAGTTTCGGTTGTTCTCCAAAAAAATGTCCTCTTTTCGGGAACTATTAAGGATAATATCCGCTGGGGTAACGAAGATGCGACTGATGAAGAGATTGAGCGCGTATGTAAGCTTGCCTGTGCCGACAGCTTTATTGAGCAGTTCCCCGACCGCTACGATACCTATATCGAGCAGGGCGGCACAAACGTCTCCGGCGGTCAAAAACAACGTCTCTGTATAGCAAGAGCGTTAATGAAAAAGCCGAAAGTCTTAATACTCGACGACTCCACTTCTGCTGTTGATACAAAAACCGATGCGCAGATAAGAAAGGCTCTCCGCGAAGAAATTCCGCACACAACAAAGCTTATAATTGCCCAGCGTGTAGCTTCGGTTGAAGATGCCGACAAGATAATTATCCTCGACGACGGGCATATTTCCGCAATGGGAACTCACTTAGAACTGATGGAAAACAGCGCAATCTATCGCGAAGTTTACGAATCCCAAAACCGCGTAACAGAAGCCTAAGAGAATCGAAGACGGCGGCGGAGACAGTGGCAGAGACGACAGCGGAGCAGACGGCAAAGATGAGAAAAGCATTTTTATAACGAATTAATTTTTCCGCAAAACTGAGGTAAATATGGCTGATAAAAAAGACGATACTATATACGCGCCCAAAAACGGCGCGGGAAGACGGGGTATGGGCAGAGTGCCGGGAATGAAATTCTCGTGGAAGGCTCTGCGCAGAATCTTCGGCTACCTTAAAAACTACAAGCCGCAGGTTGCGGTTGTGCTTGTCTGTATACTCCTTTCTTCTGTAATTATGGCGGGTGCGGCACTTTTTTTACAGGTGCTTATTGACGACTATATTACGCCGCTTGTGAACTTAAAACTTGCCGGGAAGCCTGTTGACTACACACCGCTTCTTATTACCTGTGTAAAAATCGGCGTATTTTTCATCGTAGGAATTATTGCTTCTTATATCTTCCAAAGGGTAATGGTAGTCGTAGCGCAAGGGGTACTCAAACGCATACGCGACGAGATGTTCGAGCATATGCAAACACTGCCGCTCCGCTATTTCGATACCCACACGCACGGCGATGTAATGAGTTTTTATACAAACGATACGGACGCGCTCCGCCAATGCTTAGCACAGTCTGCACCGCAGGTTATAGCTTCCCTCGTTTCGGTAGTAGCCGTCTTCTTTTCAATGTTAACCGTAAGTATATGGCTGACGTTATTCGTAATTTTATTTGTACTCTTTTCCTTTACAATTGCGGGAAAAATCGCTTCAAAATCCGGCAAGTACTTTGTAGCGCAACAGCGTGCCTTGGGCGACCTTAACGGCTATATTGAGGAAATGGTTAACGGGCAGAAGGTTATAAAAGTATTTAACCACGAAGAAAAGGTTATGGAGGAGTTCTCCGAAAAGAATGAGAATCTCCGCGACAAGATGAATCAGGCGAATAAATACGCGAATGTGCTAATGCCTGTAATGGGGAATCTCGGCAACGCCTTATATGTACTCCTCGGCGTTATCGGCGGTGCTTTGAGCATCAACGGAATAATGAACCTATCCCTTTCGGGAACAGGAATTCTTACCCTCGGCGCAATAGTCTCCTTTATGCAGTTGTCGAGAGGTTTTATGAACCCTCTTTCGCAGGTTTCAAACCAGCTTAACTTCGTAGTAATGGCGCTTGCGGGTGCGGAGCGTATCTTCACGCTTATTGACGAGCCTTCCGAAACTGACGACGGCTATGTTACACTTACGCTTGCTAAACGCGATAATAAGAGCGGCGAACTTGTTAAATCCGACAAACGCGCAGGGCTTTGGGCATGGGAGCATCCTCATAAAGAAGACGGCACGGTAACGTATACCCAGCTAAAGGGCGACATTATCTTTGATGATGTTGACTTTGGCTATAACGAAAATAAAATCGTGCTTCACAATATTACTCTTGATGCGGAACCCGGAAAAAAAGTAGCTTTCGTAGGTGCGACAGGCGCAGGAAAGACTACAATAACAAACCTCATAAACCGTTTTTACGATATTGCGGACGGAAAAATCCGCTATGACGGAATTAATATCAACAAGATAAAGAAAGCGGATTTGCGCCGCTCTCTCGGTATAGTTTTACAGGATGTTACTCTCTTCACCGGCACGGTTATGGAGAATATCCGTTACGGACGGCTTGAAGCTACAGACCAAGACTGTATAAACGCAGCTAAGACTGCGAATGCGGATGGCTTTATACGTATGCTTCCCGACGGTTACGAAACCGTTCTGACAGGAGGCGGCTCAGGGCTTTCGCAAGGTCAGCGCCAGCTTATCTCTATCGCAAGGGCGGCTGTTGCAGACCCTCCCGTTATGATTTTAGACGAAGCGACAAGTTCAATAGATACCCGCACCGAAGCCCTCGTAACACAGGGTATGGATGCGCTGATGAAAGGCAGAACAGTATTTGTTATAGCACACCGCCTTTCTACCGTTCGCAACTCCGATATGATAATGGTGCTCGAAAACGGCTCAATAATCGAAAAGGGCAGTCACGACAAACTTATAGCCCTCCACGGCAAGTATTATCAGCTCTATACCGGGGCGTTTGAATTAGAGTAAACTACTTTGGAATTTAAACAGCGGAGTATTCGATGAAAAAATGGATTGTCCGAAAGGCTAATAACCTAAAGCTTGCCGACAGCGGTTTAGAACCGATTGCTGTCAGTGTTTTAGCCGCGAACGGCATTGAAAGTATAGATGCCGCTAAGCAGTTTTTCGGCGGAGAAACGCTCTCCGATCCGTTTCTGATTACCGATATGGAAGCCGCAGTAACAGCGATTAACGAAATGGTTTTCGACTACGGCGAAAGAGTTTGTGTTTACGGCGATTACGACTGTGACGGCGTTTGCGCGGCGGTGCTCCTCTATACATTCCTGCTATCAAACGGCGCAGATGTTATTCACAAGATAAATTCGAGAGAACAGGGATTCGGGCTTAATGCAGACGTTATTAAAGAACTTCATGATGACGACGTAAAGCTTATAATTACCGTTGACAACGGCATTGCGGCAATAGAAGAAGCAAAACTTATAAAATCCCTCGGAATGAGCCTTATTATTACCGACCACCACGAACCGGGAGAAACGCTTCCGGAAGCCCTCGCTGTAGTTAACCCGCATCGTGCGGACAACACCTCTCCTTTTCGTGACTATTGCGGCTGCGGAGTAGCCTTAATGCTCGCCGCCGCTTTAATGGGCGACATGGAAGCCGCGCTTGAGCAGTTTTCGGACATCTCAGCCCTCGCCACAGTTGCCGATATGGTAAGTCTGACGGGGGAGAACCGCACTATCGTAAACCATGGGCTACACTATTTTGAGCATACCGAAAACCCCGGCTTAAAGGCTCTCATTGAGGTTTCAAGGATAAAGCCCCCGATAACTTCACAGCATTTCGGTTTTGCTCTCGGTCCGCGGATTAATGCGGCAGGAAGAATCGGTCATGCCGACCTTGCTTTTGACCTTCTTATCTGTGAAGACCCCGAAAAGGCGAGAGCGTTAGCAGAGGAACTCAACGATCTTAACGTCCGACGGAAAGCAGTAGAAACGGAAGTACTCGAAAAGGTTAAAAATATCCTGTCGAAAAATCCGCAGTGCCTTTACAGAAAAATTTTAGTACTGAGTATTCCGAACGCTAACCACGGCGTTATAGGGCTTGCGGCAGGAAGAATTGCCGAAAGAACAGGCAAGCCGGTATTTTTAATGACCGACGACGAGAATGAAACGCTTCGAGGTTCTGCACGTTCGTTCCCCGGCTATTCGGTAGCGGATGCGCTTACAAAAGCTTCAGACTGCTTAACTAAATTCGGCGGACACGCTCTTGCGGGCGGGTTTTCATTAAAAAATGATAACTTCGGTAAATTCGCGGAAACTCTCGAAAAATTCACGGAGGAATGTAACTTTAACGCTTCGGAGGGGAGCGCGGTCCAAGCGATAAAGATTCTGTCACCGGAGGAACTTACTTTCGAGAACGGGAGAGCATTAACCGCTCTTGAACCATTCGGACAAGGCTTCACAAAACCGCTTTTTATCCTTCGGGGCGCGATTATATCAGCACTGCGTTATGAACAAAACTACGTTAAAACGGCTCTTAATTACGGAAACGAAAGATTATCACTTAATATTTTTAAGATACCGCCCGAAAAATTTACATTTAATATCGGAGACAAAGTAGATATATTAACATACTTTGGTATTAGATACTGGAACGATAAAGAATATTTAAGCTTTGATGCGGAAGACATACGCCTTTCCGGAATATCTCAAACTAAAATTATTAACGGAATTTCCGCCTATGAGAAACTTAAATGCGGCGATTATCCCGAGTCTGCCGTGCTTGCCCGCGTAAAGCCATCCCGTGAAGATTTCGCGCTTATCTACCGCCAGCTTCAAGGCTTTTCGGACCGCAAAACCATCCCGGTAAAAACTCTGATTGAGCGCAATCAGGCGGCTATTAACAGCTTCAAGCTGCTTCTTATCCTTGATATTTTTGAGGAAGCCGGGCTTTGCAAAAATAACTACTTTGAGGGCAGTGTTACTCTTATAAAAAATCCGCCGAAAGCGAAGCTTGAAGAAACTAAGACTTCAAAACTTATTGAAAATTTGCTTAATAAAGGCTGATAAAAAGAGGTGATTTCTCTTGGGAGCAGAAACCGAAATTACTTATACAATTGATCTTTTGATAAATAAAATACTTACCGATTCAAAGTCTTATGACCTTTCAAAGATTGTGGATGCGTACGAACTCGCCAATGCAAAGCATGAGGGACAGTTTCGCTCTTCGGGAGAACCGTATATAAGTCACCCTATCGCTGTGGCGTATATACTCCTTGATATGGGAATGGACACCGACACAATATGCGCCGCGCTCCTTCATGACGTTGTGGAAGACACCGACACAAGCCTTGACGACATCAGGCGTAAATTCGGGCAGGATGTTGCGGTACTGGTTGACGGCGTAACGAAAATCGGTAAAATCCCCCTCTTTACCCAAGAAGAACAGCTTGCTAAAAATGTGGAAAAAATACTCTTCGCTATGTCGGATGATATAAGAGTAATTATCATAAAGCTTGCAGACAGACTTCATAATATGCGTACCCTTAAGTATCGGAAGCAGTATAAACAGCGGAATACGTCCAGAGAGACGATGGACGTTTACGTTCCGATTGCGCATCGCCTCGGTATGTCCAATATTAAGGAAGAACTGCAAGAGATTGCCTTCTCCTACCTCGACCCTTATGCTTATAAGGAGATTGAGGATAAACTACAGAAAACAAAGCCCGAGCGTGAAGCTTTTATTAATAATATTAAAGAGCAGATCTGTACCCGCTTCATAAAGGAAACCGGGAAAGCGCCCTTTGTCGAGGGGCGTGTTAAGTCAATCTACAGCTTATATACCAAATCTTTTCTGCAAGGGAAAGGCTTTGAGGAAATTTACGATAAATATGCCGTTCGGATTATTGTTGAGAATAAAATAGAGTGCTATAACGCGATGGGGATTATTCACGATATGTATACCCCTATTCCGAACCGTTTTAAGGACTATATTTCCGGTCCGAAGTCGAATATGTATCAATCGCTTCATACTACAGTTATCGGGCGGGACGGAATTCCTTTCGAGGTGCAGATACGCACGTGGGAGATGCACCACAACGCCGAATACGGTATAGCAGCACATTGGAAATACAAAGAAGGTATCTCCGGCAAAGACCGCTTTGAAGAGCGTCTTGCGTGGATACGCCAGCTTCTTGAACAACAGCGCGAAACCGACGACGTTGAAGAACTTGTCCGCACCATAAAAACAGAAGTCGCCGCCGCCGAAGTCCATGTTTTCACGCCGAAAGGCGACATGATTTCGCTTCCTCTCGGCTCGACAGTTATTGACTTTGCCTATTCTATCCATCCCGACGTAGGAAACCGCATGATGGGCGCACGTGTCGGCGGGCGTATTGTCTCCCTTGACTATGAAATGGCGACAAGCGATATAGTGGAGATTGTAACTTCAAACGATCAAAACCGCGGTCCTAACAGGGCTTGGCTTGACATATGCAAAACCAAGCACGCAAAAGCAGTAATCCGCAAATGGTTCCGCACCAACGAGCGTCCGCAGAATGTCGAGATGGGCAGGAAAGTTTTTATAGCGGAACTTGAACGCTTCCATATAAAACTTCCCGAGGATAAATATCCGCTTTTAATGACCGACACAATGAAGAAGCATAACTGTAACACTATCGAAGACTTTTACGCCGCAGTAGGATACGGCGGAATAATACTCCAAAATCTTACGCAGTCTATCCGCGAAAAATACAAATCCGACTTTTCCGAATACGAAACTGCCGAACCCGCCAACGCCGAGACGATTAAAACTCTCGCCGACGAACTTACAAAGCCCGCCGTAACGGGGCATACTGCTTTAATAGTGGACGGAACAGACGGCGTAGCTTATAAATTCGCCCAGTGCTGCAACCCCCTTCCCGGCGACGAAATAATCGGCTTTATCACAAAAGGGCACGGAATTTCTGTCCACCGCAAAGATTGTGAGCATTACCTCAAAACATCCCGCGACATTAACTACGCCGACCGCTGGGTAACTGTACAGTGGCCTGCCAACATGAGCAAAGAAACCCTCACAAACTTCCGCGTAACACTTGATATTATAGCTTCGCCCGACGATGATCTTATCTACCAAATATTCCAAGCTTTCAAGACCAATCATATCACGCTCAACAATACCGTGAACAAAACCCTCCCCAACGCAAACAAAAACTATATCATAAATATCAATACCACCGGCACAAAGCAGCTTGACGGAATAATACGCGAACTTTCAAAGATGCCGAAGGTTATAAGTATCGAGCGCAAACAGGAATAATTCGGTAAAAAAGGGCTTATGAGCAAGAAAAAAGCTTATATTATTAGATATTTTGCACAAAAACCAAATTGAAAATATAACCTTTACTACAATTTTTTTCACTAAACCAACATTTTTGCAAAAAACTCTTGACAAACCGAAACAAATCTGCTAAAATACCATTAAGGTATATTTATCATTATGTTAAACGTATCAGAAATGCCCTCCGCCGAAGTTTCCCCCACGGATGAAGAAATAATTGCAAGCGGCGGTAATGCGGCTGAAATTATATGCGGTCGTTATGTTAAGTATGTAACTGCTATCTGTAAAAGCTTTTCATCGCCTTTGTCACCTCAATTTGATGACTTTCTTCAAGAAGCAATGATTGCTCTCTTTTCGGCAATTAATACGTTCGACCCCTCAAAAGGTGCGAAATTTAAGACTTACGCGTATTCATGCATACGAAACAAGCTGCTAAGCACAGTGAAATCCTACACACCGCTTACAGATGGTCTTGAAGCAGTAAATGCTGTTGATAACGCTTCGCCGGAAACACTTTTTATACAAAAAGAATCCGACCGTTCCGTCTACGATACATTTCATGGAATCCTGTCAGACCTTGAGTTCGCTGTCCTCTCTCTCCGCGTTGACGATTGCTCCTATGCAGATATTGCCGGCACTTTAAACATAACTGAAAAATCTGTTGACAACACCCTTTCTCGCATCCGTTCCAAATTAGCCCAAACAGATTGCCCCCCGACCCCAACCGACTGACACCCTGACCGCCTTGCCATGACCCACCGCCCGACTGACAACAGCGCCCGAACGCCATGCCCGACCGCCCGGCTGACACCCGACCACCATGCCAGACCGCCCGACTGACACCCAACCCCGACAGAGCGCCCGACTGCCGCGCCGTAACATTTCCCCAAAAATTCCATATCATAGAGACAAAGGTTTTCATTTCTTACTCATGACCGAGTAGCTTAACTAAGAGCGTTGTTCTTTCCAAGGCAAAGGTGTCGGTGCAAGTCCGTCCAAGGTCACAAATAAATTTAGCGAGGGAAACCAAATGTATCAAG
>JAISHJ010000024.1 GCA_031262625.1 Ruminococcus sp. | reverse complement strand
ACACCGCCCGAACTTGTGGCGGATATATTTGAAAACGGAATATACCTTACCGGGGGCGGCGCACTCCTCGGCGGTTTACCTGAATACCTCACCACCGAACTTCATGCGCCCTGTACGGTGGCAAAAAAACCTCTTGACTGCGTAGCAAACGGTGCTATGGCGGCATTCACAAAGATTGAAAGCCTGCTTGACGGGTTTGAATACATCTCAATGTTAAAATAGTTGACAACGTGGGTGCAACGTACTGCGTGGGTACAAAGGACAAAATCGGCAGGACAGAGGACAAAACGCTTCGCGCGGAATTACTAATGTTATTATACAGGATAGGTTTTTATGGTTAAGGTCGGTATTGTATCACTCGGCTGTTCTAAAAATTTAGTTGATTCGGAGCGTATGCTCTATAAGCTTCACGGCGGTTTTGCTCTTGAAGCTGATGCGGCGCTTTCAGATGTTGCGATAATTAATACCTGCGGATTTATACAGTCCGCAAAAGAAGAAGCTATCGAAACGATACTTGAATTCACAGCGCTTAAAAAAGAGGGAAAAGTTAAACGCATCGTTGTTACCGGCTGTCTTGCAGAGCGTTATAATAAGGAACTCTTAACCGAATTTCCCGAAGTTGATGCTGTTGTAGGGCTTGGGTCGGAGGATAAAATCGCAGAGATAATTGCTTCTCTTGACGATTCGCCTAAGCTGATGATGGGCGATAAATGTAACCTTCCGCTGTCGGGAGGGCGCATTTCCGGCACTTTAAGCTTTATCTCTTACCTTAAAATTGCCGAAGGCTGTGACAACTGCTGTACATATTGCGCAATTCCTCAAATCCGCGGAAAGATGCGAAGCGTTCCTATGGAAACGCTCGTTAGTGAAGCGGCGGAACTTGCTAAAAGCGGAGTTAAGGAACTTAATATAATCGCTCAGGATATTACTCGTTACGGGGAAGACTTATACGGCGAATGTAAACTCCCGGAACTTCTCGAAAAAATCGCGGAAATAAGCGGTATACAGTGGATTCGTCTGCTTTACTGCTACCCTGAAAGAATTACCGATAAACTTATTGACACGATTAATAAAACCGACAAAATTGTAAAATATCTTGATATTCCCATCCAACACTGCGACGGTGAAATTTTACAGCGTATGAATCGTCCGGGCGATGAACAGAGCCTTCGCGCACTTATAGCGGGGCTACGTGCAAAAATTCCCGGAATAATCCTTCGCACCACGCTTATTACAGGCTTTCCCGGCGAAACCGACGAAAAGTTTAGCTGCCTTTGTGAATTTGTAAGCGATATGAAGTTTGACAGGCTCGGTTGTTTCCCATATTCAGCCGAAGAAGGAACGCCTGCCGCTTCATTCCCCGACCAAATTGACGATGAAATTAAGCTTAAGCGCGCAGAAATAATCACAGATACTCAAAGCGTAATTATGGGGCAAAATAACAATAAATACCTTGACAGCGAACTCGTTGTTCTGACAGAAGGCTTTGACCGCTACGCTGAGTGCTTCTTCGGACGTTCTTACATGGATGCTCCCGATATAGACGGCAAGATATTTTTCACAACAGAAGAACATAATAAACCCTACCCCGGCGACTATGTAACGGTTCGTATTACAGAGACACTCGATCTTGACCTTTTAGGATTTCGGAACGATTGAAAATTTAAAGAAGGTAAATTATGTCCGATAAAAAAAATGTAAAACCTGATGATAAGTCCGTTGTGGTAGAGGATTTTTCAGATGTTCCCGCAGTTAACAAACGCTTCGGAATGAACCTTCCGAACAGGCTTACTATGCTTCGCATCATACTTGTTCCCTTTTTCGCAGTTTTTTTAAGCATCGGAGAACTTATATTCGATGTGAGGATTAACTATATAATCGCGCTTATAATCTTTATCGTAGCAAGTATAACTGACTTTTTAGACGGTTATATCTCCCGCGAATATGACCTCGAAACAACATTCGGGAAGTTTGCAGACCCTCTCGCCGATAAAATTTTGGTTTCGGCAGCGCTCGTCTGCTTCTGCTATCTCGGGATAGTTAACCCGATTCCGGTAATTATTATCCTTGCCAGAGAATTTATGGTATCGGGATTGCGGCTTGTGGTTGCAGATAAAGGTATAGTTGTCTCGGCGGGAATTTGGGGCAAACTCAAGACTGCTTTCACAATGATAACGATAATATTCATACTTGTGTCGCTAATCATGATGGACAGCGGAAATACCGGGCTTAATAACACGCTGTCATTAATCTTCACCGTGTTAATTTGGATTTCTGTTATCCTCACCGTTATTTCAGGACTTATCTATCTTTTCGCATATAAAAAACATATTTCAGATATGTAGGAGTTAAAATGATTATAAAAACTCTGTTTCCGCAGATAGACCCGGACCTAACCGAAATTCCAAAGGAATATGTGGGATATTTCGAGCGGCTGTCATATGAACGCCGCGAAAAAATCAACCGTCTCCACTCCCCGCACAGTAAAGTAATCTCACTTATGTCAGCAGTATTTGCACGCGAATGTATAGCGAAAATTACGGGAATTCCGGAAAAAGCACAAAGCTTTATCTACAACGAAAACGGTAAACCGGCACTTGCAGATGCGGAGAATTTCCATTTTAATATATCGCATTGTGAAGGCTGTATTGCTTTCGTTCACAGCAATAAACCCGTAGGGATTGATGTCGAACGTATCAAGGGGTATGATGCGCGCCTTCCGAAACGCTTTTTTACCGAACACGAAAGAGCTATTCTCGATGCCGCACCGGACAAAGATGAGGAATTTTACCGAATCTGGACACTTAAGGAATCTTACATAAAGATGAAAGGTTCTACACTTTCGCAGATGCTCCGTCATGTTGACGTTTACAGCATACGCGACGCGGAGATTAACACTTTAACTGAGCGCGGCTACATAATTACCGCTTGTGAACAGCATTATAATTAGTAAATACGACTATTTATGTCCTATTTTTGTGCAGATTGTAATTTTTTTGTTAATATTATACCATAAAATAGATTTGTTAATATTTTAGTGATATAATTTTACATTGAGGTTTACACAAATAAGTTAAAAATAATCCGGAATGGGTGTAAAATATATGTTAATTTTAGTTATTAATGCAGGGAGCTCGAGCCTTAAATATCAGCTCCTCGACATGAACGATGAAAGCGTTTTAGCAAAAGGCAACGCCGACCGTATAGGTATAGGCGGACACATCAAGCATACCGCTTCTGACGGAAGAGTTTACGATGCCGACCACGACTTCCCGACTCACACCGAAGCTTTTGAAAAGCTTGTTTGGGTACTGACAAAGTCCGACGCGAAAGTAATTGACTCTATGGGTGAAATTGCCGCTGTCGGTCACCGTATCGTACAGGGTGCAGAAATTTTCTCGAAAACAGTTATTGTTACCGATGAAATTATAAAGAAAATTGACGATTTAAAAGAGCTTGCTCCTGTGCATAATCATCCGCACGCGCTTGCGCTTTGGGCTTGTAAGAAAGTACTGCCCGAAACCGTACCGCAGGCTGTCGTTTTCGACACCGCTTTCCATCAGACGATGCCCGAAGAAGCTTTTATGTTCGGGCTCCCCTATGAAGACTACGAAAACCTTAAGGTTCGCCGCTACGGCTTCCACGGAACTTCGCACCGCTTCGTTTCCGCCGCTCTTGCGAAAGCAATGGGGAAGGATATTAAGGACCTTAAAATAGTATCTTGTCATCTCGGCAACGGTTCATCAATAACTGCCGTAAAGGGCGGCGAGTCGGTTGACACTACCATGGGATTTACTCCCCTTGACGGTCTTTTAATGGGTACTCGTACAGGGTCTGTCGATCCTTCTGCCGTAACTTACGTTATGGAAAAACATGGCTTCACACCTGCACAGATGTCCGATTATATGAATAAAAAATCGGGTCTTTTAGGAATCTCCGGCGTATCTTCCGACAACCGCGACGTTGGCGAAGCATCTGACAGCGGAAATAAACGTGCTATACTTGCTAAAAAAATGCTTTCTTACCAAATAACAAAATATATAGGTGCTTTTGCCGCCGCTATGGGTGGGGTCGATGCTGTACTCTTTACCGGCGGTATCGGCGAAAATGCTTCGGATGTACGCTTAACCTCTTGTGAAGGTCTCGAATTCCTCGGTATAAAAATCGACGAGGAAGCTAATAAATCACGCGGAGAACTCAAAAAAATCTCAAGCGGTAAAACCGAAGTGTGGGTAGTCCCCACAAACGAAGAACTCCTTATCGCACGCGATACACTCGCGCTGTTAAGCTAATGACAGACATTCAGATTGCCCGTATTAACGAGCTTGCAAGAAAAGCGAAAATTTCTCCTCTCTCACCTGACGAAAAGGAGGAGCAGGCAAAACTGCGCGAAGACTACCGTGCGGCAATGAAACGCAACCTCGAATCCCAACTGATGGGTTACCGCTACGAACCGAGGAGCAACACCGAGGATAATTCGGGTTCTGACAGCACGTAAGTGCGGAATACACGTGGTGCGGACGGAATGTAATGTCAACGGCGCGTTTGGTGAAGTGCAAAGCGACAGTAAACAGCGTAAGTACAACAAAGCAGACCGTATAACTAACGCGTACAAAAAACTATGTAAACAGTATTTAGTAAAGCAGAGGCAGCAACGTAAATAAGTATACATAGCTGCCCAAGAAAAAGTCTTTGGGGAAGGGGGGTCTGGGGGGAAACCCCTTGCTTCAGCAAGGGGTTTCCCCCCAGCGCAACCCATATGGAACGGTATCCGTTTAAAACGCCGGCGTATGTAATAGATGAAAATTTACTTTTTGCTAACTTAGGAATACTTAAGGAAGCGGCGACGCGGTCCGGATGTAAGATTTTGCTTGCGCAGAAGGCGTTTTCGGCGTATTCGATGTATCCGCTCATGAGTGACTTTTTAGACGGGACGTGTGCATCGGGGGTATATGAAGCGGAGCTTGCGTATGACAAGATGCCGGGAAGGGAAAACCACATTTACTCGCCGGCATATAATGCGGAAGACTTTCCTCATATTGTAAAGATATGCGACCACATTGTTTTTAATAATTTGGGGCAGTTTAAGCTATTTTATCCGGAGATAAAGAAGTCCGATAAGAAGAAAGAGATTGGGCTGCGAATAAACCCGGAGTATTCGGAGATAGAGCAGGAAATTTATAACCCGTGTTCGGCGTATTCGAGACTCGGGACGAGGCTTGAAGATATGCCTGATAAGCTTCCGGGAGCGATTACGGGACTTCATTTCCACACCATGTGCGAACAGGGTGCGGACGTGTTGGAGCGAACGCTTGCGGCGGTTAAGAAAGGCTTTTCAAAGTATCTGCACTCTGTAAATTGGGTAAATTTCGGCGGCGGACAGCGTATTACGGAAAAGGGATATGACATTGAAAAGCTTGCTTCGCTTATAACGGATTTTCGGCATGAATTTAACGTTGATGTTTACCTTGAACCCGGAGAAGCAGTTGCGCAGAATGCCGGATTTTTGGTGACGAGAGTACTTGACATTGTAAAAGCAAAGGACAAGGAAGTAGCTATTCTTGATTCGTCGGCGGCTTGCCATATGCCCGATGTGCTTGAAATGCCGTATCGCCCCGAAGTAATCGGCGCAAAGTTACCGGGAGTACTTCCGCACAGTTATATCCTTGCGGGGGGAACTTGTCTTGCGGGAGATGTTATGGGCGAATATTCGTTTGAAGAACCGCTTTCGCGCGGCGATGAGATAGTATTCTGTGACATGGCAATTTACACCATGGTTAAAAACAACACCTTCAACGGTATGAAGCTGCCTTCGATAATTTTCAGGACAATCGACGACGAATTCATTACTGCACGAAAATTTAACTATCGTGATTTTATTTCGCGGCTATAGAACAAAGCATGATATTATCCAACATATGGACTTAACTTTTCAAAAATTTGTGACTTTTTTATGAATATTTTTAAAAGTACTTGATTTTTTTGCGAATATCGGTTAAAATATTTAAATAGATAGGCAAAATATTTGCTTATTATGGTTAATAATCAGAATGAGGTGCTACTTATGGCATATAAAATCAGCGATGAATGTATCTCCTGCGGTGCTTGCGCAGATGCTTGCCCCAATGATGCTATCTCGGAGGGCGATACTATTTATGTAGTTGATCCTGAAAAGTGCATTGACTGCGGCGCTTGTGCAGATGTTTGCCCTGTTTCCGCTCCTTCGGCCGGCTAAGACTCCATGAAAAAAATACCGCGGCGATTTATTCCGCCGCGGTTTTTTATATTGTCTCGACTTCAATATCAATTATACTGTTTTGTCTGAAAGCTTTCGGATTTTCGGTGTAACTGTCGTAAATCGCGCCTGCGTGCTTACGAATAAGTTTGCCTAAGCCGAAAACGTCGGTATCAAGTTCCCACACGGTTATGGAATATGCTTCATACACTGCTCGTTCAACATAAACCGTTATCGCTTCGATGGCTGCTCCTTCGTCCATATCAAGAGGCTTTTCGGTTATGTCTGCACTTATCTTAATATTTTCACTGAGTACCAAATTGCCATCAAGAAGATGAAGTTTCGGCTTTGCTTTAATTTTCAGTATCTCCCCCGAAACCTTCTCTCCGTCAATATTCAGCGAAACGGTAATCCTGTCGGAATTTGATAATCCTCCGCACAGGAGTTTAACGCCCAGCGCATCATCATTTGAAAGTTCACCGAATTTTCCGTGCTTTGATATTAATACCAAACCGTCAAAGCTAATCGCTTTATCGGAGAAATTAACCTTAGGTACTGCCGCTGAGGTGTAAGTCCCCGCCGACTTTGCGGCAATTTCCGTAAGCGGAGTAAGAATACTTTTCCCCTGTGAGGAATAGACATTCAGTTCTGCTAAAATCTCCTCCGCAGGAATTTCGGAGGTAATAATCTCCTCCGGTTTTTCCGAATATAAAATCGGACAGGCAGGGCAGATGTCACCGGACAGAAAGACATTCAGTTCCTCCGAAAGATTTGTCAGTCCCTCCCCGATTACAAAAAGCTTCATCTGCCCTAAAAACAGCTTTTTACCCTGCTTTAGTTCCGCATCTGCGACTGCTCCTAAGATTGTAATGCCCTCGCCGTCAACCGTTTCATTTTCGAGAAGCTGCAAATATACTCTATAAACATCGCCTGATTTTTCCATTCCAAAAAGCTGTACGAAAGCGCGTTCGTTAACCTGTAAGCCAGCCGCTGTGCAACCGCTAAATATTACTATCATTAATAATATCGGAAGTATTTTTTTCATGCCGCACCTCCTTCCGCAAAATAATTATTTCTATTAGGGGTGCTATGAATACAATAACAATCTGCGAAATTACAAAGGGGAGACTGCCGTAGACAGCAGAGAGAGTAGTATTAACCTTCAAAAACGGTAAAGCCGTCAGATATATTATCACCGCAGAAATTGCGGCGTTTCCGCGAAGTTTCGGGAATGTTTCCGATAAAAGCCCCGCACAAATATTAATATATAGCGCTGTTTTGAGGACTGCTGTCATTGTCCAGACCACCAGATAAACCGCATCGGCACGCTGTAAGAAATTCACTCCGGCGTATGCTCCCACTGCTAAGAATGGGTAATCGGTAAGCATTGCAAAGTCGCCTAAAACCCCTTGTATTAGGGTCAGCACAGCAATGGTAATAATAACCTTACCGATTAGCAGACCATAAACTGTACGGTTAAATTTATTAGGTATATATTTACATAAAAAGGCAAGCGCGACGATTTCACCGTTTTTGGCAAGTTCATCAATTACGGCGAATAAAAGTGTACCGCTCGGTGCGGTAACATATATATTAACAGGGTCAAAATCCCGCGCAGAAGTTACTCCCATGGTTATTATCATAATTATAAGGATAATAAACACGGCGGTGCTTGAGCGGGCGATCCCCTCGATACCTATTACCGCGCAGTATACGCAGATTATTAAGAATATCCCGATCCAAAGGTATGGGTTTGCGGTCTTAAAGAATCTGTCGCCTAAAAAAATCTGGAATGAAAGAAGCGAATCCGCCGTTTCGCATACAAAGAATATAAAACAGACGGCGATTAAGAGAAATCCTATAAATGTGTACTTTCGTCCGGCAATCTCGGTAATGCTTGTCAGCGGAAACTTTTTTACAAACACAAGCAGCGGAATACATATAACGAGCTGTATTACCGCTGATATAACTACCGCTGTCATCTGTTCCGATATAGCAAAATCTTCGGACAAAAGCGGTACAAAAGTCATCAGTCCGAACGAGCGGCAACAGAGCAGTATTAGGAGTGCCTGTCCCCAACCGATTTTTTTCTGAGAAGTCATTTCATATTTACCCCGTTGAGCTTTTCGACGGTAATTTTATCCTTAACCATGCTTTTCATGCTTATTCGCGTGAGAACATCACGCATTGAACGTGCTGTAAAGGGCGACACAGGCGCAGTTACCGGCGCACCATAGCTTTCAAGCGAACATATATTTATAAGCAGCACCGCTGCAAAAAGTGCTATGCCGTATAGCCCGGCGATCCCTCCGGCGATTACGGCAATTATTCGGAGAAAAGCTACCGGCTGGTAAAGATTCGGTATAAGGAAGGATGCTATAACTGCAATTGCGCAGACAAGCAGTATCGGGTTTGAGATAATTCCGGCGGAAACTGCTGTATCGCCGATAATAAGTCCGCCGATTATCGAAACTCCTCCGCCGATACTTTTCGGAAGCCGCAAACTCGATTCGCGGATAATTTCATATGCGATAAGTATAATTATCGCTTCAATCGCAAGCGGGAATGCGGACTGCTCCTCCGCTTCCGCGAGAGTTACGAGAAGGGTATGGTTAAAAAGTTCCGGGTGAAAGTTAATTACTGCCACATAGAGAGCGGGCAGAAATATTGAAATGAAGAACGAAAGGTAACGAATCAGCCTTACAAGTGTGGTATAAAACGGACGTGAGGTGTAATCGTCGATAGTCTGGAAATTTTCGATAAAAAGAAATGGTAAAACTATAGAAAAGGGTGTTCCATCAATAAGCACCCCTATTTTACCTTCTAAGAGTTTTGCGGTAAATACATCGGGACGTTCTGTAACAGATACGCCGGAAAAGACCGAAAGCTTTGTGTCGTTAAGATAAGGCTCTACATAGCCGCTTTCGATAACCGATTCCATCTGCATATTTAAGAGTTTTCGCTTAATATCGGCAAGAAGTTTTTTCGGAACACGATCGGTCATGTAACACATTACTACGTCATTATTCGATTTTGTCGAAACCTGAAAGAGGTCAAATTTTAAGAGCGGAGACTTAATTCTTCGGCGAATCATCGACATATTTGTACGAACAGTTTCGACAAAGCCTTCGCGTGAACCCCGAAGATTCCCTTCGGAGGAAGGCTCTCCCACGCCGCGGGTATTATACCCCTGTGCCCCGTAACAGAACGCCGAAGCGATACCGTCAACGATTATTACTGCAAAGCCTGCCATAAGCCGCTTCACGACGTCGGAAATTTTTTCGGTAACAAGCCTGTCTATACCGAGGAGCATATTGTCCTTGATATGGTTATATATGGTTACGCTATCTGCTTTTTCATCGGACGCAAGAGTAATAGTCGTCATCGGGTAAAGAATCATATCTGCAAGCGTGCCGGTCGATACCATTCCCTCTAAACACATCAGAACAAGTTTAGTTTCGCCTATAGTAAATTCGTTAACAAGCAGGTCGGAACTTTGTGACATGATATTCTTAACATTGTCGATATTTTCCGATAAATCGGAAACGAGAGGATAATCGCTGTAATCTTTTGAATTCGGTTTATCAAACGGTGTCTTCGGTATCATAATTATTTCCCGCAGTATTATAAATTTAATATAATTTGTCTTGTAATTTCTATTTTATTATGCTATAATTAACTAAAAAAATTCAGGAGAGATATTTATGTCTGTAAAAATTACAAAATGGGGTATAATGGCAACAGGTTGGATAGCCGAACGCCTTGCCGATGCAATAAATTATGTTCCGGATGCTGAACTTACCGCTGTTGCTTCACGCGGTATAGAAAAAGCTGAGGATTTCGGTAAAAGATACGGTGCTAAACGCTGCTACGGAACATATGAAGAACTTGCCGCCGACCCTGATATAGACATTATTTATGTTGCATCACCGACATCAATTCATTATGACAATGTAAAACTTTGCTTTGAACACGGTAAAAACGTTCTCTGCGAAAAAAGTTTGACAGTCACTGCTCCTGAAACAGCTGAACTTATAAAAATCGCCCGCGAGAAGAAACTTTTCTTCATGGAAGCAATGTGGATGAAGTGTATTCCGTATTTTCGCAAGGCAGTCGAGTGGTATAAAGACGGAAAAATCGGCGAGATAAAGACAATTCGCGCCGATATTTCAAAAGCACAGATGTACGATCCGAATAACCGCTTCTTTAAGAAAGAACTCGGCGGCGGAACACTCCTTGATCTTGGCGTATACTCCGTAACCTTCGTTACAGGCTTCTTGGGTTTTGATTATAAGAACCTCTTTTCACGCGGATATATCGGCGAAACAGGTGTCGACCGCGATGAAATTATCGTATTTGACTACGGCAATGCCTATACTTCAAGCGTTGTGGGATTTGATATCGAAGATGATAACCGCGGGGTTATTGTCGGAACAGAAGGACGAATCGTAACAGAACCTGACTTCTGGTACGGACATTCATTCAAGCTTTTCGACAAATGGGGTAATTTTGTCGAAGAATTCAGTGAACCGCACCTCTGTAACGGCTACGAATACGAGGTTATGGAAGCGCAGGCTTGCCTCAATGAAGGTTTGCTTGAGAGCAGAATTATTCCGCTTGCGGACACACTCCGCATAATGGAAATAATGGACGAAATAACCGCAAAAATAAATACAAAATAAATTGAATATCGGTTGACTTTTTTCTATAAATTTGGTATAATGTAATTGTCTTAGCTTTTTACAAATATTATTAACTTTCCCGAGGATCTTTCTTTGGGGAAAGGGGGATCGAGAGCGGAATTAGCTGTTAAGATTTCATAATTTTGTCAGCTTTTCCGCTCCCCATTACCGCCTATGGAGCAAACAATACAGTACGGAAGCTATTCGGCGTATAAGGCAACAGTCGCCGAAATAGTTGAGGAGCTTGAAAAGCTCAGAGAGTTTGCCGACAGCCTTGCTCTCGTAAAAACTTCGGGTTCGATCACGGAAACACTTGAAAAAGCTGTCAAGGAACATTTTGAGGTTGCCGTCGTCGGGGAATTCAAACGTGGAAAGAGCACAATCATCAACGCTATTTTAGGCGAAGATGTTCTGCCTTCCGATGTTTTGCCGGCTACTGCCGCACTAAACCGCATTACATATTCGAGCGATCCTTTCGTTATCGTTGAATTTAAGGACGGTTCGGAAGTAAGAGTTCCTGTAGAGAAGCTTTCGGACTATGTTACGAAACTTACTTTCGAGTCGGAACGTACCGCCGAAAACGTGAAGCAAGCTACCGTTTACTATGATACTGCGTTTTGTAAAAATAACGTAGATATTATAGATACTCCGGGGCTTAACGACGATGAACAGATGACAAATGTAACTCTGTCGATTTTGCCGGAGATTGATGCGGCTGTTTTCGTTATTTCTGCTAACAGCCCCTTCTCGCAGTTTGAGAAGGAATTTTTAGAGAACAAAATGCTTACGTCCGACCTCGGGCGTATTATCTTTGCCGTTAACTGTTTCGGGACTTTTTCTAAAGAGGACGAGGAACGTATTGTCGAGACTGTCCGCAGACGTATCGAAAGCTATGTCATGGAAAAAGCTAAACAGGTTATGGGTGAAGGAAGCAAAGAATTCGCCGTTTATAAGCGCAAGATAGGTACTCCGCGTGTATTCGGGGTCTATGCTAAAAAGGCTTTGACCGCAAAGGAACAAGGTGACGAAACAGCACTTGCGGAGAGTAACTTCCCGCAGTTTGAACAGGCACTCGAACATATGCTAACCGTTGAACGCGGCTCTATTGCTTTGCAAATTTTAGCAAATAAGATAATCAGTTCCGGCTCGGAAATACTCAATATAATTTTACTCCGTGAAAACGCCCTGATGATGGAGACAGACGAGTTCATGGATAAATATCGCGATGCTACAGCCGAAATTGATGATATACGCACTAAGAAGCGGCTTGAATTCGTTAAGATTAACGATGCAGCGGCGAATGTTTACGGCGGCTTAAAGCCTATCCTTGAAAGCTACTGGCAGCAGATTGAAGACACCGCAATGGACGTTGTGGACGGTTTCATGATGTCGGCGGATGACCTTAAAAAAGACAACCTCAAAAAAGTACATATGCGTATTACCGACAAAATCCGCGACAATATCGAAAACAAGGCACAGCTAATCTGCGAACAGATTCAAAATGAGATTAATATTGCGCTTTCCGACGAAGCTTCAAGACTTCAAGGCTTTGAGAATGAATTTTTCGCTTCCGTTAACCGTATTCAGGAGATGTTCTCACTCTCCGCAAACCGCGGGAGACGTGCGGGAGGTGCTGTTGACTCGGTAATAAGCGTGGTTTTAGGGACTGTCGGAACGGGCGGACTCTTTATAGGTATGCGTGAAGCCGGAATTAAAGGCGCTCTGCTCGGCGGTGCTTCGGGACTTTTATCGAGTGGGGCAATCGCCGCAACAGGCTTTGTTCTTGCCGGAGTTCTCGGAATTGTCGGCGGACCTGTTACCCTTACTATCCTTGCACTTGCAGGGCTTACCGGGGCTTTTGCCGGTAAATTCTCCGTTGAAAAATTCCTCTCCGACGAACGTATCGAGAAATTCAAACAAAACCTAAAGCTTGCTGTACACAAACAGTTTAAGGAGATGAAGATTAATTCCGACTTCTCAGAAACAGTTCGTCAGCAGGTATATGCTTCCTTTGAAGGCTTAAAAACGAAGATTGAAAAGGAAACAGAAGCTATCCTTGCAGACACGCAGACCACACTTGACCGTCTCAATCAGATGAAAGAAGAGCGGAAAGAACTTTCGGAAACCGAGCGCGAACGTCTCGGCAATATGGCTGAATATATCGGCGGATTGCTTGCGGAGAGCTATAATCTTCATAAGCAACTGTCAAGCGACATGGAATAAGGGGGAATTGACTTTGATTGAAGCTATAAATAACCCTCTGTTTGATATTGATACTAATTTTTACCATTATGTATCTGCCCGCTCAAAGGCTCATGCTTTGAAGTCAGATTCTCACCTTATCGGAGGAAAACTTGACTACGCTTTTGACGGTGACACAGAGTACAGGCAAAAACTCGGCGGAATGTTCGGGATGACTAAGGTCTTAAAGCCTGTTTTCGCTTACATCGGAGAGACTTACAGAATGGCTTTCGGAAGTTCTGCAAAAGCCGGCTCACTTAAATTTTCGGCAGCGTATGAAGTAACGGTAAAATGTGCTGAACGACTTAATATGGTACTTCCGACAGTTTGCGTTATTGCTACTTCTGAAAAGATTATATACTCTCTCGAAAGCGAAAATATAAACGAACCCTGCATAGTAATATCCTCGGGGCTTGCGGAATGCGGCGACGAACCGCTCCTTAAGTTTCTTATCGGGCGTGAATGCGGGCGAATTCAGAATGCCCACTGCCTTTATAAATCCGCCGCGGTTATATACGGACTTGCCGGGAATGACAGCGACAGGCGTGAAACATTGACCGACACGAATATAAAAAACAGTCTGGCACAGTGGTACCGTCTTTCGGACATAACCTGCGACCGCGCCGGAATTATCAGTCTTGACGAGCCGTCCGACTACGTAAAAACAGCTCTGCGGGCTATCTCTGTCGGGATTACCGGGATTTATAAAGATGAAAACCTATCCGCTGAGAAAATAATTGACGGTTACGAGAAAATACATTTTACTCCGGCAAGAAGTATCTCTCTTGATTCCTCCTATTCCGACCTTTACAGAAGGCTTTGCTGCGGGTTGGAGTTTATTAACTGTGAAGTCTTATATAATCGCCGTACGGATGCACATCCGACCGTTTCGCACCTTGTTAACAAGCAAGCCATGGAGGTGCGTTGTGTCATAATATCGGAAGGGGGCGTGAAATAATGAATGACCTTTCGACAATACAAAACCCTGCACTCGGCGATAATATACAGTCAGATGCTGTACTCCTTGATATTGAATTTGTCGCGGGTGAAATTAAGAAACTTATATCGAACTCAGCTGTAAAAAACGCTCTCGGCGCTGATCTTTCGGGACGGCTTACCGACTGGGATAAAGCTATAACTGCACGCCGCACGGAACCTTTCTCTCTCGTAGTTATCGGCGATTTTAAGCGTGGCAAATCCACCGTAATAAACGCGCTCTTGGGGAAGGACATGACCCCTGTTAACGTTGCGCCCGAAACATTTACCATAAACTGTATATCTTACGGCGATTACAATACCGCCGAAGCAGTCCTAAAGAGCGGGCAGCGCATACCGCTTACCCCGGAAGACCTCGTTCGCGAACGGCTTGAACGGCTTTCTAAGGCATTTTCGGACGATATAGACCACATTGATATTAAGGGGGATGCGGAACTTCTTAAGGAAATCCGTGTTGTCGATACCCCCGGGCTTTCCGACCTTGACAGGCTCGATAAACAGGTACAGGATTACCTTGTAAACGCCGATGCAATTGTATACATAGCTTCTGCCCTAACCCCCATGTCCGAATCGGAACAGAGTTTCCTTGCTTCATATGTACGTCCGCAGGAATTTACGAAATTCTTCGTGCTCGTGAATATGATTGATGCAATGAACACCATGGAGGATATACAAAAGATAATCGGGCGAATTACCGAACGCTGTCAGGCGATTATTCCGAATGCGCTTGTGTACGGCGTTTCCGGGATAGATGAATACAGGCGTAAAATCGGGCTTAACCGCCCCGACATTAAGGGATTCCAAGAATTTTACGAAAACGAATTCCTCCGCTTTGAAATGGCGCTTCGGCGCGAAGTAATTGTACAGAAAGATACCATCAAGGCAGGGCGAATTATCGCTATGCTTTCGCTTATGGTTGACGATGCCCTTGCGCGGATAAATATGATCCAAAGTATGTCGGAGATGTCGAAGAAAAAACTTGACGAACTTGCGGCAATGCTCGATGAAGAGATTGATAATCTTAAAAATGCTCTTGAATTCCAAAAACCGCGAATTCACCTTTCTGTTACCGAAATGCTTCAACAGGCGGAGCAATGGGTTTACGAATTCTTCGCGCATTTCAGGGAAGATATAGTTAAGGCAAGGCTTGATTCCGACACCGAGGATATTGACAAATATTTCTATTCTTTCCTCGTCGATAAGGTTGGAGAAGCTTACCGCAAGTGTATTGAAGTACATAAAGGTACACTTGATAACATGAACCGCTCGATAGGCGAAGAACTTTCACGCAAACTCGGTATTGCCGACCTTGCAGGAGGTTTGGGGCTTGACTCAACGCGCCTTCAAAAGGAACTTACCGGCGAGATGGGAATGGTAGTAGCCGACACGGTAATGACCGCCGCCCGCGAGTCGAAAGATACGCTGCCTTATGACGGATTCCCCTCCGGAACAGTAACTCAGTTCCGCTCAATGCTTAAAAAGCGCGGACGTACCGACACAATTGATGCTGTTCTCGAAAACTACGACGACATTCGGAATAATGTGGTAAAAGACCTTAAAAAGGCGTACGACATCATGGAAGCTTCGGCGCTCAATACCCTTGATGCAGTATATACCGCCCAATCCGAAGCCGGACGTGATGCGGTAGCGCAAGCCAGAGCAGGTATCTCTTCCGAATCCGAGTCCCCTGCCCTCAAACGCCATCTCCAAAGCGCAGCACAGATACTCGAAAGCGCGTCTGTAATTCTTTCAAA
>JAISHJ010000017.1 GCA_031262625.1 Ruminococcus sp. | reverse complement strand
ATGTCGCAAAGCTTAGCACATAACGCCGAAAAGGATATTATAGCTTCATTCGGAAGTGCGGCGGCAGGGCTTACTCCGGCTGTGCCTCCTCCCTATACTCCTCCGCCTTATGTTCCGCCCGCTGTCGTAAATTTTGATGTAACTTTTATCGCAAACGGCGGCACGGAAACTGCGCCGCAGACTATAGAGAGCGGACTTGCCGCCGCAGAGCCTACAGACCCGACAAGAGAAGATTACGCCTTTGTAGGCTGGTTTACAGACGATGAAACTTTTGAAAACGCCTATGATTTTACTGCTCCTGTTACTGCCGATTTGATACTTTACGCCTATTGGGTGAAGATATTACCTCAGCCTGAACCTGAGCCTGAACCCGAACCCGAGCCCGCGCCGCCCTTACCTCCTGTGCCTTCTTACCCTTCTTATCCTTCCTATCCTTCCTACCCTTCTAATACTCCTTCTTTCAGCGTACCTATAGTAACCTACCCGGATAGCTATTCAGTAAACGGCATAACTGCTACAATTAACGAAGACGGCTCTGTAACGCCCGGAATTAACCCCTCCGGCACTCTAAACAGCCTTACAACCTCTAAAGCACTCCGCGAAGCAGTTCGCCGCGCAAAAGCTAACGGCGTGACTTCCGTTACGATAAATATTCCCGAAGACTGTGTAGGCTTTTCGACTTCTACTGCAAGAAAACTCTTTGAAGCGGCGGGCTTACCGGTAAATCTTTCTATAGAAACCAACGGTATAAATATAGAAATACCGCTCCGAAGCAATACCCGACAGCTTTTGACTAAAGTAAACTACTCCTCAACCGAAATCGACAAGACGGAAGAATACATTTTAGAACAATATGTGCTACAGACGTTAATGTCATTCGAGACCGCGCAAGAAGGCGGCTTCTACGGTACGGCAGTAATAACGGCAGAGACAGAAATTCCCGACGGTGAATATTACGCTCTGATTCTTGAAGGCTTAAACCTATATCAGGTAAAAGCTTCAGTAAAAAACGGTATTCTAACGATAGAGACTTCACACTCCGGAGTGTTCGCGATAGTATCCGAACCGATAGTATAAAAAATAACCGTCCGATAAAAATGTCGGACGGTTACTCTTTACTATTCTATGGTAAGTATATCGGAAAAGCCCGTCATGTCGAAAACGTCCTGAACCTCGGGGATAACGCCCGTGATTATGAACTTTCCGCCGCGCTTTTTCGATTCCTTCTCCGCCGCAAGAAGTACTCTTAGCCCTGCGGATGAGATGTAGTTAACCGCCGCAAGGTTGAGGGTAATCTCCTTAACGTCTGCGAATTCAGGGAGCAGAGCCGTTTGAAGGTCGGGTGCCGTTACGGTGTCAATACGACCGCTTACAACGATTTCTATGCCGTTTGCTACGGCATTTTTTGTGGTTTCCATGTTTATTTCCTCCTATTTTTTGCTTGTAAAGCCTGTTTCTTCAAAAGATTTAACTACTGTCATAACGACAGAACTGCTCTTAACCGACATTTTACAGTCGTCAGCAAGGTTAACTATAATGCTTCTTTCAAGTCCGTCGTCGGGCACTTCCGGTTTGCGCCCTTCCTCTAAATTCTCGAGGTACATCTTCATTGACCATTCCTCGAAGCCGTTAACCATCGAAATTCCCGAGCCCATCTCCATTCCGGTATAGCTCATCATAGGAGCGGGGTTATCATTCAAGTTAACTGCCCATGTAACGAACATATCGCCGATTTTTCCTAAAAGCCCTTTGCCGAAAGCAGAGTTCTTTCCGTCGGAAGCCTTTAACAGTTCGTCATATTCCTTGCTCTTGATTATAGCGTCTACACTTAAGATAATTTCAAATCTGTTATTTTCATTCTGCGCATGGATAACAGCGTCAAATTCCGGCAGAATCGCCTTAACCATCCCTACCATTTCTTCCGAAAGCAGCGAAAGTATACGTGCGTTCGTAGGCGAAAGCCCGCAGAATTTGCCGTATTCCTCAAACCTTCTCGGAATATTCGCAGAATCTGTTCTGCTTGAAAAACTATATTTGTCCGAAACCATTTATTTTTTCCTCCTAATTAATTGGCTATGTAATTCATTCGCCGCGCTTCTTGCTCTTGCCGTAGTACTCAAGCAAAAGCATAGTTATGTCGTCAGCCTGTTCGGCGCCGTTTGCGAAATCGGTAATGTCGTTTCTGACAATGGAAACTACGTCTTGAATTCCGGCGGTAAGGTTTTTGTTTAGAGTACGAAGAAGCCTTGCTTCGCCATAGAGGTCTTCCACTTGGTCAACCGCTTCGGTTACTCCGTCTGTGTACATATATATCATGTCGCCCTCGTTAAGGGTAATACTCTGCGGCTTATACACAATATCTTCCATTCCGGCAAGCACAAAGCCCGGTCTGCACGGTATAAATTCCCATTCGCCGCCCACACGCTTTATAACAGGGGGGTTATGCCCGGCGTTAACGTAGTCAAATACTCCCGTTTCAACGTTGAGGTAGCCCATAAAACAGGTTACGAACATACCGCCTTCGTTGCTCTCGCAAAGGATATTGTTAACCTCCTCGAAAACTTGCTTCGGGGATTTCGCCATCTGTGCGTTGTTTTTAAGGAGAGTTTTCGCGATAACCATAAACAGTGCGGCAGGCACTCCCTTGCCGGAAACGTCCGCCATAACGACGGTTAAAGTCTTTTCATCTGCAAGGAAGAAGTCGTAAAAGTCCCCTCCGACTTCCTTCGCCGGTTCCATACTTCCGAAAAGGTCAAATTCGGTGCGGTCCGGGTACGGCGGGAATATATGGGGCAGCATAGAAGCCTGAATACTCGTTGCAACATTAAGTTCTGTGGCAATTCTTTCCTTATCGGCAGTAACCTTCTCAAAGTCCTTCATATAAAGAGTAAGTTCGTGTGTCATGGTATTGAAGGCGTGGGCAAGTTCTTCAAGTTCGTCTCCTGTCATGAGGGTAATTGTGCGGTCAAGGTTACCCTTACCGATTTCGCCCGCTTCTTCCGTAAGAACTGAAATAGGTTTTGAAATTGTAGTGGAAAAGCGGAATGAAAGGATCATTGAAAGTATAACCGCTAAAATTACGGCGATAATTACCACCGATACCGCTGTAGTCATATAGCTTTCGACTGCCGTTTCGCTTTCGGTTATAAGCCCGTTAATGTCTTCCTGCATAGCAGTAACGGGAGCGTTAACCTCCGCGTTAGGCATAACTACGCCGATAGACCAGCCTGTTCTCGGAAGCGGAGCGTACGCCACAAAAACGTCCTCACCGTTTAATATAAGCCGTTTTATTCCGCTCTCCCCTGCCGTCATGGCGTTACCGATTGCATTTACGTTATCGTCGGCGTTTTCTATGTAACTTTCCCCGACAACAAAATCACTCTTCGGAGTTATTACCATTTCGCCGTGGTTATTAAGAAGGAAAGCATATCCGCTTGTGCCGATTTTCGCACCGGAGACTATTTCCGATATTTTTTCCATAGTAGCACCCGTTCCGGCAACGGCTTTAAGCGTTCCATCCGGGGCATATATAGGCATTGCACAGGAAAGAGAAACTCCGCGCCCGGAAGCGTCGAAAAAAATATCTGTCCAAAAGAGCGTTCCGCTCTCCTTCGCACCCTCATACCAGCTTCGGGTACGCGGGTCGTAGTTCATATTATTCGGTCCTGTTGCGTTAGAGTCAAAAGTTACAAAAAAGCCGCTCTCTGTTCCGATATAGCTTGCGGAAACATTAATCCCGGTAACTAAAAATTCGTCCAAAACGTCGGAAGCATTGCCTAAAAGCGATATTTCCGGAAGTACATCTTCAACGCTTACACCTTCCGCTGTTCTTATATGAGGAATAGTTGTGCCTACCTCATCTTCCTTAAGATACGTAAGCGGACGGGCAACGTAGTCTTCGGGGTTAGCGTAGAGTTTCTCCGCATATTCGGCTACTACCCGGGTATGATTTTCAATCTGTAAAAGCTTTCCGTCCACAGAGTCTGCAATAGCGGCGGCGCGGGCGGTAAGGTCGTTTTCAATCTGATTTGTAAGGGCGGTTCCGCTGTCCTCCGCCGCAGTTATACCGAGTTTATTATTTGTGTCGAGGGCATTGCCTTTCATCCCCGAAAGCAGCCCTACCGAAGCGGCACTCAGCCCGGCAAGCGGTATGAGTGCAGTCACGAGTATAACCGCCAATATCTTAGAGCGTATCTTTCTCAATATTCCCTATCCTCCGAATATCCTCTTTCTGTGTCAGGAACGCCGTAAGTGTCTTTGATTCATTCAGTCCCTCATTTATGTCTCCCTTATGCATAATTATATACTCTGAAGTAGTTTGGAGCGGCTTTATTCCCGTAAAACGCCAGCCGTCACGAAGCAGCTGCTTATATCTTTCGGGGGTTCTCCTGTCGGTCATATCTAAAAACAGATTCGCTGCGATATTTTCGTCTGTTTTAACGTCGGGAAGTATGGAGTAATATTCTCTGTAAGCATTTTCGGGGTAGTCTACGATTTCTCCCGTCATCGGCTCTGCTTCGGTATCGCCGATAGTTACACCGAGGTCGGAGTAGATATTCCTGACGAAATTTTCAATCTGCGGCGGTATAAAAAGCTTTGAAGTCTGCTTTTTGTCTAAGGGGAGTACTAAAAAGATATGGTGTCTGCGTTTCGGAAGGCTTTCCGACGACAGATTAACCGCGCCTTTGTCAAATAAAAAGCGGTCGAGAGCGAAACCTGTAGGCTTACAGCCGTTTTCATATTCGCGCTCCTCCTCAAGGGTTCGCACCGTTAAGATACTGTAAAAAATTGAAGCGGCTCTTACACTGTCAAAGGTGCTTTGCATGGTATCGGACAGCTTTTTTGCTATGCCATGACGGCGGTATTCCGGGAGTACCGAAAGCGTACAGCCTTCATATGTTCCGATAAAATGCGGGTGTGCTTTTAAGCAGACAAGCCCCGCATCCTGCCCATCATATTCGGCAAGCCAGAATCTATACTTTTCCGTTTTTATTCCGTCAAAAAGCTTATCTTTGTCATAAAGTGTTCTGTCGTAATTGAGTTCGCCGTATTGCTTATACACAAGGCGCATTATCCGCTCTGTATCGGAAGGAGCGGCTCTTTTAATCACTGCCGACAATTTTTTTCTCCGGATAAAGGTTTTTAGCGTTACCGATATTTTTTGGGGTAACTATATCTCCAGTAAAAGATTATTTACGCCGAGCGTTCTGCTGTAGATTACGTCTTCTGTTAATTTAAGGAGCATATTCATTCCGAAAGCGTCAGAGTCGTCATCGTCAATATGTGCGTAGCCGTATTTTACGGGATTAAAGTCCTTCCCGCCGTAACGTACGCGAAGGTATGTTTTGTCGGAAGAAAGGATAAGAAATACTCGAAAGTCTATATATTCTGTTTCGGTAATCTCTGCGTGTTCTTTAACAAGTACCACAATTTCCTCAACCGCCATGCTGATACGCATAATCTTCTTCGGCGGGAGTTCGTTCTCCTCTAAAAATTCTGTAATCTTTTCGGAAGAAGTAACCGCCGATTCGTTATTCGCCATAACAGAGAAGTTGAGAGATTTTATGTCTTTAAGTTTATTTTCGTCAAGAAGCAGAAGTCTCGACAGCTGCGAATTTTTCCTGCGTTTGAAGTGGGCGTAGATAAGTATGGTAATCGCGGCAAGAAACTCTGCGGTAAAATATCCTATCCATATCCCGATTCCGTCGCCGGTTACGATACAGATTATCAAAGCCGGGAGGAGCATATATACCGAAAGGCGGAGCGAAACTATTATTATAGCGGGGAGGTTTCGTTTTGTTGCCGAGAAAAAATTTGTGAAGATGTTGTTTGAAAGGTATAGGTTGGCGTAGCACCCGGCACAGATACAGGCGAAAGTTGATGACGGGCTGTCATGCATACCGAAGAGACTGCCGATATGTGAAGCAAAGATTATGATTAACGCCGAAAGGATAAGTACTATCACATTGCCGATAATAAAGATATTTTTCATCGCAAGTTTTACAGTCTTAAAATCCCGTTCGCTGTAGGCTATTCCTGCGATTTGAAGGGTCGATTGGGATATTCCGAAAACAAACGCGTTGATAATCCCCATGACGGAATTAAGAATAGCTACCGCCGAAAGCATATCGGAATTATTACCCGGAATAATATTAAGGATTATCATGTTTATGCAGAGCGCAAGCACCGCACGAAGCACATTATTGAGTGCGGAGGGCACTCCCGACACGAGAGCTTTCGCACTCTTAAATATATATGTCCCGGGCATCTTTATCTTGACGCCCGAGTCGGCTTTCGTAAACTTAATCTGTCCGTAAAGGAACGCCGCAACGTATGAAAGCGAAGTACCGAGAGCAACTCCCGCAACGCCCATATTAAATACCGCCGCAAAGAGCAACGCTCCGCCGATATTAACGCCGCTCATAATAAAGAGCATATTCATCGCCGCGCCCGGCAGTCCTATTACTTTTAGGAAATTGAGCGGCAGATATATTCCTGCCATAAAAACGCCGCCCGCAAGGAGTGCGCGTATATAGCCTGTAACCGCTTCAAGCTGTGAGACATTGCCGACATTAAGGCTACCGCTCGCGCCGAAAAGTATCGCTATATCTTCCGCGAAGATTATCCCCGTTATTGACAGGAGCAGTCCGAAGATAACAGTCGCCCAGAACGCGGCGGAGTAGTAATTCGCAGCGCCCGGAATGTCATTTTTTGCGGTGCGGTATCCGGCATGAATAGAGCCTGCTACACATATCAGAGAGCCTACCGACATCATAACAAGCTCAAGCGGTGAGACAAGGCTCATTACCGCAAGCCCGTCCGTGCCGAAAAGCCGCCCGATTATAACGGTATTAATTACGTTGCCGATTTTAACCCCGAGTTGGGCTGCAATTCCCGGGAGGATATAGCGCCCTACAATCCGTTTAACAAGGGTGTCGTTTGAAATAAGCGGTTCGCTCATGGGTAGGACTTAACTTTCATTTAGCTTTTTCTGACAGATAATTACTGAATATTTTTATATACGGTAAGAACATTTTTGCCGTCTTCATAGGTATATTCCATTCCGTCCATAAGCTTTTTCACCATAAAGATACCAAGTCCGCCAATCTGTCTTTCATCGGCGGAAGCGGTTATATCCGGGTCTTCTTTTTTAAGCGGATTATAGGGAACGCCGCTATCTTCAAAGGTAATAATAAGCTTTTCGCCGTCAATAGAAGCCGATATTACAGCTTCGCCGCTCCCCTTTTTTACCCCCGGGTAGGAGTAATTGGCGATATTGACAAAAACTTCCTCAACCGCTATGGCAAGCTGATTTTGCACCTTCGGCGACATATCGGAAGCGACGCTTTCGACAAATGAAAGAACTTCGTCAAGACTTGCAACATCTGCGCCCACGGTAATTTTTTGTAAATCCATATTAGCATCCTTAATAAGAACCTATATTCGCAGAATCTTAGAGTGCAAAGGATCATTTCGCTGCAATAAAGCAGAGCGAAAAAACCGCGAATAGGAGTTCTAATATCAGAGTTTCATTTTCCACCCCCATTATAACAAATTGCCGTACAAAAGTCAATACACAAATTAAATTAGATTAAAAATATTTGGTTCTTGACATAGATTTTATCATATGTTATAATGAATAATGAGGTTTTTTAATTTATGAAGTATACTTATGCTCCCGATTTTTTATTCAGAGGTTATGAACGCCTGCCATTTGTGGGAATTTTCCCTTACAAAAAACCTCTGAACATAACCCCCGATATGCTTGAAGCACTTGAGATGTGCGACGGCGCGACGGAGATTACGGAAGTTTCAGAAGGACTTGACAGACTGATTGAGTACCGTGCGGTAGTTCCCGGTGAAGTTCCCCCGAAAGATTACCAAGAATACCGCTATCATAAAAACCGATATTTTCCGGCTGCGAAGTGGCAGATTACGGGGCGGTGCAATTATCGCTGCAAACACTGCTTTAACGCGGTGGACAATTCCCCGATATTTGACGAATTCACACTTTCCGAAGCGAAAGATTTAATAGCACAGATGGAAGCCTGCGGAGTACATAAGATAGAAGTTACCGGCGGCGAACCGACTTTACATCCGAATTTCATGGAAATTTTGTCGGAACTTTCAAAGGCACGAATAAATGTTACTAAAATTAACACAAACGGCTCAAGGATAACTCCCGAACTTTTGGCGGAGATAAAATCTCTCGGGTTTCACCCGCTCTTTGCGATGAGTTTTGACGGAATAGGTTTTCACGACGATTTCAGAGGTTTTCCCGGTGCCGAAAAGAAGCTGATGGAAGCGATAGAACTCTTAAAGCGTGAAAATTTAGCGGTAAAGATTGACACAAGGGTTAACGCCGGAAACGCCGATGTAATGCCCCCTACAGTAAAGCTTATGGACTCTTTGGGCATTAACGATATGCGGATTGCCCGCACAATGGAAACGCCTCGCTGGTATAAAAACAGCAAAGAGCCTTTTTCGGAGCGAGACTACTACGAATTCGCACTCAATATCGCGGAGGAATACCTTAAAGAACCACATAATATGCACCTGAATATATGGCACGTTCTTAATGTCTACCCCGTTTCGGGAACGATTGCTCCCGGCGCGGAGGTCAGAAGCCCTTACCGCGGCACAGCTACAGTCTGCGGACATAACAGAGGTATGTTTTCCGTTACAAACAGCGGCGAACTTGCACCATGCAATCAGATGAGCGGCTTCTTAAAAGAGATGGGCGTATCATTCGGCAATGTAAAAAAAACACCGCTTCAAAACCTTTTAAGTGATGCTTTTTGCGACGGAAGCTTCATAAAGGGTTTCGTTAATAAAAAGCTTGCGATTAAGGCAATAACTGCGATGGCAATGGGTAAAACGTCCGACGGAGACAGCATAATAGCAGACCTTGAAGGACAGTTTGACATT
Organism: Ruminococcus sp.; assembly: GCA_031262625.1. GTDB lineage: Bacteria > Bacillota > Clostridia > Oscillospirales > Ruminococcaceae > JAISGY01. The sequence goes on along the minus strand of JAISHJ010000017.1, from coordinate 6,146 downwards.
GAGACCGAAACTATTCCGAAAAGCTATTTAACTGCGGCGGATATGCGGCTTGACGATTTAATGAACCGTATTCCGCAGTGCAAAGCCTGTAAATATCTCGAAAGATGTCAGGGCGGTTGCAGGGCAATCGGGCTTGGAATTACAGGGAGTTATGTACAGCGCGATATTACAAAATGTATATGGTTTCATGAAGGCTACGCCGACAGGCTTGAAACGCTGATGAAAAAGCATAATAAAGAGCCGGTGACAAATTAATCAGACAGTTACACAGGTGTGAAGTCTTAGGACAGCCGCGCTGATACAAGATGATTCGGTCTAATATATTAAACTAAGAGGTATGAACGATGGAAGATAAGAATAAGAGCATATTCCGACAGAAAGCTTTAAGTCAGGTTAACACGATAGAAGACCTTTCAGACTACATACGCGTTACCACACCCTCCGCATGGCTTTTAATTCTTGCGGTTATGGTTATTTTAGCTTCTCTCGCTGTCTGGGGCTTTTTCGGCTCTGTTCCTTTAACCGACAGCAACGGCGTTACCGAACAGGTTCGCCCGATAGAACTTCTGATAGGCGAACAGGTTCACGATACCCCCGAAAATACGGCAGAATAAGCGGAGATAAATATATGCGAAAACGTACACCTGTCATAATGCAGATGGAAGCCCTCGAATGCGGAGCTGCCTGCCTTGCGATGGTTCTTGCCCATTACGGGCGGTGGGTGCCCTTACCGCAGGTACGAAGCGACTGCGGTGTTTCAAGAGACGGCTCGAAGGCTCTTAATATTATCAAGGCGGCGCGCTCATATGGGCTTACATCAAAAGCTATGCTCCTTGAGCCGGAAGAAATAATCGAGAAAAACAGCTTCCCCTGTATTGCACACTGGAAATTTAATCACTTTATCGTAGTAACCGGGCTTAATGCTAAGTACGCCTTTATAAACGACCCCGGAAAAGGCGAAGTGAAACTCTCCCGCGAAGAATTCGACCGCTCCTTTACCGGAGTAGTTTTGATGTTTGAACCGAACGAAAATTTCGTTAAGGGCGGAAAGCCCGCAAGCATCCTTAAATTTGTGAAAGAGAGACTGCGCGGCACGCGGTCGATGTTCATATTTCTCACGCTTATTTCCGTTCTGGGCTTCGGTGCAGGGCTTTTGTCTCCTACATTCTCTCGGGTTTTCGCAGACTATATCCTCCCGGGGAAGAATCCCGATATAGTTGCGCCGTTTTTCGGGCTTCTTGCTGTGTCGCTTCTCATAACTACACTTATAAGCTACCTTCAGGCGCAGTATTTACTCAAAATTAACGGTAAACTTGCCGTAACCGCGAACGCCGGCTTTATGTGGCACGTGCTCCGCCTTCCCGTAAATTTCTTTTCGCAGAGAAATTCAGGCGACCTCGCTATGAGACAGGCTTCAAACGAAGGTATAGCCGCTTCGATTATGCAGAGGCTTGCGCCCACTGTGTTAAACGGCTTTATAATGGTGTTCTACCTCTTTATAATGATTCGTTACAGCGTTATCCTTACGGTAATAGGGATACTCTCTATGGTTATCAATATGTTTTTATCAAGGTATGTAGCTAAGAAAAACATGAACGTAAACCGTGTGCGTATGCGTGAGGAGGGGCTTAAAGCCGGTGCGGAAATCGCAGGAATACAGATGATTGAAACACTAAAGGCTTCCGGCGCAGAAGATGAATTCTTTGAAAAATGGGCAAGCTTTCAGGCGGCGGTTGGCGTTTCGGAAGTTAAGGCTAACGATATTATGCACCGCTACGGCACAATCCCCTCGCTTGTAAGTCAGCTTTGTAACTCGGCAGTACTTATTATCGGCGTTTATCTTTGCTTTAACGGCGAAATGACAATCGGTCTTCTCCTTGCTTTCCAAACCTTTATGGGACAGTTCCAAGGTCCTGCCCAGAGCCTTATCGGTATCAATAATATGTTCACAGAACTTAGGGTTGATATGGAAAGGGTTGATGACGTTATGAAATATCAGCCGGACGTTCCGGCAGATATTCCCGAAGCGGACAGCTACGAAAAACTTCACGGCGAAATTATCCTTAAAGATGTTACATTCGGCTACTCAAAGCTTGACAAACCGCTTCTTTCGGAAATGTCTATTCATATCAAGCCCGGAGAGCGGATTGCCCTTGTGGGGACGAGCGGCTGCGGCAAATCTACAATAGCTAAGCTTATAAGCGGTCTTTATGAGCCGTGGTCGGGCGAGATAACCTATGACGGGAAGAAAAGAAGCGAAATTAACCGCAATATCTTCACTTCAAGTATAGCTGTCGTTGACCAAGACATTGTAATTTTCGGCGATACTGTCGCCAACAATATAAAACTTTGGGACAACTCCGTAGAAGACTTTGAGATGATTCTCGCCGCAAGAGATGCTTCAATGCACAGTGTTATTATGGAGCGCGACGGCGGTTACAACTATAAAATGGCAGAGGGCGGGCGCGATTTCTCCGGCGGACAGTGCCAGCGTCTCGAAATAGCACGCGTGCTTGCCGCCGACCCGACTGTAATAATCTTAGACGAAGCTACTTCCGCACTCGACGCGAAAACCGAAAGCGAAGTAATTAACGCTGTCAAGGACAGGGGCATAACCTGCATTGTTATCGCACACAGACTCTCTACCATACGCGATTCAGACGAAATTATAGTAATAGATAACGGCGAAATTATCGAACGCGGCAAACATGACGAACTTCTTGCCATGAACGGTAAATATAAAGCGCTCGTGACGAGCGAATAAGGCGGTGAGTGACTTTGGGGCTTTATGACGACCAGATAAAACAACGGATTAAATCCGACAGAGAGAGTTTTTCACGCTCCTTCTTTTCTCTCGCCGGAAGTGTTATGGGGAATGTTCCCCTTCAAGAAGCGGAAGACGGAATCCTTGCGAAAAATGCAATGGAAGAGATACTCAAATACTATCGAATCCCTATCCCGGAACTTCCGAACGAAAACTATGATATTGCAAAACAGCTTAAATATTATTCCGTACGCTCGGGGCTTGCAAAACGTAAAATCAGGCTTTCGGGGGATTGGTATAACCATACATACGGCGCAATTTTAGCGAAGCTTTCCGGCGAAAATTCCCCCTATATAGCACTTACGCCCACAAAAGCAGGCGGCTACAGCTTCTTCAATCCCTTAACAGGGAAAAAAGAGCGTGTAACCGCAAAAACTCCCCTTGAAGACTTCGGATATTGCTTTTATAAACCATTCCCGAAAACCGCCCTCAAAGTTCGTGACTTCATAAAAGTAATTATAAGTTCTGTTGAAGTGCGGGACTTTTTGTGGCTGGGTCTGGCTATGCTCTTTTCTACGCTTGTGGGAATGACTACCCCGTTTATTACAGAACAGCTTTTCGGAAATGTAATCGAAATCGGACAGCTTTCGGTGCTCTTTGCCGCGGCGGCTGTTCTTGTGGGCGCAGGAATTTCGTCAATGATTATCAGTATCGTGAGAGCGGAAGCTCAAGCGCGTATCGGACAGAAAGCCCGAACGAACGTCGCTGCCGCAATGTTTATGAGAATTCTGTCGCTTAAAGCAGAGTTTTTCCGCGATAAACCTTCGGGCGAACTCTTAAGCAGAATGGGCGCATCAACCGGACTCTGCAATATCCTCACGGGTACGCTTGTAGTTTCGCTCCTTACTGCCGTTTTCAGCCTTATCTATGTCGGACAGATATTCTTTTTCGCACCTTCCCTCGTTCTCCCCGCCCTCTTTGTAATAGCCCTCACCGTCACTCTTTCCCTCGTAACCGTCTTCGCAAGCATGAAGCACTCCAGAGCACTTATGGAGACTTCCGCAAAAGAACGCGGCATTGCTATGTCGCTCCTCACAGGGGTTTCAAAATTAAAGCTTGCGGGTGCCGAAAAGCGCGCTTTCGGCAAGTGGGCGGAAAGCTATTCAAAACAGGCGAAACTTCAATATTCGCCGCCCTTTATCGTTAAATTCAGCGGCGTTTTCAGCGTAATTGTTTCGGGTTTGTCTACATTAATCCTCTACTTTGCGGCGACAAAAAGCGGAGTTACTCCGGCGGAATATATGGCATTTAACGCCGCGTACGGGCTTGCTGCCGGCGCTTTCATGCAGGTCACCTCTATGGCGAGTTCTTTCACACAGATAAGAAGCTTAACCAAAACACTCGAGCCGATACTTAAAGAACTTCCCGAAACTTCCGAAGAAGGCTTGATAATCGACCGCATAAGCGGCGCGGCGGAACTCTCGAATGTATCGTTTAGGTACTCCGAAACGATGCCGCTTGTTCTTGATAATATATCGCTCAAAATCCGCCCGGGACAGTATCTCGCCATCTGCGGCAAAACCGGATGCGGAAAATCAACTCTGATGAGACTGCTTTTAGGTTTTGAAACGCCGCAGAAGGGCGCTATATACTATGACGGAAAAGATATGGCAAAGCTTGATAAAAAATCCCTCCGAAAGGCGGGAATGGGCGTCGTTATGCAAAACGGCTCGCTCTTTTCGGGGGACATCTTCTCTAACATAATTATCTCTGCACCGAATCTGACTATGGAAGATGCTTGGGAAGCCGCAGAAATCGCCGGTATAGCAGACGACATCCGCGCAATGCCAATGGGTATGCATACCATGATAAGCGAGGGTCAGGGCGGCGTGTCGGGCGGACAAAAACAACGCCTTATGATTGCAAGAGCAGTCGCCGCGAAACCGAAAATATTAATGCTTGATGAAGCAACTTCCGCACTCGACAACATCACTCAAAAGCACGTGTCAGACAGCCTTAGAGCCTTAAAATGCACGCGAATAGTTATCGCACACCGTCTCTCTACAATAAAAGACTGCGACAGAATTATAATGCTCGAAAACGGGAAAATTGCAGAAGACGGCACATATGACGAACTTATCGCAAAAGACGGCGCTTTCGCCGACCTTGTAAGACGTCAGCAGATATAAGAACATTGCAAGACAAGTTCATTTTTGCATAATTTCGTTTTTACACAAAGGGCGGCGGTTAGTTTTCATACTAACCGCCGCCATGTTTATTTTAGCTGTAAATTCTCTTTCTCTCGTGCTTGCAAACGTTGTACGTTGCCTTAATACCTGTAACAGTCTCTTTTCCCAAATATCTGCAATCAAAGCAGTTCTTTTGTGCCGCATTACCTTTAGAATTCTCATAATAAGTACAATTTACAGCTTCGTCCCCCATACCTATATACGGTTCTGTGTAGCCTTTGCCGCAGCCGCCCGATATGTCAAGATTTGCAAGTTCTTCATCGGAAAGATTTGAATAATTTTCAGCTGTCGCTTCATCAAGTGTTATTCCGCGTTCAGCGGCTTTTTTTATTAGGTCTTCTTTTTTCATGGAGGTATCTCCTTATTATAATTACTACATTGCATCCGGGTGAGTACAGCCTACAGCATACATATTTGAACAGTTTCCGCAATGTCTCCATGAAGTGCCGGGTTCAGCAGTAAATAGGCTACAACCGACCGCTCGCCTTACGTTTTTGTCATCCTCCGAACTATTGTCTTTTTTACAGCCGCCCGAAATATCAAGGTTAGCAAGTTCCTCGTCGGAAAGTGTTGAGTATTTTTCCGCCTGTGTCTCATCAAGAGTAATGCCGTAAGAAGCGGCTTTCTTTATAAGTACTTCTTTTTTCATATACTCACCTGTTTAACGGTTTTTTATAGCTGTCTGTATGCTCTTTTTCTGCTCTCCGGGAAGTATGCCGACTTCGATTTTTTCTTTCTCTTTGTTGTCTGCTTTGCTGTCAGAATCACAGTTTGTTCCGCCCGATATGTCAAGATTTGCAAGTTCTTCGTCGGAAAGATTTTTATATTTCTCCGCAGAAATATCATCAAGGGTTATTCCGTGTGAAGCGGCTTTTTTAATCAGTTCTTCTTTTTTCATATGTAATACCTTAAATCCTTTACTATATATTAATTATAAACATTATGTTAACGATATTCAATAACATTCTATATCTTTTGTGTGAACATTTTAAAATAAAAAGCAGCCAAAAGACTGTTAAGAGATTTTACTATATGGATGTGCTATTCACGAATCACAATAAAGACGAAAAACGGAGAAGCTATTTACGAAAGAAAGCCAACAAGAAATAGTTTAAAGTCCGGGAGAGGGGGGG
>JAISHJ010000095.1 GCA_031262625.1 Ruminococcus sp. | reverse complement strand
TCACCGCTCCTCTCCCCCCCAGCGTAATATCCCCGTACTCAGTTCCCAGTTCCCAGTTCCCAGTACCCAGTACCCTCTACTTGCAGTTACATTCGCCTATGATATCGGTCCAACCGTTGGTGTCGGGGAGTTTACCCCACTGGATGCCGGTAAGGGTGTCGTAGAGTTTTTGGCTTATTTCGCCAATTTTGCCGTTGTTGATGGTTATGGTTTCGTCGGCGTATTTGAGTTCGCCGATGGGGGAGATAACGGCGGCGGTGCCTGTACCGAAGGCTTCTTTTAGAGTACCGTTTTTGGCGGCATCCATAATTTCGTCGATGGTGATACGGCGCTCGGACATTTTGTAGCCCATTTGTTTACAGAGTTCTATGCAGGACATACGGGTAATGCCGCCTAAGACGGAGCCTAAGAGGGCGGGGGTGATTACTTCGTCGCCGATAACGAAGAAGACGTTCATAGCGCCGACTTCCTCGATGTATTTGTGTTCTACGCCGTCGAGCCAAAGAACCTGAACGTAGCCTTGTTTTTCAGCTTCGTCTTGAGCTTTGAGGGATATTGCGTAGTTTGCAGCGGCTTTTGTGAAGCCTGTGCCGCCGACTACGGAGCGAACGTAATTTTTCTCTACATAAATTTTAACAGGCTCAATGCCGTTAGGGTAGTAAGCGCCGGAGGGTGAGAGGATAATTGCGAAGATGAGATGGTGAGCAGGGTGTACGCCTACAAAAGCATCTGTAGCGATAATGAACGGGCGAATATAGAGGGATTCGCCTTCGCCTGCGGGCATCCAGTCTGCATCAACCGAAACAAGTAGCTTAATTGCTTCGATAACGAAAGCTTCGTCTACGAGGGGAATACAGAGTCTGTCATTTGAAACATTGAGACGTGCGATATTTTTTTCCGGGCGGAAAAGCTGTATCTTGCCGTCGTCGCGTTTGTAAGCCTTAAGTCCCTCAAAAACTTCCTGTGCGTAGTGGAAGCACATGGAAGCGGGGTCAAGTATAAGGGGACCGTAGGGCACAATTCTTGCATCATGCCAGCCCTCGCCCGAATCGTAGTTCATCAAAAACATATGGTCGGTAAAAATCTTTCCGAAGCCGAGAGTCTGTCCGGGAGTGGGTTTCGCCTTAGGTTGTTCTGTGCGGGTAACTTTAATTTCAAGCATTTTAGTTCTCCAAATTTTTCTATTATAAGTTTAGTAACTTTTCAAAATTTTCGTGAAGTATCATTTCACGTTCTCTGTCTGAAAGCGGAATTTTATTGAAAAATTCAAGTTCCTCTTTCGGGCTCCACATAGGGTAATCCGAACCGAATAAAACTCTGTCAGCGCCGAAAGCTTTTATAATTTCATAAGCACGTTCGGGGGTCATGGAATAGAAAGAACTTGATGTATCAACATACATACGCTGCCCGGAGAGGAGTTTTTCGGCAGTATCCCACTCCGACCAACCGCCGAAATGCGCGCCGATAACCTGCAACTTCGGGAAGCGGTTAAGAATATCCTTAACGTATGACGGGCTGGACCACTTGTAGCGTTTATCCCCGGTATGGATAAGTATCGGAAGTCTCCCCTCGATAATTTCAAAGAGTTCCCAAAGCCGCTTGTCGGATAGCGAGACTTCTTGAAAATCGGGGTGAATCTTCACGCCTTTAAGCCCCATAGCAATTACATCGTCAATAAACTTCGCTTTCTCGGGATAGTCCTGATGCATTGCAGCAAACCCGATAAATTTATCGGGGTGTGCTTTTACGCTGGAAGCGATAAAATGCGTTATACTCTCAACCTGTTCGGGCTTTGTAGCAACCGAATGAACAAGAAATTTGTCAACACCTGCTGCTTCACCTTCGGCAAGGAGTGTGTTAACCGTGCCGTCAAAATTCATCGGAAGTCCGTAAAAAGTCCCGACAGCAGTCGATGCCTTAACTGCGATTTTGTCCGGAAAGATATGAGCGTGCGCGTCGATAATCATTATTTTTCATTCTTTCATATGTGATACATTCAAGTATAGCATATGTTTAAGATAATTTCAAGTTTTCGTACTATATTATATAGTTATAATAAAATTTCCGTCAAATTATGTTTTTATTACTCTGATATATTTTATCTTTTTACCGGCTTCTGCAAACATCTTCTCGTGTTCGGTAATTATATTGTCCGAAAATCCTGCGGAGTGTAGGTCGCGCTCAATCTGTACTGTCTTAAAATTACACTCCTCAAAATAAAGAAGCGAATCTTCAAAGAGTATATCATCATCTGTCTTAAATAGAATTTCGCCGCCCGTCTTGAGTATTTCGCGGTATTTTATCAGCTGTCTCGGATGGGTAAGACGGTGTTTATAATCCCTCTCACGCTTCCACGGCGGGCAGAAGTTTATGTAAATTCTGTCAATTTCGCCGGGGGCAAACGCTAATTCGGTTTTTTCGATATTAAGTGTTAGAAGTATCAGTCCGGTAACTTCGCGAGAGTTTTCTTGAAAATTTCTTTCGGTTTTTCGTCTTGCAAAGGCAAGCATTTCGTCCTTAATATCACAGGCTATCCAGTTAACGTCGGGGTAAAGGAGTGCCGCTTCGGCGATAAATCCGCCTTTTCCGCAGCCAAGTTCCGCATAAATCGGTTTATTGTCGCCGAAAACCTCCTGCCACCTGCCCCGATTTTCAGAACCGTCACGATAGTAGTAACCGCAGGCGGTAAGTTCCGGCTTTGCCCATGGTTTATGCCTGATTCTCATGATTAACCCTTTATAAATATTTAATACACACTATTATAACGTTTTTAGGGACTTTTGTCAATAGCTATACTAATTTTTCAAACTCTTCTATAGGCATAGGTTTGTAGTAGAAGAAGCCCTGAGCGTAGTCGCAGTATTCGGACTTGATATATTCAACCTGCTCGGGAGTTTCGATACCTTCGCAGACTATTTTAAGGTCTAAATTTTTGCAGAGGTGGATAATTGACGAGATAACTGCTCTGCTTTTCTTATCCATTTCGTTTTTGAGGAAGAATCCGCTGTCGATTTTTACTATGTCAATCGGTAGAGACTTCATAAGATTGAGGGTACTGTAACCTGTGCCGAAGTCGTCCATCGAAATGACAAATCCGCGGTTACGAAGCATCGAGATAATATGAATAAGCTTTTCTGTGTTGTCGAAAAAGACACTCTCTGTTATCTCAACCTCTATATATTTGTGCGGAATATCGTATTTCATCGCAAGGGAGTTAAGGTAATCGGGGAAGGTTTCGTCAAAAAGATGAAGTCTTGAAACATTCACCGAAATAAGCGTAGGTTCTTTCCCTTCGTCAAGCCACTTACGGATAAACGCAAAGAGTGTATTGTAGACGAATTTGTCCACCTCCACAATAAAACCGTTCCGCTCAAAAAGCGTTACAAATTCAAATGTGGGGACAAAAGAGCCGTCCGGTAAAATCCAGCGTATGAGGGCTTCTGCGCCGCCTATCCTGCCGCTCTTTATATCAACTTTCGGTTGAACATAAACATGGAACTGATTGGTATTAATCGCATCGTACATCATGCTTTCAAGGCGGGCTTCCTCGTTTTCCTGTACGCCGAGGTTTTTATCAAAATCGTAAATTACGCAGTTTTCAATGCCGTTAACCGACATAGTAGCCTTCTTAGCACGATTCGCTTTGTCAATACATCTGCTTATCGAAAAGTCATCTGCTTTAACGCGGTACGTTCCGAATTGGGTCATTAAGTTAATCTGTTTGTATTTTTGCCGTATTATGCTTTCGAGGTTACTTAAGATATTGCGTATCCTGTCATCATCAGAAATTAATTCATCATCACGAAGCATGAATATAAAATCGTCGCCTTTAACTCTGCACATTATCTCGTCAAGTGCCAACGCACGTGAAAAAGTCTGCGCGAAAAGTTTCAGTACTTCATCGCCTATCGCGTAGCCTAACCGGTCGTTTATAAAGCCGAAGTGTCTTATACCCGAAAAAACAACTATATATTCGCCCAGTTTATCATGCAGTTTTGCTGTAGCTTCGGTCTTGAATTTTTCGTAGGAAAGTACTCCCGTAAGCATATCTACCGAAGAAACACGCTCTAAAAATGAGGTTACGTCAGTCCAGCATACAAGCGCCTGCTGTTCGTTATCGGAGGTTATAAGTTCAGAAGCAGTTATCGAATACCACGTGTCTTTTTGCTTATCATATCTTTCAAGAGAAAAACTGCGGTTATGTTCCTCGAAATTTTTAAGCGGGCAAAATTTACATGGCGTAGTGTAGCCGAAAGCGGCGCTGTAACACTTATCCCCGGTACGAAGTTTCGGGAAAATTTCGTTTGCGTACGCGCTTATATACTTTATTTCATAATTTTTCGGATCAACCACATAGTACGTAAGATGTTGGCTTTCAAGGGCAAGCCCGGTATAAAGAGTCTCATTTGCGATACGTATCTTGCTTCTGTAACGAAGGGCGAAACTGACAATCATCTTTGTTATTGATGAAAGCGTAGCTACGATTGCATCGGTCCAGTCGCGCTCTCTGTGATAATCCTCAAAGGTTACCGTTCCTATAATTTCATCGTCTTCATATATCGGAAACTGTAGGAAAGAACGCTCCCCCATCGCTTCAAAAGACGGTATAGCAGTTATTTCGTCGGTAGGATCGCCATAACTATACAGATAATAGTTTCTGTCCTTAAACCTGCGGACAACCGCATCAAAATACAGAGCCTGTCCGGCTAATATATCTGTAAAGCGGACTTTATCACTCGTCGGAACGCGATACCAGTTATGAAAAATCGTAAGTTCACCTACAGAATTTTTTTCTGTAAGCGAAATCCTGTCAAGTTCAAAATATTTCCCTGTCTCATCGAAAATTGCATCAAGAGCGGTATCGAAATCCTCAACTCGGGTTACAATATCAAAGCAATAGTCGAAAAGCGGCTTGTTAATATCTTCCGTAACACGTGTGACAATTTCACCGCCGGCACTTTTTGCGGCTTTTCGCTCAGTCGCTCCAATCTTTTCTGTGTTACCGGAATAACTCTCACGCCTTGAAAAGACAACTGCGCGGTCTTTTCCGCTCTCCTCGGCTTCATAGAGCGCAATATCGGCGGATTTATAGAGTGCATCGAAATCCTCGCCGTGCCGCGGGAAAATTGCCGCACCGATACTAACCGATATTTCACATTTCAGATGGAGAGCATGAAGCTTTGCCCTGATATTTTCGGTAATCTTCAGGGGTTCGTTTACGATGTCCTTAATATGAGGGCAGAAAACTGCGAATTCATCATTCCTGATTCGCCCGACAACATCAGACATTCTTACAGATGATACTATCGCGCTCGCTGTAACTTCTAAAACGCGGTCGCCGTAAAGCCGCCCGAAATTTCGGTTAATCTGCTTAAAATCGTCAATATCAACAATTACCAAAAGGTGGTCTGTACCATCATGTTCCGCCTTAATAAATTCATTTATATAAAGCTTAAGGTAGTCCCTTGAATAGACGTGTGTCAGCTTGTCTTCTTTCGCCTGTCTGACAACACGCTCCATGGTATTTTTCTCCGCCGTCACGTCAAGAGTTTTTCCGGCGACAACCCTAATACTCCCGTCGTCGCTGCGGATAGTTCGCCCAACATAACGAAGCCACGAAAAGGTGTAATCGTCCGTTATTGCACGAAGATCATATGTAAAACTTTCGTCGCCGCCATCTAGGCTGTCGCAGTATCTGTCAAATACAGCAATATCATCCGGATGAACAATACCCCAGCTTTTAACGCTTTCTCTGTAATTCGGAATATCGAGGTTATGTTCCGACCAACGCCCGTCAAGCTTCTTGCTTTGTGAATATAGCTTCGTATCGGGAAAATATCTCCAAAGCCCTATATTAGCGCTGTCGGAAGCCATCTGCAAAAACAGCTCCTCAACTTCAACCTTTTCGAGTAAGCTATTGTACTTATTTTTTAACTCGACATCAAAAACGTTAAAATCGGTATTATCATTATCGGAATCGTGCATTAAAAACGCTCCTACTGAAACCTCATTGTTTTATTTATGTAAATATGTTAAATAATAAGCAATATTTAGCCATAAATCGAATTGAGATACCACCATTATTGTACCATTTATTAATAGTATTGTCAATGGTAAATATATAACTTGTACAAATACTATATACTCAA
>JAISHJ010000094.1 GCA_031262625.1 Ruminococcus sp. | reverse complement strand
AGATTATTGCGGACATTATGGGGGAAAATGTTAAACTTATTTCGAGCGGAAAAGAAGCCGCAAACGCCGCGTACGCCATGCTTGCTAAAGCTGATCTTCTTACCGATAAGCAAACTCTCGGCACGTCAAGATACTTTGTTTCGGACAGCACCGAGCAGTTTATAGAGAATGCTCATTCCTATTTGGGAGAGGATTTGAACGCAAGAATAAGTACTGTTTCACTTGTAAGTGATATAATATAATATGGAATATAAATGGAAAATTATAAAATTACGTTAAGAACACTCACCCGAGGAAAGGGTGAAAGTCCGCAAACTTACGAAATGACTACAACAGGCGAACTTTTTTCTTTGAAAAACGGCTGCTATAAAATACGTTACAATGAGACAACTCCCGACGGTACGGAGTTTAAAAATATAGTTACGGTGAAGGGCAACGCCGGCGCGAAGGTGAGCCGTCAGGGCGAGTATGACACTGACTTTACACTAGATACTGATAAGAAGCATCTCTGCTTAATAAATACCCCTTTCGGCGAACTGAGTTTCGGAGTTTTAACCCACGCGATTCGTAATAACCTCACCGAAAGCGGCGGGGAACTGTATTTCAAATACACTCTCGACGCTAACAACAGATTTATCTCCGACAATGAAGTACAGCTGAAAATTACACAGTAATCAAGTACTGAACATATCCGCTTTTGGAATGTGATATATTCCGAAAGCGCGTACAAATGTTTCTAAAGTAAACACCAAAAACGCGTATGGATTTCACATAATCGAACACTATAATCGCGTAAAAATTCTAATAATATGTACACCAAAACCGTGTACAAAAACAAAGGCAGGAGTAAAAAATGACAGACAAAATTTCAGAAGTAAAGAACGAACTATTTATTATTATTGATACTGCAAGAAAAAAAGTCTGCGGAGAAGAAATTTTACCGCAGTTTAATATCGAAATCCCGGCGGACAGCACTCACGGCGACTTCGCAACTAACTGTGCGCTCTGTTCGGCAAAGGCGATGAAGCAGAATCCGCGGAAACTTGCAGAAGATATTACGAAAGAACTTAACCTCACCAGCAGCTTTTTCGACCGCTTTGAAATTGCCGGACCCGGGTTTATTAACTTTTTCCTGAATGATAAATTCTACACGGAAACCGTGTCTGATATTATTTGTGACGGTGACGACTATGGGAAAACCGATTACGGTAAAAACGAAACAAGACTCGTGGAATTCGTATCCGCAAACCCGACAGGACCTATGCATATCGGCAACGCAAGGGGAGGCGCGCTGGGTGATGCAATTGCAGAAATTCTAAAATTCGCGGGGTATAAAACTGCGCGTGAATTTTATGTGAATGATGCCGGACAGCAGGTTTATAAATTCGGCGCATCCCTTTCAAAGCGTTATGAGCAGATCTGTTCGGAAAGCGGACAAGCTTTAATTACACGATTATCGGATGCGAAAAATGACATTTCCGATACTGAAACCAATACGCGTTTTGCGGATAATGAGAAAATCGCTCAAGCTATATATTCCGATGAAAAAACTTTCCCCATGCCGGAAGGGCTTTACCTCGGAACAGACATAATTATTCATGCGAAAAATTATTTTGATGTACACGGAAACGGTTTACAAAAATTATCCGAAGAAGAACGTGCAAACACGCTTTCTGCGTACGCTTTACCGCTAAATATTGATAAACTGAAATCGGATTTATCCCGTTATGGGATAGAGTATGATCGTTGGTTTTTGGAGAGCAGTCTTGCCGACGAAGTCCCGGTAATCCTTGAAAAACTCAAGGCTTCCGGCTACACCTACGAACAGGACGGTGCACTCTGGCTTAAAACTGCGGAACTTGGCGACGAACAAGACAGGGTTTTGGTACGCGCAAATGGTGTACCGACCTATGTAGTGCCGGACATCGCTTACCACTACGACAAACTTGTGAAGCGCGGTTTTGACAAAGCTGTAGATGTTTTGGGCGCCGATCACCACGGATATATACCGCGGATTAAAGCGGCAATGAAGGCGTTGGGCGTTGACCCGGAGCGTGTTGACGTTGTTATCATGCAGATGGTTATGCTTGTCCGCGGCGGAGAGACGGTTAAGCTTTCAAAGCGTTCCGGCAAGGCGATTACTATGGAGACTCTTCTTGACGAGATTCCTCTTGATGCGGCTCGCTTTCTCTTTAACCTCCGCGAGCCGGATACTCACTATGAACTCGACCTTGACCTTGCGGTGGAGCAGACATCGAAAAATCCTGTATACTATGTAGAGTATGCCCACGCAAGAATTTGTTCGATCCTCAAAAACCTTTCCGAGAGCGGTTTTGCGCCTGAACAGAGCGGTAAAATGACGTTTAGTGTGCTCGAAGAAAAACTCTTGATTCGGACAATTGCACGCCTTCCGGAAGTCATTATCACTGCGGCAAAAAATTACAATCCCTCCGAAATAACCGGATTCTGTATCGAACTTGCAGGAACATTCCATAAATTTTACGACAAATGCAGGATTAAAGGCGAAGCTGACGATATTGTAAAATCACGTCTCACACTATGTTTGGCGGCGAAAATTACCATAGCAAATGCGCTTAGGATTTTAGGGATAACTGCCCCTGAAAGAATGTAATACTAAAATGGGATATTATTTCGACTGGGAAAACGCGGGCGGCGCAGCGGCAATTCCGCTTTCTGCGAAAGACCCTCTTAAAAATGCGCGCCCGAAATCGGTAAAATGGCTTCTTTACACTGCTTTGACGGGCGATTTTGGGCTTGAATCCTCTGCGGAAGCACTTGGTTTGGATGTTGACGACACAGAAGAAGCTTTGCAGTTTTGGCGCGACAGAGGGGTTATAAAAAGTTCTGAAAGCGCTTCCGACAGGGAAGTTCAAAGAAGCGAAACTACTTCGTCTGAACGTCAAATCGAAAACTACAAAAAAACTACGTCTGCCGAACCTCATGTGCTAAGGCTTAGTTCTTACGATCTGTTGCGCCCGCTTGATAAGCGTGAAGTAACCGAAACAATCGAAAATAGTCCTGCCTTAATATTCCTTTTTAATGAGTTACAGCGCATAGTACCCGGCGCTCCGACCCTTACTGAACAACGGGTTTACATACTCATACATGAATATTACGGAATAGATGTCAGCAATATCATAATGATGGTTGATTTTGCCGTAAGCATAGGTAAGTATCAAAATCGAAGTCCTGCTTACATAGACTATCTTGCCAAAGAATGGCATAAACGCGGCATAATTACCCACAAACAGGCGATTGACGACATCTTAAGACTTCGGGAATACTATACTTTCGAGGGCAGAATTGCCGCTATTTTTAGTGTCGGAAGGCAATTTTCCGCTAAAGAGCGAGAGATTATTTCGGAATGGCAAAAATATGGCTATTATGACGATATATACCATTTCGCGTATGAAATTACTATCGAACACACGGGGGCAGTTAAACTGCCATATCTTGACAAAATTTTAGCGAACTGGTATGCCAAAGGTTTACGGAATATTGAAGAAATTACTGCTTATAACGAAAAATACTTAACCGAGCACAGCGGATATAAAGTGATAAAATACGATAAAAACGAGAGTAAGAAACCGAAATCCAAACCGTCATTTAATCTCGAAAATGCGGCTAATGAAGACCTTGAAGCCGCTATGAGAGGGGAACTCGGCTGATTTGCAAAAGAGGTGAAATTAAAATGAGCTACAACAAAACCGCGTATGAAAATGCCGAGCGTGAACTTTTCCGTAGAAAAGAAAAAGCTGAAACCTCGCTTACAACGCGCTTTGAAGAGGTTGCGGCGCGTTCACCCGAACTGGTTCAGATTGACGGAATGATGAAGTCTCACATTATGAATCTTACGAAACTCATGTTCCAAAACAAGGATGATGTTTCTGCAAAGCTTGAAAAAATCAAGTCTGAATATGAAAACGGTGACAGGATTAAGCGAAAGATTCTTACTGAAAACGGTTATCCCGAAAACTACCTAAATATTAGGTACAGCTGTGAAAAGTGCTCTGACACGGGTTTTGTCGGCGGTTTACGATGCGAGTGTTTTTTGCGGCTTATCAGTAAGTTTTCGGCGGAGGAACTTAACCGCAGTGCCAATCTTCCAGACTGCGATTTCGGGCATTTTTCGACTTCTTATTATCAGGGTAAACATGAGTCTGGGATGGATATTAATACTATAATGGAGAATAATTTCAAAACTGCTGTAAAGTACGCAAACGAATTTTCTGAAAATTCCGATAGTTTGTTAATATACGGCAAAACCGGTCTGGGGAAGACTCATATTTCACTCGCGATTGCAAAACGTGTTATCGAATCCGGCTACAGCGTCGCCTATACTTCAATTATCAATCTATTGAGTGAAATAAATAAGGAAAAATTCGGGCGGACTGAAAGTTCCGGCGACACGGAGCGCGACGTAATAAATGTTGACCTGATGATAATTGACGATCTCGGTTCTGAACACGCTTCTGCCTATTCTGAATCTATACTGTATAATATTATAAACTCTCGAATGAACTTAAAAAAACCTACAATAATTAACTGTAACCTTGATGATTTTGAGGATTTACGCGACCGCTATAACGACCGAATTGTGTCAAGAATTGCCGCATATTATAAAAGAATGAGATTTGTCGGTAGTGATATTCGTCAAATTAAACGGAAACTTAAGGAATGATTCACGAAAATTCATCATCATTCACAAATTTGTACATTAATTTTTAGCAAAATTGACGTAAACAAACATCTTGTTTATTTAATTTTTTTATGCTATAATATAAATATATAAATAAAGAATTATATCCGCGCAGATTTTTTTTGCGGCGGGTTTCGACTATGGAGGGTTTAATATGGACGGCAGCGGAACGATATATTTAAAAACCGTCAACTTCGGCGGATTCGAGAAAAACGGCGTTTTGCAGTATGTTGACGAACTCAACACCAAAATTTTCTCACTTGAAGCTGAACTTGATGAAAAGAAAACCCTTCTTGCGTCTACCGGAGATGCTTCTGCCGGCAATGAAAAATACGAGGAACTCCTTCGTATTGATAAAACGAAGATTGCCGAACTTCAAACTGCGAATAATTCCCTTATGATACAGTATCAGACAGCTGTGGAAGAATCTAACGCAAAAGAAGCTGAACTTGATGCACTGCGCAAGAAAACTTCTGCACTTGAAGACGAGCTTTCTGATGCAAAGCGCAAGGCGGCTGCAGGAACTTCCGACAATTCAGCGATGGACCTCAGTGCTGTGTTTATGGAAGCGCAGAAATCCGCAAACCTTATCGTTACTCAGGCTAAGGAAAATGCGCGCAAAATGGACGAAGATGCCAAAAAGCTTGCAAACCAAGTGGTTGACGATGCTAACGGCAAGGCTTCGACTATCGTTAAGAAAGCTGACGAGACAGCTTCGCGGATTCTCACCGATACCGAGCGGAAAATTGCAGACCTTCGTGCCCAAGCTGACCACGTTAAGTCCTCTGTTGAGAAGCAGGTGGGCGATCTCGACGTAAATATTTCAAAACTTCGCAGCGTAATTGAAAGTTTCTCTGCCGACAGCATCGGGCGGCTTACAGAAACTAAAAATATTATTGACCGCGCACAAAACCTTATAAAAGCTGAAGATGAAACTGATAATTACATAAATTCGGCAATTAAGCGCACACCTCCTCCGAAATTCAGCCAACAGTCATACCAGCAAGCTGAGCCCGAAGCTGAGCACAATCCCGAGCGCAAACCAAAGCCTGAACCTAAGCGTGAGACAAAGCCGGAGCCTAAACCCGAACCCAAGCCGGAACCTAAGCCCGAGCCTAAGCCGGAACCTAAGATCGAGCCTGCTAAAAAAGCTGCAAAGCCGACTTCTAAATTCGGTTTCGACCTCAGCGAGCTTGAAAGCCTTTCAAAATTAGTTGAAGGCTCTGCCGGTAACGACCAGTATTAATGCCATATACCAAGGAATACCATTTTGGAAACTTTAATGCCGGAAACTACGGCGGATAGATTAAATTCTGCCGTAGTTTCGATTGATACCGCGAATCTTCGCGAGTACTGCAAGAGCCTTCACGCAGGGGACAGGGTGCTTCTTTCGGGAGTAGTTTATACCGCAAGAGATGCGGCTCACAAACGTTTTAAGGACATACTGTCAGACGGAAAAAACCTTCCGTTTGACTTAAACGGCGCGGTTATTTACTATGCCGGTCCTACTCCCGCACCTCCGGGTAAGCCGATTGGTTCTTGCGGTCCTACTACGTCCGGGCGAATGGATAGTTTTGCCCCCGCTCTTTTAGACAGCGGTCTGACAGGAATGATCGGTAAAGGCGAACGCTCACAGGCGGTTTGCGACGCGATAATTCGTAACAATTCCGTCTATTTCGCCGCAATCGGCGGCGCCGGCGCACTTGCGGCGGCTTCCGTGAAATCCTGTGAAGTTATTGCTTTCCCGGAACTTGGCTGCGAGTCGGTTAAAAAGCTTATTTTCAAGGATTTTCCGCTGATAGTTGCAATCGACAGCCGCGGCGGCAACCTTTTTTCAAAATAATACTATATAAATAAAGCGAGAATTTCTTCTCGTTTTTATTTTGTAATTTTTAATTGTATACAATTAAGTTATGTCAATATAAAGAAAAATGATTATGAAAAGTTACCAAAACATTTTAGATGTTTTGGTTAAAATGTATCTTGACAATGATGCAAAAATACTATATAATAGGTTTAGTGGTTATACAAACACAACATATAGTGTTTTTGAATAGATAAAGAGGTTACGAAATGATTACAGAAATAAAAAAACGCGATAATCGCACGGCAACTTTTAACCCCGATAAAATAGCTCAGGCTATCTTTAAAGCTGCGCAATCGGTTGGCGGTACGAACTACAACGAAGCGACAAGACTGACGAAAGAGGTTTGCCGCTATATAGAACAGAAATTCGGCGACAGTATGCCTACTGTGGAGCAGATTCAAGACATTGTCGAAAAAATATTAATTGAAGCAGGACACGCGAAAACTGCGAAAAGTTACATTCTTTATCGTGATTCAAGAACCCGCACCCGCGAAATGAACACTAAACTTATGAAAATCTACGAAGATTTGACATTTAAACCCGCCGAGGGAAGCGATATGAAGCGCGAAAACGCTAATATTAACGGCGATACTGCTATGGGAACGATGCTCAAATACGGCTCAGAAGGCGCTAAGCAGTTTTACCAAATGTATGTGCTTGACCCTGCACACGAAAAAGCGCACCTTGACGGCGACATTCAGATTCACGATATGGATTATTATGGATTTACTACTACTTGCACCCAAATTGACCTTATAAAGCTTTTTCATGACGGTTTTTCAACCGGGCACGGCGTTTTGCGTGAGCCGAATGACATCTACAGCTACTCCGCTCTTGCTTGTATAGCAATTCAGTCAAACCAAAACGACCAGCACGGCGGTCAGTCTGTGCCTAACTTTGAGTATGCTATGGCGGAGGGTGTTAAGAAGACTTTCCGGAAAAAATATACATATAATATTGCGCGTTACCTTGAAATGGAAGAAATTTGCGAAGACGGTAAGGACGATGCAGAGCGTATTGCAGAGGAAATATTTGCAGAAAAAGGTATAGTTCCCACGCTTGCTGACGATAACGGTTATCGTGATGCTGAATTTGAAAAACTTATTAAGCTTACAGACGAAAAGACAGTGAAAAAGATCCAAAAATACGCACACATAAACAGCGTAAAAGAGACCGACCGCGCTACATATCAGGCGATGGAAGCTCTTATCCACAATCTCAACACCATGAACAGCCGCGCCGGAGCGCAAGTACCGTTTTCTTCCATAAATTACGGTCTTGACACATCTCCCGAAGGGCGTATGGTTATAAAAAATGTGCTTCTTGCTCAAGAAGCAGGCTTAGGTAACGGTGAAACGCCGATTTTCCCAATTCAAATTTTCAAAATTAAGGAAGGCATCAACTACAACCCCGAAGATCCCAGCTATGACCTTTTCAAGCTTGCTTGCAGAGTTTCTGCGAAGCGCCTTTTCCCGAATTTTTCCTTCCAAGATGCACCCTTCAATCTTAAGTATTACAAGCCCGGCGACTACAACACGGAAATCGCGTATATGGGCTGCCGCACGCGTGTAATCGGTAACGCTTACGACCCCTCCCGCGAGATAGTTACGGGGCGCGGCAACCTCAGCTTCACCTCTGTTAACCTCCCTCGTCTCGGTATCGAAGCTAAAGGCGATATGGATAAATTTTGGCAATCACTCGACGACACAATGGATATGGTTATCGACCAGCTTAACCACCGCTTCAAGCTTCAAGCGCAAAAGAAGGTTTACAATTTCCCGTTCCTTATGGGGCAGGGTGTTTGGATTGACTCCGAAAAACTCTCTCACGAAGACGGTTTGGAGGAAATTCTCAAGCACGGCACTCTCTCGATGGGCTTTATAGGGCTTGCGGAATGTCTCGTTGCCCTCACCGGCAAGCACCACGGCGAATCCGAAACCTCCCGCGAACTCGGTCTCGAAATCGTACGCCGTATGCGCGCGCGCTGTGACCGCGAAACTGCCGAAACGCATCTGAATTACACTTTAATCGCTACTCCCGCCGAGGGGCTTTCCGGAAGATTCGTTAACCTTGATGCAAAGAAATACGGTGTAATTAAGGGTATTACCGATCGCGACTACTACACTAATTCATTCCATATTCCCGTATATTATCCCATTAATGCTTTCGACAAAATCAAAATTGAAGCCCCCTACCACGAACTCACCAACGCCGGGCACATCAGCTACATCGAACTCGACGGCGACCCCCTCAAAAACTTAGACGCCTTTGAGAAAGTCGTTCGCTGCATGAAAGAATCCGGCATAGGCTATGGCGCAATCAACCACCCTGTAGACCGCGACCCAGTGTGCGGTTACACCGGAATCTTAGGCGACGTTTGCCCCCACTGCGGGCGCACCGAGCGCGACGGCAAGCCCAAATTCGTCCGCATCCGCCGCATTACAGGCTACTTAGTAGATAACATGGACCGCTGGAACAACGCCAAACGCGCCGAGGAACACGACCGCGTGAAACACGG
>JAISHJ010000066.1 GCA_031262625.1 Ruminococcus sp. | reverse complement strand
AGGGGCGGGTCACCGCTCCTCTCCCCCCCAGCGTACCCAGTACCCCAATGTACCCTTAGCCTTCGTCTTTAACGATGAAGTAGACTTCGATGATGGTGCCTGCGGGGACTATATCGCCGGGGGAGTAATTTTGGCGGAAGGCGGTAGAGCCGTTGTTGGCGGAAGCGCCGTCGCCAAGTTTGAGGTTGAGGTCGGCGTTGGTGAGGATTTCGTTAGCTTGGGAAGGCGTTTTGCCGATAATGTCTGGGACTGTAGTGAATTGTTCTTTGATATTTTCTTCGGTGTAGATAATTACTTTACCGCCGCGGGGAACCATGCTGCCGGCGGGTGGGACTTGGGTAATGACTGTGCTGCCCTCGCCGAGGATTTCTGTTTTGAGACCTAATTCTTTGATAGTTTCGGAAGCGGTTGCGGCGATTTGACCTTCGACGGAGGGAACGGTTATATCCATTGTTTCCAGTTCTTCGGCGGTATATTCGGGGTAGTAGCCGAGGTAGGGGAGAGCATCCTTGAAGATACTTGCTACGGCGGGAGCGGCGATAAGACTGCCGTAATAGATTTGACCGCCGTTGACGTCGGTTGCCATGGGTTCGTCAACCATAACGAGACAGATTATTTCGGGGTCGTCTGCGGGAGCGAAACCACAGTAGCTTGAAACGTATAAATCTTCACGCCCTTGGGCTCTGTTTTCGTCGATTTTTTCGGAAGTACCGGATTTGCCGCCGATAGCATAACCCTTAATATAAGCATTAGAGCCGTTTTTCGCGTTTACAACGTCTTCTAAAACTTGGCGCATGGTAGCTGATGTTTCTTCGGAGATAACCTGACGCTTAATACGGGTATCGAATGTCTTAACTATATTACCGGAACTGTCGATAATTTTGCTTGCAACGTGAGGGGTTACGAGATAGCCGCCGTTTACAACCGCCGCATAGGCAGTTATCATCTGAAGCGGAGTAATTTTGTTGGTCTGTCCGAAAGCGGAGGAAGCAAGCTCGACAGGACCGTAATTGGTAGTATTAAGGGTAAGCCCTTGAACTTCACCGGGGAGGTCTATTCCGGTTTTTTCGGTGAAGCCGTAAGCGGTGAAATATTCGTTAAATTTCTCTGCTCCCATACGTAAGCCGATTTGGATAAATACGGGGTTGCAGGAGTTTGTCATAGCGGTTGTAAAATCTTGTGTACCGTGAACGCGGCTGGACCAACAGTGCATGGGAGGTACACCGGCGACAACGGTAATGCTTCCGGTGCAGTTAAAAGTACTGTGAAGGTCAATTACCCGCTCTTCGAGTGCAGCAGAGCCGGTTACTACCTTAAATACCGAACCGGGGTAGTAGATTTCGGTAATAGCTTTGTTTTTCCACTGCTTTTCGCGCAGGATTGCATACTGCTCCGAATATTCCTCGGGGTCGGTAATCGCATCAAGTGCCGCCTTGTCAACAGGATTATAGATACTCCCGCGGTCGTTAAGGTCAAAACCGGGGGTAGATGCCATCGCCAAAACTTCGCCGGTGTTACAGTTCATCATTATAACACAGCCGCGATTTTGTGCCTTGTTTGTCAGTACTTGCTCTTCAAGATATTTTTCCGCATAGTACTGTAAATTCATGTCGATAGTTAAGTAAATATCGTTACCGTCTTTTGCTTCGTAGATTTTGTCATTTTTGTATGACATTTTGTTCCCCAAACCGTCTTCGGCAGAAATTATCTTACCGTTAACGCCTTTGAGGTAGTCATTATAGTATTTTTCAATGCCATATGCGCCGTCACCCTCATAGTTTGTGAAGCCGATTACTGCCGCCGCAAGTTCATTTTGAGGGTAATAACGTTTAGTATCAATTTCTGTGTAAACTATATTTGTGTGAACTTCAGCTTCTTCAAGGCGGCTCATTATAACGTCAATAACAGGTTTTTCAACCTGTTTTGCAATATTAGCCCAGTGTCCGGCACTGTATTTTTCAAAGATCGGCGGTATATCTTCGTAGTTTATGTTCGGAAGTTCTTCTGATAAAACGGTAGATATAACGTCAAGCTGACGCTCAAATTCCGCTTGCCCGTTGTCTTCGTCTTCGATAATATCGTAAAGCAGCTTCGGGTCGATAGTTACATTAAAAACTGTTGCGGATTGGGCTAAAATTTTACCGCTCGAATCGTAGATAGTACCGCGGCGTGCGTTAACAATGGTGCTTCCGAATTGCGAGTCGTTCGCCATAGACTGGTAACGTGCAGATTCGGTAACGGACGTGCCAAACATTGCCATTACTATAAATATCGGCATTACGAGGAGAATGAACACAACAATTGCACTGCGCCGTTTCATCTTGCTTCCCGGCTGATAAGACATATACACCTTCTAAAGTTAAGTAATTTATATAAATTTATGTAAATGAAAGTTTTTTTATTACAGGGTTCATTAGCCTCCGATGTAATCCAAAAAGTCGAGAAAACTGTTGTATAGCTTCGTGAAGAAGCCGGGCTCGTAGTCGGGAATTATTACTTCGCTTCCGCCTTCGGTTGAAACGTATTCGATTTGGCTTTTATCAAGCTTTTGCATACCCAAAATATCCTCGGCGTAGCTTTGTACAGACTTTATCGCCGATTTGCTCTCTATATCGGTCATAAGGCGGACATTTTCGCTTCTGAGTTCGTCAAGCTGCTGCTCTTTAACCGCAATTTGCCTTGAAAGCTCGGTGTTCTGCGCTTCGGAAAGAAGCGGCAGTGAAAGAAGCATAACTGCTAAGACTGCCCAAACCAAGGCTTTTCCGATATTGCCGCGCTTTGCAGGGTCTACTGTGTGGCGGAGGATGCGTGCTTTACGATTCTCTTCCTCTGCTTCATTAGCTTCAAAGCGTCCGAAATCGTAATTTTGTTTTCTTACTGCCTGTTCTCTTGCCATAATATATATTAACGGATATATCCGGCGGATATATTCGCTCCTTCCTTCAAGCGTTATTATTTTGATTATTCTTAAGCGAGTTTTTCGATAATACGTAATTTTGCGCTGCGGGAGCGGTTATTTTTCGCAATTTCATCCGAAGATGCTACAATCGGTTTTCTGGTTACGAGCGCACCCTGTGCGGTCTTTCCGCATACACATTCCGGAAAATCCGGCGGACAGGTACAGCCTTTTGTGAAGGATACGAATCGTCTTTTAACGAGTCGGTCCTCGAGCGAATGAAAAGTAATTACTAAAAGCCTTCCGCCGGGCTTTAGGAGTTCAAACGCCGCACCGATACCGTTTGCAACATGGTCGAGTTCTCCGTTAACTTCCATCCGTATCGCCTGAAATGTCTTTCGGCAGGGGTTTTTGTCACGTCTGAAACGTGCGGGATAGGCGTTTGCTACAATTTCCGCAAGTTCTCCTGTAGTCTCTATTAACTTTTCTTCGCGGGCGGTTACAATAGCTTCTGCGATACGAAAAGCGAAACGCTCCTCGCCGTAATCGCGGAGAATTCGTATGATTTCTTCGATGGGATAGGTATTCACAACGTCTGCGGCTGAAAGCCCTGATTTTGACATTCTCATGTCGAGAGGAGCATCATTATGGTACGAAAAGCCCCTTTCGGGGTTGTCAAGCTGATAGGACGAAACGCCGAGGTCGAGTAAAATTCCGTCGGCGGCAAAAACTTCATATCGTGCAGCAATCTCCGTCATTTCGTCGAAATTACCGTTAGCTACTACCGCATCATAAGGTTCAAGGCGTTTCTCTGCAATCTTTACTGCATCGGGATCGCGGTCTATTCCTATTAGAAATCCGATGTTAGTTTCTTCGACAGTTTCTTCGGATATTTTTCCGTCTGAACTTATCGTAATCGGCGTGACAGAATCTGAACGCCCGTATTTCAACCGCTTTGCGATTTCAACAGAATGTCCCGCTCCGCCGCAAGTGCCGTCGATATAAGTCCCGCCGGGCTGTATATTTAGTCCGTTTATTACTTCCTGTAGTAATACAGGCTCATGTGAAAATTCCATTTATCTACCCCAAAAGCCTGTCCGAAAATTAATTAAAACGCAAAACTGTCTAAGACTTCTGCTAATTCGGTTTCGGAAATGCTGTCTGTGAATGTATTGTAAGCTTCGCTGTCCCAAATTTCCGCGTGGTTAATTACTCCCACAACCGTAACATCTTTTTTAAGTCCCGCATATTCGCGGAGTTCTTTTGTGATGAGTACTCGTCCCTGCGAATCGCTCTCCACATCAATAGCGCGGTTTACTATAAGCTTTGCGGCGGCGGTTTTCGCGCCGGTAAGGGTGCGAAGTTCCGAGCAGTATCTGTCCCACTCGTCGGGAGAATAAACGTTAAGACAATTTTTGCCGATAGTTACGATAAAAGCAGAGCCGAGTTTGTCCCGGAGTTTTTGCGGGAAAGCCATCCGCCCTTTAACATCTATTGAATGTTGATATGTACCCTTCAATGAAAAGTTCATCATGACCGCCCCTTTCTGCTTTTATAAGTTCGGCTGTTAAGATGTTTTCAACATATGTTGAAAGTGATGTTGAAAATCACCGCTCGCAGCCACTTAACACTACTTGTCACCACTTTTTTATATTATACAGTAATTTTAACTAAATAGCAATAGTTAATGTACGTTTGTAACTTTTAAAAAGTGTATGAAACTAACGTTCGATTTTTGTATATTATGTCAACTTCAATTGTGTAAAACGAAAAAATACCTCCCGCGAAAGCGCGGAAGGTATTTTTCTGGAGACTGTTATATTTGTGACAAACCGTATTCAAGGTCTGCCAAAATGTCGTCAATGTGTTCGGTACCGATTGACAGGCGAACCGTGGAGGGTTTTATTCCGGAAGCGAGAAGTTCTTCATCACTCATCTGAGAATGAGTAGTAGTCGCCGGGTGAATTACGAGAGATTTCATGTCGGCTACGTTCGCAAGGAGGGAGAAAAGTTTTAGGCTTTCTGTAAATTTTTTCGCTTCATCTGCGCCGCCCTTAACCTCAATCGTGAAGATTGAACCTGCGCCGTTTTTAAAGTAGCGGTCGTAAAGTTCTTTCTGCTTACCCGTTTCGATTGACGGATGGTTAACTTTTGCAACCTTCGGGTGATTTTTAAGGAAAGCTATTACCTTAAGAGCATTTTCAACATGACGCTCTACCCGAAGCGGAAGTGTCTCAAGTCCCTGTATAAGCAGGAATGAATTGAAAGGAGAAATTGTTGCGCCTTGGTCGCGCATTAACGTCGTGCGAATCTTCATAATGTAAGCGATATTTCCGCAAGCTTCCGCGAAAACTACCCCATGGTAAGAAGGATTAGGTTTCGAGATACCCGGGAATTTATCGTTTTGTTTCCAGTCGAATTTCCCGCCGTCAACGATTACGCCGCCCATTACAGTACCATGTCCGCCGATAAATTTCGTGGCAGAATGTACTACAATATCCGCACCGTGAAGGATAGGACGAAGATTATAAGGTGTAGCAAAGGTGTTGTCAACTACAAGCGGTATGCCGTGCTTATGAGCAATCGCCGAAACTGCTTCTATATCAAGCACGTCCGAATTAGGATTACCCAGTGTTTCCGCAAACAAAAGCTTGGTATTAGGCTTTATAGCCGCCTCGAAATTCGTCGGGTCGGAAGGATTTACAAATGTGCAGTCTATCCCCTGCTCCTTTAAAGTATTTGCGAAAAGATTATAAGTTCCGCCGTAAACATTCGTACTCGAAACAATATGATCCCCCGCATAAGCTATATTCTGTACAGCATACGTTATAGCCGCCGATCCGCTCGCTGTCGAAAGCGCCGCCGCTCCGCCCTCAAGCGCAGCTATCCGCCGCTCAAATACATCAGAAGTCGGGTTCATTAAGCGTGTGTATATGTTCCCGCCCTCCGTCAGCGCGAATCTCCCCGCCGCCGTCGCCGAATCCTTAAATACATAAGAAGTCGTAGCATAGATAGGTACTGCTCTTGCGTCTGTTGCCGAATCGGGCTGCTCTTGCCCGGCATGGAGTGCTAAAGTTTCAAATTTCATATTTATAACTTCCTTTATTCAAATAATGCGGTTGATAAGTATCTTTCTCCTGTGTCGGGGAGGAGGACTACTACGTTTTTGCCCTTGAATTCTTCGCGATTTGCAACCTGTGTTGCCGCCCAAAGTGCTGCGCCGGAACTTATCCCTACGAGTATACCGTCGGACTTACCTACCTTGCGCCCTGTCTCAAAAGCATCATCGGCCGTGACGGTAATTATCTCGTCGTAGATATTGGTGTTGAGCGTGTCGGGGACAAATCCTGCGCCGATACCCTGTAATTTGTGTGCTCCTGCTCTGCCTTCGGATAAAACAGGGCTGTCGGTAGGCTCTACCGCAATTATCTTTATGTTCGGGTTCTTTTCCTTAAGGTACTTGCCCACGCCGGAAAGCGTTCCGCCCGTACCTACTCCTGCAACAAACGCCGCAATATTACCTTCGGTGTCTTCCCAAATTTCAGGACCTGTGGTAGCATAGTGCATAGCAGGGTTTGCAGGATTTATAAACTGCCCGGGGATAATCGCGCCCGGTGTCGCTTTTTGCAGTTCGTCCGCTTTCGCAATAGCACCTTTCATGCCCTTTGCGCCCTCGGTAAGTACTATTTCTGCGCCATATGCCGCAAGAAGCTTTCTGCGCTCAATACTCATTGTCTCGGGCATGGTAAGTATAACTTTATAGCCTTTCGCGGCGGCGATTGCGGCAAGTCCGATTCCTGTGTTACCGCTTGTAGGCTCGATTAAAGTTCCGCCGGGCGCAAGTATACCCTTCGCTTCCGCATCTTCAATCATAGCTTTCGCGATACGGTCCTTTACGCTTCCTGCCGGATTAAAATATTCAAGTTTTGCGTATACACTTCCCCCGGATATTTCGTTGTAGCCGGTTAAGTTAAGCAGAGGAGTTCTCCCTATGAGTTCGGTTATGCTGTTATAAACTTTCATAATGCCCTCCGAATAAGATAATTCATATATGTTTAGTATGATATTATTATATCAGCAGATATAGCTTTTGTCAATAGCTTTTTGTGAAATTTATAAAGATTGTTTAAATTGACGATAAAAAGGGTTGACAAAAGCGAATTTTTATGTTAATATTACATTTATAACATATATGAAATGAGGGTAAACAATGCGAATTTCCGCAAAATGCCGATATGGTATCGCGGCGCTTTTTATGCTGCCGCCCTTTGACGGCAACTCGTTAACAAGTATATTCATGGTCTCGGAAGAACTTAACATATCGAAAATTTACCTCGAACAGGTCTTCGGGAAGCTTAAACACGCGGGAATTATTACGTCGGTGAAAGGTTCTGCCGGCGGGTATAAGCTTGCGAAAGATGCCGCTCTTATAAACCTTGCGGAAGTAGTTAACGCTCTTGACGACAGTATTGCAGAAAGTTCCTACGAAACCGTTAGAGAGCGTGCGCCGGAAATTGATGCGGTAATTACCGAAAATTTAACTTCACTTGATAGTGTTATACAAAAAACGCTGTCCGAAATCTCGCTCGAATCCATGAAAAAACAGGCGAACGATAAAAAATTCGGACAAGCGTATATGTTTTATATATGATATGTAGCCGTATTCAGCGTGAAGACTTTACGCCTTTGAGAAGCGGAGACAGCGGCTTGTAGATGAGAGTGGTAATTATTACCGAGATAAGTGCTTTTACGAAGGTAAAGGGTACATTAAAGATAAGTAAGCATTGCCATAAACTCGTAAGCTGTTTTGAAGTCAGCGGCTCTAAGATTGCGTTATAAGCGGAAATGATTTGCTCTTCGGAAAAGAATGCAACTTCGTAGATGGGGTAAACGAGCCAAAGGTTTGAGGGCAGGCTGACTGCCGCCATGACTACCGCGCCGATAAGAGCAGCCGCTATAGCGCCTTTTCGGGTGCGGTGAAAGCGGTAGATTATCCCGGCAGTGAACACAAAAGAAGCGCCGAGGATAAAATTCGAGAGCGGACCGATACCGAGGGTTTCGCCCAGTCCCGAAAAAATAAGATCAACGAGATTCTTAATAAAACAAACGGTAACTCCCGAGATAGGTCCGAGGGCGAATGCCGCAAGGAGCGCCGGGAGTTCCGAAAAATCAAGCTTAATAAAGCCGGGCATAAGCGGAACAGGGAAATTAAGCATCTGCAAAACTGATGCGAGAGCAGCCAGAATAGCAGTTACTGTAAGTCCCCTGACGCTTATATATTTTTTTATTTCTGATCTTTTAGCCATATATTACTTTATGTTACTTTCAATCGGCAGTGTCGTCGGAAAGGTCAAATTCAAGGAGTTCGCCGCAGCCGGGGCAGTTTATAGAACCTTCGGAGAGCATTTTTTCGGTGAGGTAGATAGAGTCATTGCATGAAGGGCAAACTACTTCGTAGAGTTCTTCGTCGCCTTCTTCTTCATCTTCCTCATCATCTGCCGCGTCGAGGAAATCGTCAAGAATGTCTTTTTCTGCTGAAAAAATCGTCTCATCGTCGCCGCTGTAGACGGGCGCAACCACATCTTCGGGTTCGTCGTCAAAGTCATCATCGTCGTCTTCATCGTCATCATCAAAACAATCGCAGCTGTAAACATCTTTTTCGAGTTCGCCGAGGTCTTCGTCGATTTCGTCAACGGCTTCGGTTATCTCGTCTACTTGGTCTTCAAGGTCTTCAAGCTGAATTGCCATATCGTCCAAAATATCGGCAATCGCTTTAAAAAGCTTGCCCTCTTTTGTTGCGGTATCTATTTCCATACCGTCCATCAGCCCTTGCAGGTAGGATACTCTCTCGGGAAGTTTCATGGCAATCCTCCAATATTTATACTTTTTATTTTTAACAAATCTTTAGGCACAGGTAAATTGCGCTCCTGCCACCCTTGCCGCCTCTGTCACCCAACCACCCTTGCCGGACTATGCACGTGCGGAGTATTTGCCGGTTTCGGTGTCTATTATTATCTTGTCGCCTTCGTTTATGAAGAGGGGAACGCGGACTTCTGCGCCGGTTTCTAAGGTTGCGGGCTTTTGGGTGTTTGTAGCAGTATCGCCGCGAACGCCGGGCTCGGTGTGAGTAACCTCAAGAGTAATATTTTTCGGAGGTTCAACAGTGAAAACCGTGCCTTTGTAGGAGCAAACTTTACAGATAGTCTGTTCTTTTACGAACTTGAAGCTGTCAGGGAGCGTGGAAGCGTTTATGGGAACTTGTTCGTAGGATTCTTGGTCCATGAAGTAGTAAAGGTCGCCGTCTGAATATGAATATTCCATGTCTTTGCGGTCAACGAAAGCATTTTCAAATTTAGCGGTAGGGTTGTAAGACTTTTCTACAACTGCACCGGTAATTACATTCTTCGTTTTTGTGCGGACGAACGCCGCGCCTTTTCCGGGCTTAACGTGCTGGAATTCAACAATCTGCAAAACCTGTCCGTCTTCTTCAAAAGTTACGCCGTTTCTGAAATCACCGGCTGTTATCATAAGAGATACCCTCCAAAAATTAAACATCTTAATATCAATGTCACTATTATGATTTATTATAGACTATTTCATGGCAAAAAGCAATAGAAAATACGAAAAAAAAGAGAATGGGATTCTAATTTGTGCAAAATCACAAAAAATCCGTGTGAAATTCAGGCAAAATAGGCATATCGGCTAAATTATTGTAACCGCTTTCGGTAATTACTACCATGTCTTCAAGACGAACACCAAGTCTCCCGGGGATATATACGCCCGGTTCAACTGTCATTATCATTCCGGGGGCAAGAATTTCTTTACAGGTTTTGTTGCAGGCGGGGTATTCGTGGATTTCAAGCCCTACGGAATGTCCGAGACCGTGTCCGAAATTTTCGCCGTATCCTTGTGAAGCAATATAGTCCCG
>JAISHJ010000056.1 GCA_031262625.1 Ruminococcus sp. | reverse complement strand
CCCCTCTCCCGGACTTTAAACATTTTTCTTGTTATTATCTTTACTAAAAACCTCAACCATTTTTGAAACCTATGCTGTTTCACAAATGACTTAACCGTTTGTAAAGCTTGTGCTGTTCATTAAATAGCTTGACTTTGTGAAAGCTTTAAGCTGTTCCCCAAACCTACTTTAAGATGGCTTATGAAAAAGTCTCTGGAAGGGGGGTTTGGGGGGAAACCTCTCCTCAGAGAGGTTTCCCCCCAACGTACCCATGATAAAGCGATTAGCGGATAGATTTAATACAAGCAGAATGCGTGTCGGGATACTTGGCGGGCTTATTGGTGTTTTGTGTAATCTTTTGCTTTTTGGGGTAAAGCTTACGGCGGGGCTGTTGATGGCATCTGTGGCAATAATATCGGATGCTTTTAACAATCTTTCGGATATGGGGAGTTCTGTTGTGGTGCTTATATCTGCTAAGGCGGCGGCGGCGCATCCTGACAAGGAGCATCCTTTCGGGCATGGCAGGGTTGAATATATAGCTTCATTAATTGTGGCGATAATAATTGTATTTGTGGGATTTGAACTTGGGAGGACTTCTGTATTAAGGATTATCACGCCTGAATCTACAGATTTTTCTTGGGTACTTACTATAATTTTAGCGTTGACAGTACTTGTTAAGCTATGGATGTATAGGAGTTACAGTTATCTTGCGGATTTAATACACTCGACACTTTTTAAGGCTACTGCCAGAGACAGTTTGAACGATGTTGTATCGACACTTGCTGTCGTTTTGGCGACGGTAATAAACCACTTCGTTACGGCTTTTGAACTTGACGGATATATCGGTCTTGCAGTAGCTGTTTATATAGTTTTCGGCGGAATAAAGATTGCGAAAGAGACGATAGACCTGCTTTTGGGGAGTCCTCCTTCAAAGGAAGTCTGCGACAAAATACGGGCGATAATATCGAGCGGCGAGCATATTGTCGGGGTACATGAC
This sequence comes from Ruminococcus sp., assembly GCA_031262625.1. Lineage (GTDB taxonomy): Bacteria > Bacillota > Clostridia > Oscillospirales > Ruminococcaceae > JAISGY01. The sequence goes on along the minus strand of JAISHJ010000056.1, from coordinate 6,193 downwards.
CTTATTATCCACGACTACGGACCGGGGAGAATATTTGCATCTGCCCACGCGGAAGTGCCTGCTTCGGATGATCCTTCTGCTGTTCATGAATGTATAGATGCGCTTGAGCGCGAGATATATAAGGAACTTGACATTCGTATTGTACTTCATACGGACCCTATAAGTGTTGATGACGAACGGGTAAATAAGCTTAAGGAAATGACGGAAAATATTGTCGGCGCACTTAATACCGACTATACTATACATGATTTTAGGATTACCGACGGCGAAAATAACATTAACCTTATCTTTGACGTTGCGGTAACGGACTGCCCTACAGATAAGGATAAATCATCACTTGCTGAAACGATAAAGAAGCTTCTTAAGGCTCACGACTCCAAATACAACGCGGTTATAACCGTTGATGATTTTTACGGATAGGAGTAAATTTCATGATTGACGTTGATAAAAAATACTTCTATGGCGGAGATGATTTAGGCGCAGTATGGAACTCTGAACAGACAGTTTTCAAGGTATGGGCGCCGCTTGCAGACAAGGCGCGAATTCAACTATATAAAACCTGTACAGATGAAAAGCCGTTCCGTAAGCTTCCTATGACCAAAGACAAGACCGGTGTATGGAGCAAGACCGCGTTCGGCAATCTTGATGGGGTATACTATACCTACGTTATCACCTATGACGAGATAGAAACCGAGACGATTGATGTTTACGCACGCTCCTGCGGCGCAAACGGCGCGATGGGCTTCATATTCAACCCCGAAACAACTAATCCGAAGGATTGGGAGCAGGAAGACTATGTCAGCCTTCCTCATTACACCGATGCGAGTATTTATGAACTTCACGTGCGTGATTTTTCGATAGATAAGGACAGTATTTTCTGCTACCGCGGACGTTTTTTGGCGTTCATTGAAAAGCACCTAAGAAACTCCGGCGGAGATAAAATCGGACTTTCTCACCTTCGCGAACTGGGAATTACACACGTACAATTACAACCGATATTTGACTTTCAGACTGTAGATGAAACTGACCTTCGCCGCCCGCAGTTTAACTGGGGATATGATCCGCAAAATTTCAACTGTCCCGAAGGCTCATACTCTACCGACCCGTATAACGGGCGGACAAGAGTGCTTGAGATGAAGCGGATGATACAGATGCTTCACCGAAACGGAATCGGTGTAATTATGGACGTGGTTTATAACCACACCTACGCTACTGCCGACAGTGCGTTTACGAAGACTTTTCCGAAATATTATTACCGTCAGTGGGGGGACCATTACGCGAACGGCTCCGGCTGCGGCAACGAAGTCGCTACAGAACGTCCGATGGTCAGGAAATATATTATCGACAGCCTTTGTTATTTTATGTCGGAATATAAGATAGACGGCTTCCGTTTTGACCTTATGGGGCTTTATGACGTTGAAACTTTGAAAATTGCAGAAGAAAAACTCCGCGCAATTAACCCGAGTGTAATTCTTTATGGTGAGGGTTGGACGGGGGGAGATTCGCCCCTTGAGTATTCAAAGAGGGCGATGAAACTCAACGCACGCGCTGTCCCGGGCTATGGTTTCTTTTCGGACGATTTCCGCGACACAATTAAGGGGAATAATTTCGTAAATAAAGACAAAGGCTACGTTAACGGCGCAATCGGCACGGAACATTTTGTGCGTGAAGTAATCTCCGGGCGTATTCCTCACCCGCAGCTTCCCGGTATGTCGCAGTATTCATGGACCGACACGCCCTGTCAGACGGTGAATTATGTCGAAGCACACGACAACTTAACCCTTTGGGATAAACTTTTCTATTCAAATCCCACCGACACGGAAGAAAACAGAAAGCGTATGGATAAGCTTGCGGCGGCGTTTGTCTTCCTGTCGCAGGGTATTCCCTTCATTCAGGCGGGGCAGGATTTCCTTCGTTCAAAGCCGCTCCCGGGCGGTAACTCTTTCGACCACAACAGCTACAATTCCCCCGATATCATTAACAGCATAAAGTGGGACAGAAAAACACGTTATCGGGATGTGTTTAACTACTATAAAGGGCTGATTGAGTTTCGGAAGAACCACTCCGCTCTGCGTATGTATGAGAACCATCAGGTTGCAGAGAATCTTAAATTTTTCGACAACCTCCCGGCACGGATAATAGGTTTCGGGCTATATGGCGACGATAAGCTGTCCGAAATTTTAGTCTTCTTTAATGCAGGAGAATTCCCGGTAAAACTATACGCCTTTGAGGAATATGATGTTTACATTGACGGTGAAACGGCGGGTGATGTTTCGCTCCGCAAGGTTTCGGGTGAATATGAAATTGAAGGAATATCGGTAATCGTCCTCGGGAAAAATAAAGACGGGTGAATTAATGAGCAAAAAAGATGACGTTAAAGACGGAGAGAAGCAAGGGCTGAATGGGCTTATACGAAAAATCGTAGGCATTTTTCCTAAGCCTTTGCAGGAACTTTATTACAAACACGAGAAAATACTGCTCTATATTTTTTACGGTGGCTTAACTACCCTCGTTTCCTTTGCTATGCAGTTTATTCCGGCGTTTTTGGGCGCACCTGTCTGGGCTTCAACTACGATTTCGTGGGTTTCGGCAGTAACTTTCGCCTTTTTCGTCAACAAATTTTTCGTTTTCGACAGTCATGACCGTACCGCAAAGGTAATTCTTCGCGAAGCCGGTGAATTTACCGCCGCAAGACTTCTGTCATTCTTCTTGGAACTCGGTTACCTTATCTTAATGGTAGACATATTAGGTTTTGGACTTGTATCGAATAAGATTATTATACAAATAGTTATATTGATATTAAACTTCCTTTTCTCGAAATTTATAATTTTTAAGAAAAAATAGTGAAATATCGTTTCGGAGTAACAATATTATTAGGAGCAGTATTATTACTGCTCGTTTGTTATTAAACTGTAAAGATAAATCACATAATATTCACAGATTATATATAATTTGTCCGTAATTATGTTGTATAATAAACCTACGTAAATCCTGTCGGATTATAGTTTATTTATAGTACTTATTTTTATGAAAAAACCATTCTCTCGAATCGTCGGCTTTATGCTGTCGGTGCTGATGACTTTAGCCTTCTTTCCCGGTATACCTTTATCTGCCGAAGACAGTGAAAGTATGCCGGAGGGCTACACTGTAATTGCTCCTCAAGCACCGATAAACCGCGACGAAACTCTCCCCGTATATGTCCCGGAAGAGCCTTCTTATTTGTATTCGTTCCCCGATTACATGAAAGGCGTTTTCGTTGTTCCCGGGGTAGATTTCGCGCTGACAGGTGAAGAGGATATTCCTCTTACTGATGAAGAAATTACGGCGGATGTTGAAGTTCTCCTTGATAAAGTTGCTTCACACGGACTTAATACTATTATAGTAAAAACAACGACAGAGGACGTTTCGGGCAAAAAGGTTTTCTACTCCACCGACATTAACGAAACGGTGGAGAAGTCCGCTATTGAATATATAATTGCTCCCGCAAAGGCTCGCGGTATGTTTGTCTACCTCGACTTTGAAATTGACACGCTCCTTTCAAACCTTTCGGGGCTTACGATTGAAGACAGAATTAACACCTTCGCGATTGATATTAGAAATTTTACCGTAAATTACCCATGTGACGGTATAGTTTTCAGCGGCTATTACGCGTCTAAAGACGGAATAAGTCTTAATGATTATCTTGCGGGCGGCTCGGGTATCGGTTTCGATAACTGGCTGCTTGACAATAATTCTTACATATTCTCCCTCGCTTCTGCGGCAGTACGCAAAACCGACAACACTATTCCTGTGGGAATTGCTCTCGAAGACGTTTGGGAGAACTACGAAAGCCCTGCGGATTCCGGTGAGACTGACGAAACAGACGGCGAAAACGATACTGACGGCGAAACTACCGATATTTCCCTCGGCTCGGAGACTTCCGCGGACTTTGAAGCACTCACTGACGGCTACGCCGACACCCTCTCTTACATAAAAAGCGGTTTCGCTGACTTTATGCTTGTGGTAACGGACGGCTCTATTACCGACCCGGACAAGCCCTTTAAGACAGTTACTTCTTGGTGGGGAGATGTGGCATCCGTTGCCCAAATCCCAATGTACATATCCCACGCTAACGAGAAAATCTGCACCGACAACGAAGGCTGGTACTCCCCCGATGAGCTTGTTAAGCAGGTTATCGCTGCGGAAGAAATCGAAAGCTGTAAAGGCAGTGTTTTCAACAGCCTTTACGCCCTCGAAGATAACGAGATGGAATCCACAACTGCTCTCGAAATGCATTATTCAAACAGCTTAGACGTTGAAGGGCTTGATTCCGAACTCGAGATGACCCTCCCCACAAGCACCAACTACAAAACCGAAGAACCGTATGCAATCTTCGCCGGCTCTTTCGACCCGAATTTCCCTGTTTACTATCAGGGCAGCAAAATCGTACTCAACGAAGCAGGACGTTTCTACTACAATATTCCTCTTGAAGTAGGCTTGAACGTGTTCACGTTCCAGAGCAAAGCTAAGGTTATTACTTATAAAATTACGCGAACAGTTAATGTTCTTAAGGAAATGTCACCCTCGGAAGGTCCTCTCTATCTTGACGGCGAAACTACCCTCTCTATCTCCGCTGTAGGTTATAAAGGCTCGAAAATCAGCGCGAGTGTAAACGGAAAGTCAGTTGAACTCACCGAGACTGACGGGCAGACGGAAGGGCTTGACCCTAACTCTTCGTACGCAAGGTTTCAGGGTTACTACACCGTTCCGAAGGGCAAAATCGGCGAGGAAATTGACCTCGGCAACGTCGAAATCTACGGCTCTTACACCGCCCCGAACGGTACTGAATTTACCGCCGGACTTACCGGTGCGCAGATTATTATTAACGCTGTCCCTGAACAGGCGCAAGCCTTCGACGGCAGTCTCCTTCGCGTAAAATCCGACAACACTATGACTTACCGCTCCTCCACTACATCCACAAATCCTACTCCCGATGCTTCACGTCTCCCTGCCGGTACTCTCGACTATTACGTGAAGACAGTAACTCTCGACGGTGTAGAATACTACATCACAAACAGCGGCAGACGTATCAAATCAACCGCCGTTGACGTTCTCCCGAACGAGCCCCTCGGCGCAAATCCTATCGGCATCAGTTCCGCCGGTACTCGCGGCACTGACACATTTATTACATTCACACTCCTAAAGAATATTCCCTATAACGTAAGCTATAACGGTGCTGACTACCAAAGCGGCGACAACGGCTCCTACTACGTGAAGAATTTTAAGGCAACTTCTGTCTCGATTATTTTCGATTACGTTACCTCAGTCTCCGCCGGCGATATTAATTTCCCCGAAACTTCCGAATTTACTGTCGGAAAATTCGATACCTACGAGTCCGCCGGTCTTAAAAAGACAAGGCTTACCCTCTATCTGCGCGAAAACGGTGTCTACTGCGGAATCTCCGGAAGCTATGACAGTACCGGCAATCTTACCCTTAATTTCAATGGCGCTCAAAACTCAATCTCCGGCGCAACTATAGTAATAGACCCCGGTCACGGCTACACCGAAGCCGACGCTTTCGACCCCGGCGCAATCGGTCACATCAAAGAACAAACCGCTAACCTCGCCATTGCTAAATACCTCGAAGCCTACCTCAAAGACGCCGGCGCAAACGTCATCCGTCTCCATACCGAATCTGAACGCTTCGTCACCAAAGAACGCGCCGCAATCGCCCGAAACTACGACCCCGATATCTTTATCTCCGTCCACTGTAACTCCGCCGGAAGCAAAGCCTTCGGCACCGAAGCCTACTACTTTACCCCCTTCTCCGAGCCCCTCGCTCGCTACGTCTCCGCCAATATAGCAAAAGTCCTTAACGACGTGAACGGCGCAGTAGACAACGACCGCGGCGCTAAATATAATTACTTCTTCGTTACCCAACAACAGGAATTCCCCAGCATCTTAGTAGAAACCGCCTTCGTCACCAACTACGCCGAGGCTATGTCCCTCGCCGACGACTCCTACCAACGCCGCTACGCCAAAGCCATTATGTCCGGTATAGAACAATTCTTCAACCGCACAACCTACTCGTCCTATGGCGACGGATATGCTTCTTTCTAACGAGTACGCCTTGGAACCGGGGTACGTTGGGGAGGGGGAGGAGCGGTGACAGTGTGGCGCTGCGCCACACTCCCCGCCCCCTCCCCAAACCCCG
>JAISHJ010000026.1 GCA_031262625.1 Ruminococcus sp. | reverse complement strand
ACCGCTCCTCCCCTCCCGGACTTTAAACATTTTTCTTGTTATATTCTTTGGTAAAAACCTTATCCGTATGTTAAAACTAATTTTATAATGTTTGGAATAATTTAATGGATCCTAAAAAGAACAAAATCGGTGGACAAGCCTTAATCTCCGGCATAATGATGCGTGGTCCTAAAAAGACAGCTATGGCTGTACGGATGCCGGATAAGAGTATTGATGTTGAGGAGTGGGACAATTACAAGACCGGGGAAGCGCCTTGGTTTACTAAGGTACCGTTTCTGCGGGGGTGTTTTAACTTTGTACTAAGCTTATATACGGGGATAAGGTGTACTATAAAGTCGGCGGAGAAGGCAAGTTCAGATTCCGGGGGGGAAGATGAGGAAGCGGAGGAAATGTCGGCGTTTGAACGTAGATTAGAGGAGAAGTTCGGACCTGTAATTGAGAAGCATTTTAACGCTATAATGCTTGTAGTATGTATATTTACTGTACTTTTATCGGTTTTGGTATTTAAGTTTGTGCCTACATTTTTGTCGGGGCTTTTGGGGTATGTTAACGCGCCGGACATTTTGAAGACTGTTGTCGAAGGTGTAGTTAAATTCGCGCTTATATGCACTTATATGTATTTGGTATCGAAGACATCTGCTATGAAAGAACTTTTCGGCTATCACGGGGCTGAGCATAAGACTATAGCCTGTTTTGAGTCGGGGGAGGAACTTACTGTAGAGAACATCCGCACGAAAACGCGGTTTCATCCTCGCTGCGGAACGAGTTTTATACTAATAGTAATAATTCTCTCGATATGCATAGGCTTATTTCTGCCTTGGACTAACATATGGGTGCGTTATGGCTTACAGCTTTTGCTTCTTATTCCTGAGAGTGCGGTGGCGTATGAACTTATCCGCTTTGCGGGGAAGCACGATAATGTTGTTACTAAGGTTATCTCCGCCCCGGGGCTGTGGTTACAGCACATAACTACTAACGAGCCTGACGACAGCATGATAGAAGTTGCAATAGCGGCAGTTTCTCCTGTAATAAAAAATATTCAGTAAATGAAAAATATTTTGTATATAAATTGTATTCTTCATAGGTAAACATTGTAACACTCATGTAATTGACTTTCGACATATTTTGTGTTATTATGTATATACGAAAAGGAGACTGAAATGAAAAAAATAATATCTTTAATAATCACTTTAATGTTAATGCTTTCATTCGGCGCAGTATCGGCATCCGCCGCACCGAAACTTAATTCAACAAATTTCACACTTACGAAAGGCTATCAGACGACCTTAAAAGTCTCGGGGAACTCCGGCTCTGTACAGTGGGGCTCTTCCGACACATCAGTAGCTACAGTTTCAAGCGGAAAGGTTATCGGAAAATCTGTCGGGACGGCAGTAATAAGTGCTGTTGTTGACGGAATGACACTCCGCTCCACCGTAAATGTTGTAGCGACAAAAATTACTTCCGACAAGACAGCTGTAACGGTAGAAAAGGGAAAATACGTAACCGTAACCCTTACCGTAAACGGCGACAAGAGCGGCATGACGCTTTCTTCCGCGAATTCAAAGGTTGCGAAGGGCAGCTGGGCAGGCGCAAAGTGGGACGGTAACAAAATAACCCTCCGTATTACAGGCGTTGCTCCCGGCACATCATCCGTTACTGTTTACCGCAAAAACTACCGCTCGTCTTATTATAAAACTATAACTGTAACCGTTCCGGGTGCAGTTACACCTACAATCCCGACGACACCTTCTTCAACAATTACCACGTCTGTTAAGACGCTTTCGGTAACCGCAGGCGGCTCGTCACAATTTCAGGTTTACACAACCACTCCGAACAATATCGCTTTCTACAGTTCCGACACGACTATAGCGACTGCTACAGCGGGGACTTCAAACGGAAACTATCGTGTTTATAACGTAACCGGAGTAAAAGCCGGTACTGCAACGATAAGGGTATACGACCGCACAAACCAAAGCATCTATTCCGATGTTGCGGTAACCGTTACCGGAAGTACTTATTATATAGTCAGCACAACCCGTCCGACAGCGACAGGAACAGACGAAGTAGTAACCTTCCAGAAAAACGGCGCGAATTACTATATGCTCGTTCCCTATAGCTATGACGAAGCGGACGTAAATTCTGCAATCGCTAAATATTTCAATACTTACGACTACTACACCGTATATTCTACCAGCCCGACGATTAAGACATACGGCGACACAATCCGCAATTTCACTAAGGCGAACACCGACCCCTACAATCCCTACAATCCTGCGAACCCCTATAATCCTTATAATCCGGGCTATGCGGCATATTCACCGCGATATATATTAATCCCGCGCGATTTTGACGAAGTTAAGCTGAATACTGCCGAAGCTAAGTATACAGGGGAATATGATTACTACACAGTTTATAACTCACGCCCTGTAAATACTGCACGTTCAGACGTTGTCCAAACATGGAAAATTATAGATAACACCGGCGTAACTATAACACGTTATGTTATCCTCCCCTCCGGCTATGACACGAACCGCTTTGAACAGCTTAAAGCGGCGGATATAGAAGAAAACCAAAGCTTCTCGCTCTATGTTGCGACAGATATATTCCCGACGAATCCGGGCGCGGGCAACCAAGTGTTCTCGTGGAGAAATCCCAAGTCCGGCAAGTATCGTTACATGGTAGTTCCGACCAAAGACTGTGACTTCTTAGCCCGCAATGACGCTGTTTACAAAGACACCGGTGTGTACTGCTACTTCAACGCTTATTCTTCGTCTCCGACAGTTGCTTCCGGCGAAACACGCGAATATGTAGTTTCAATGTACATTCAGTCCGGCTCTGCTTCAAAGATGGCGTATATTTTAGTTGACAAAACCGACCCCGATTACGAACAAAAGCTTCAAGACATTCAGTCCGGCTACTACTACTTCATAGAGCAGGGCGACTTCGCAACCGGTGTTATTCAGTACTAAGCAGTTGTTACAGTAAAATAAAAGCACAAAAAAATAAAAAAGACGAGATACGAAGCAGTAAAAAGGCTTCGTATTTCGCGGTTAAGGTGAAAGTATGAAGAAAATTATCTCTGTTCTCTTAGCAATGGCTCTTTCTCTGTCACTTTCGGTAACTTTGTCGGCAGAGGAGATTACAAAAGAACAGGCGAAAGCCTACGCACACGAAATTTTAGAACTTTACGACGTGTCTTCTGTGAACGAAAACTTTGACGAATACGGGCGGGGAAACTGGTATGCTTTGGAGGATTACCTCACCGATGCTATCTATAAAGACCCGAATGTTTACGCCGACTGGTATGAGATATGGAAGCAAAGTACAGACGAAAATTCAAGACTAAACAGCACTACCTATCTCGAAGAAACCTACGAAGGCGCGAAAAAGGGTAAATTCGGAATAACTTTCACCGTAAAGGACGGCGAAATTTACGTCCCGAACGCTGTTTATATGTCACCGGCTGAGGAAGCAGGGATAGTTAACGGCTCTGTTCTTATTTCTTACGAAGGAATAGAAGTACCCTCACCCGCAACCGAACAGGACTTTAACGCAATGTCAACGGTAATGTCGGAGGAAGAAACTCTCGAAATAACCCTTCGTCTCCCGAACGGCGAACTTAAAGACTACTCAATACCGCGCGGAGATTTTGACGAAGATGCGATTACAGATAAGCTTGATATTACAGGCGACACCGGCTACATAATCGTTCCGTCCTTTAATGCCGGAACAGACGAGCGTTTCATAGAAACTTATAAAAAAGCCGAAGAAGCAGGTCTTAAGAATATAATTATCGACCTTCGTAATAACTTGGGCGGTTTTACCGATACCTGCTATAATATGCTTAACGCTGTTATCCCCGAAAAGCTTCCGACATTTTTCTACACCTCGAGTACCGCCATTTCTATCACTACTTCCGACGGCTTAGGGTCTAAGGATTGGCGCCCCGATATAGTTATCCTCGTAAACGACGAAACCGCTTCTGCGGCAGAGCAATTCGCGGGAGTTTTACAGTACTACGGTTACGCAAGACTTGTTGGAGAACAGACCTATGGAAAAGCTATCGGGCAGAATAACATTACGCTTTCAAACGGAAAAATCCTGTCGGTTACTGCTCTTGAAGGTTACCTCCCCGACGGTTCTACTTGGCAGAACAAGGGCTTAACACCCGATAAGGTATTAAAGGACGACCTGACTACCGAAGCGGATGAAGTACTTGATTACGCATACTCCTATGTTGACGGCGAGGGTACTACTGTAGAACAGCCTGATAGCTACTCCTACACTTACTACCTCGGAACAGACACCGAAAGAGAAGCGCTTGCTACTTTCGCTTACATCAGACAGATGAGGGGTATGGGGCTTGATATGCCCGTACGTTTTACTTACGTTTCATCAAACGGTATGGCTATGACGGTTGATGCCGATAAGGCTTATGATGCGGCACAGATATATTACTACTTCGGAATCCTCGGCGACCAGTCGGCTTCCGCAGAGAAGATACTAAAGGGCGCGTGGCTTGACGAAGATGCAAGAGTAATCATGACTGCATGGACAGGCGATTTCGGTTTCACCCCCACCCTTTCCGTTGCGGCTGCCAAAGAGCCGAAATATTTCTACTACTACGATTCTGTAGCAGAAACCCTCACACCTTTTGAACCCGCTTACACCTACACTGACGGAAGACTTCGCTTTAACATAGACAAAGGCGGAATAATTATCGTTTCCCCCGACGAACTTTCATACGAACCGACCGTATAAGAAGTATAATCGGGCGGTGAAGCAATGAAAAAGTTTTTAAGTATCTTAGTTGCGGCAGTACTCCTTGTGAGTACTGCCCCGACCGCTTTTGCGGAAGAAATTACGCCGGAAGAAGCAAAGGCGCAGTTTATCATTGAACTTTTTAACGAGTCGCAAAAAGACGAAAATTTCCCCGGAGACGTAAGGGGTAGATGGAATGTTCTTGAGGGCTTTTTTGCCGATATGTTCTCAGAGGACCCTGCTTCATATGACGAAATGATAGCCCTTTGGAAGGGGAGCGTCGATGATTACAGCTATATCACGGATACGGCAGCTTTTGATGATGGGTACGATACAAGGCGCAAAGGGCGCGTTGGCTTACAAGTGCATTTTGGCAATGAGCGTTATGAAGTGATTAATATCGAGGACAATTCTCCTGCAATGTTAGCGGGAGTAACGGTTGGCACTATACTTCTTGACTTTCACGGACAAGCTTTCTCGGGTGATGCGTATGAAGACATGGCTATGGTGCAAAAACTATATCTTGAAACAGGGCGTTACGAGTTTAGGGGGCAGCTTCCGGACGGCACTATAAAAGAATTCTCTTTTGAGAAGGCGGATTATGATACCGAAACAGTCTCTTCTAAATGCGTGGTCACCGAAGACAACCCTACTGTAGGTTATATTAAAATTCCTGCTTTTAATGCTAACACCGGCGATAAATTCGCGGTAGCGTGGAAATCGGCAGAGGACCAAGGCGTACGAAGCGTAATAATAGACCTGAGAGACAATCCGGGCGGTTATGACACCACTACGCTTCAGATGCTAAATACTATAATAGGTCAAAAACTGCCGCTCTTTTATTACAAAAAAAATGACGGCGCCGTGCTTTACAATTCAGACGGCACAAGCTCTAAAACTTTTAACCCCGATATAGTTATTCTGACAAATGGAGAAAGCGCGTCCGCTTCCGAAGTTTTCACGTCGGTACTCCGATACCATGGGTTTGCAAGGAGTGTCGGCACAAAAACTTTCGGCAAGGGCATAGGGCAAACAGTCACTAAATTTAACGGCAAAGTCTTCACTGTGACAGCATTTGAGATATTTCTACCCGACGGAACTACCTATAATCTTGAGGGGATTGCTCCCGACGTCGAGATTACGGACAATCCCGAAACGGAAGCTGATGAAGTGCTTGATTTCGCTTACACCTATGCCGACAATGCAGGAACAGTTATAAAACAGCCCTCCGCTCTGCGCTACACCATAAATCTTGAAGAAAAAAATCAAAAATTTCCGCTTACTTTCTTCGCACAGGCTAAACGTCTTTCAATCGACGCCGGTCTCCCTGTTTACATTACTTTCAAAGCCGGCGACGGCACAAAAGTTACGGTTGATGCTGTTAAGGTGTTCGGTCAAGCTGAGGATGAATACAGTTTTGAGGATATGCTAAAGTAAGCATAAAATAATACAAGCCGTTCGCAGTCGAACGGCTCGCTTTTTTATTTTCTCCGAAGTTTATCCCATCTATGGGTTATAACCTCAAGTGCGCCGCAATACTTATCCGTAAGCGTTGTAACAAAAGACTCGCGGTGCTTCGGCAGTGCATAAAATGTCAGCGGGAACATATGTTTTTCGATAATATCTCTCTCCAAAGGAGATATATCGAAGTATTTTTCTGCGTTAATTCGCGCGCGCTTTGCGTGCTGCAAGGCGTGTCCGTTCGCGAGGGTGACTGTATGCCAATCATAAAGGAACAAATCGTGGAGAAGTCCGCCCCTTGCGGCGGCTCGTGCATCTAAGCCTAATTTTTTGCATATTAGATAATTATAGTACGAGACGTTCAAACAATGCTCAAAAGTAGTTGTTTTTCCGTGGTGGACGATTTTCTTCATTTCCTTAACTGCTTCTGTATCTACTAAGTCTTCGATATGGTTAAGGAATTCCTTCTCTAAGGGCTTTTTTATTCCGATAACTTTCATACTGTTTATCACTTTTTGCGCTTACGCGTTATTTTGTGCTTAGCGCACGGCTTTTTTTGTGCAATTGCTTTAGTTTATTCTATTTCGTTTTTCTGCTTTTATTCATTTTGGTTAAGCTTTTCGCGATTTGCTGTGCGTGAGCTTATTTTATGCGCGTAGCGCGAGTGTTGCGCGAAGCGCGAGTGTTGCGCGAAGCGCGAGCGAATTCGCTTTCGCATAGCAGTTTTGTTTAAGAATGGATTTTGCGCTGTTGCTATGCGTGGTTTGTACTGCCCGTACAGGGTTTTTTCGCTTCTCCGCATGGCGATTTTCGCACTGACGTGCGCGGTCTTTTTTTGGAAAACCTATCCGAGGGTTTGCAATGGGAAGGGCAGGGGGGAGGGGGAGACCTAACTTAAATCGGCTCTTACTTTCTGTTTAGTCGTGCCTGTAACTTAGGTTTCCCCCTCCCCCCTGCCCTCCCCTCTGCACTCCCCACCCACCCCTCTCCCCCTTCCCGGGTTTGCGGCGAGTT
>JAISHJ010000025.1 GCA_031262625.1 Ruminococcus sp. | reverse complement strand
TTTTAGCGGACGAACACGGCAATACCGTTCATCTTTTTGAACGTGACTGCTCTATGCAAAGGCGTAATCAGAAAGTTTTGGAGGAGACTCCCTCCCCTGTAATGACAGAAGAACTTCGGACAAGAATGGGCGAAGCGGCTGTTAATGCGGCGAAAGCGGCAGGTTATGAAAACGCGGGAACGATTGAGTTTTTATTATCTTCGACAGGCAACTTCTATTTCATGGAGATGAACACCCGAATTCAGGTTGAGCACCCCATTACAGAAATGCTTACCGGGATTGACCTTGTTCAGATGCAGCTTAAGATTGCGGCTGGGCAAAAGCTTCCCTTCTCACAAGAAGATATAAAGATGCACGGCGCTTCAATTGAGTGCAGAATTAACGCAGAAGAACCAAGCCTTGATTTTCGCCCCTGTCCGGGGACAATTAACGCTCTCCATATTCCCGGCGGACCGGGCGTACGGATAGATTCCGCCGTTTATCAGGGCTACACTATCCCTCCCTACTACGACAGCATGATTGCCAAACTGATTGTTCATGCTCCGACAAGAAAAGAAGCGATAATGAAGATGAGAAGAAGTCTTGCGGAATTTATCGTTGACGGAGTAAAGACAAATATTGATTTTGAACTGTCGCTTATTACCGACCCTGTTTTTGAGCGGGGAGACTATACTATCGCTTACCTTTCCGAAAGAATAAAGTAAAGAGGTACGCTGTGGCTCACATACAAAAATGCCCCCAATGCGGCGGTGAAGTTCTTGACGGATACTGCTACTCCTGCGGAATTGAAGTAGAGGATGTTTCTCCCGAACCGCAAATCTCTTACGAGGGGAATCAAACCGCCTACGGAGCGAATCAAACCGCTTACAGGGAAGAGCAAATCTCTTACAGTGAGGAGCAAACTGTTTACCCGAATGTAAGAGTTACCGATAATATAAATTACTCCCCTCCTCCGGCAAAAGAAAATTTCTTTGTGAAATACGCGAGGATGAGTTTCGGTGAGAAACTTGCTAAATACTGGTGGTATATTCTGTTATCCCTTTTCGTACCCGGACTTTGGCTTGTTCCCGTCGTCGCCGCTATAGGAACTGCGCTTTTTTCAAAGACAAGCGGCAACGGTAAATTTGTCGGCGACCAACTTCTCCTTGCAGTTATCGGCTTAATTTTACTCGGATAAAAATATCGACATAGGAGATATACATTTTGGCACTTGAAAACCTTTTTTCTCTTGTAAAAGAGCGTTGGAAAACCCCTTCTGAAAGGGCTGACACGCCGGAAAGCGCGGTAAATACCGGAGCAAATACCGCTGTAAAAACAGAGAAGCCCGCTGACAAACAGGCGACTGTCTTCAAATGTCCGCGCTGTATGCAGGTTACCCCTTCGGACGTTTACGCCGACAACTTAAAAGTCTGTCCGGCGTGTAATTACCACGGGCGGATGAGCGCGAAAGAACGCCTGAAAATTTTCGTTGACAGCGGTACTTTTAACGAATTTGATAAAGACATGACAAGCCTAAACCCGATTGATTTTCCCGGATATGATGAGAAGATGGGAAACCTTCGGGAGAAAACAGGGCTTTTAGATGCTATAATTACCGGGACGGCTTCTATCCACTCAATACCTTTCGTTATCGGGATAATGGACTCGAATTTCCTCATGGCTTCGATGGGGTCTGTTGTCGGCGAGAAGATTACCCGCGCCTTTGAATATGCCGAACAAAACGGTCTTCCGCTCGTAATGTTCACCGCTTCGGGCGGCGCACGTATGCAGGAGGGGATAATTTCCCTTATGCAGATGGCGAAAACATCTGCGGCGGCGGCGAAACTTTCCGAATCGGGCGGGCTTTTCATCTCCGTTTTAACCGACCCGACAACGGGCGGCGTCGAAGCTTCTTTCGCTTCCCTCGGGGATATAATTATAGCCGAACCGAAAGTCCTAATCGGCTTCGCAGGGCGGCGCGTTATCGAAGGAACTATCCGCCAACACCTCCCCGAAGACTTCCAGTCCGCTGAATTTCAGCTTGAACACGGCTTTGTCGATATGATAGTTGAGCGGAAAGCGTTGAGGAGAACTTTGAGACACATTTTAAGACTTCACGGATATAGGGGGGATAAAAATGCCGCAAAATAAATCGGCGTGGGATTGCTTACAGCTTATCCGCGCAAAAAATCGCCCTACCGTCGAAAATTATATTCCTTTAATCTTTGATGAATTTATCGAACTTCACGGCGATCGTCATTTCGGTGATGACAAGGCTATCCGCGGCGGTATAGCTTCATTTGAGGGGCTTCCTGTAACCGTTATCTGCCAAGTTAAGGGAAGAAATCTTCAGGAAAATAAAAATGCAAATTTCGCGATGCCTCACCCGGAAGGTTATCGGAAAGCAATGCGGCTTGCCCTTCAGGCGGAGAAGTTTCACCGCCCTGTTATCTGCTTTGTGGACACACCCGGTGCTTTCTGTGGGGTAGATGCCGAAAAGCGCGGTCAGGGCGAAGCTATCGCGCAGAGTTTATATCTTTTCTCTAAGCTTAAGACACCGGTAATTTCGGTAATTTTAGGCGAGGGAGGAAGCGGCGGAGCGCTTGCGCTTGCGGTATGCGACCGCCTTGCGATGCTTGAAAACGCCGTCTATTCGGTAATTAGCCCGCGCGGTGCGGCTTCAATCCTCTGGAAGGATTCTTCTAAGGAAAAGGATGCGGCAGAAGTTCTCAAAATTACCGCTTCCGACTGCAAAAGCTTCGGGATTATCGAAAATATTATAAGTGAGCCTGTCGGCGGCGCGCAAAATTCCCCCGAAGAAACTTCCGAAAATATTACGGCGTTTTTGAACGAAACACTTCTCGAATTGGAGAAGCTTTCGGTAGAGGAACTCCTTCGGGCAAGATATAATAAATTTCGGAAGATTGGGGTTTACAGCGAATAACAATTCGCGAATAACGATTCGCGAATAAACTTTTGGAAGTAAAATTATGGAATCGGAATTTGTAATCAGAAACCAATATTTACTCATGTACAACTCGGGTATTAAGGACTTAAAGCTCTTTGAACGCGATTTTCCAAACAGCATTGAGGAATATAACTACTGGCAGGGTGTACTTGAACAGATGAGAAATACTATGATGAGTTTAGGTATGGGTGACTTAGAACCTCTCCCCCCGAAAAAATGAACCTTTGGAGGTATTATTATGGCAACAGAACATGAACTCGCTGCGCAATACCTTACACTGTATCTTGAATTACTAACAGAAATCGAATTATTCGATGAAAGATATCCTGACAATGCAGAAGGGCATAACGTTCTTGTAAAACTTGCAAGCAATACAAGAAAAAAAGCTCTCAGTGTGGGTTACAAAGATCTTGATGATCTCCCCCCTCTAAAATGAAAAAAGTCTTAGCCGCAATGAGCGGGGGCGTGGATTCGAGCGTCTGCGCCCTGCTTCTTAAAAACTCGGGATATGATGTTATCGGCGCGACAATGAAGCTTATCTCCGGTGAATTAACTGCGAAAACCGAAACAGCGAAAATTTCCGAAAAAGCTTGCTGCACCGCCGATGACGCATATGACGCTAAAAGTGTCTGCTTTAGCTTAGGCTTGCCCCATTACGTCTTTAACTTCGCGGATGATTTTTCGCGTGACGTTATAGACTGCTTTTGTGCTTCCTATATTAAGGGAGAAACGCCGAACCCCTGTATTGAATGTAACCGTAAGCTTAAATTTGAAAAGCTTCTACGACGTGCAAGAGAACTTGACTGTGAAAAAATCGCAACAGGGCATTATGCTCAGATTGAAGAAAAAGACGGGCGATTTTTACTCCGTAAGGCTTCTGACATAAAAAAAGACCAGTCGTATGTGCTCTATACCTTAACGAGGGAAGAGCTTTCCTGTACGCTTTTCCCTCTCGGCGGCTTAACTAAGCCGGAGGTCAGAGCCTTAGCGGAAGCGAACGGTTTCGTTAATGCTTCAAAGCACGAAAGTCAGGACATCTGCTTCGTGCCCGACGGCAATTATTCCGCCTTTATCGAAAATTACACCGGAAAAACCTTTCCTCCCGGAAAATTTATTGATACCGACGGACGAATATTAGGCGAACACGGCGGTATAATCCGCTATACTGTCGGGCAGCGGAAAGGCTTAGGAATAGCTTTCGGCACTCCTAAATACGTAAAGTCGATAAATATCGCCGATAACACAGTTACACTTTGTAATATCGAAGAATTATATACAAAGAGTGTATATATAAAGAATATGAATATTATAATGCCCGAAAGGATTGGCTTTAAGCTTAAGGCTAAGACACGCTACAATCAAATCGAGCAACCCTGTGAAGCAATTTTACTTGACGATGATACTGTCAAAATAACATTTGACGAGCCTCAAAAGGCTGTCACGCCCGGACAATCCTGCGTTTTATATGACGGGGAATATGTTGTCGGCGGAGGAATTATTACAAATGAAAAAGAAGACCGAAGTAAAAACTGACCCTTACCGCAAGGACTACTCCCCGCTTGTAAATTTAATATGGGTGATGAAAAAACAAATCAGCTTTTTTCCGAAATCGGTTGTTTTTCTCATTATCTGTGTAGCAGGAACGGCTGTCTTAAACTACGTCTGGAGTTTCGCTGCGAAATTCTTACTGGATGTGTTTATTAATGATGAGCCGTTTTTTAATATTCTGATTATCGTCGGCGCAGGATTTTTGATACAGTTTACCCTCTCAAACCTTTATGATTACTCAAATGAAAAGCTAAGTACTTCATACATAACCACACGCTTTCGATTAGACAAACTTCGTATCGGAAAGATTTTGTCGATTAATTATGAGTATTTAGAAGACAGCAAAATTTTAGCTCTCCACTCAATGGCTGAGCAGGTTAACAACAGCGACTGGTTCGGAATTCAAGGGCTCTTAATTCACGGCGAATATGCCTTAAGAGAACTTGTTACCGTTGCCGCCGCCGTATTTATTTTGGGCGGCTTAAATCCGCTTGTAATCGTAGTTTGTGTAGTTTCCGGCATTGTTAACTTCTTCCTTTTCAACTATTTTCACAAGCTTTCCAAGAAAAACGTCTGGGATGCTCTCCGGACATATTGGCGGCGTGAACAATACGTAAAGCGTACCGCGCAGGATTTTGAATACGGAAAAGATATACGTGTCTATAACATTGCAGGATTTATCCTTAAAAAGCTTTCAAAGCTTCACGAAGAACGCCTCGAAAAATCAAAACTGAATTCTTCATACTGGGGCTTTCAGAGCGGTATAAATGTCGTCATAAGCCTTACAGGGAACACAATTATCGTTTTTATTCTGCTCGATTCTATTATTAACGGCGAAATTTCCGCTTCGGATTTTGCGCTTATGTTCGGTGTAGGGAACACTTTCATTAACCGCCTGAACGGTTTCCTGACGCAGGTTAGTTTCGGCATTAACTGCTCACGTCAGGTAAACGATTTCCGCACATTTTTAGAATACCCTATTGACGACAGCGAAGATGATAAAATCTCCTTGCCGAGGTTTGATAATTACGAATTTGAATTTAAGGATGTAGGATTTCGCTACCCGAATACGGAAAAATGGGCTTTGAAGAAGATGAATATTACTCTTGCGCCCGGGAAACGCTTAGCGGTTGTAGGGCTTAACGGGGCAGGAAAATCCACCTTTATTAAGCTTCTCTGCGGTTTATATCAGCCTACCGAAGGCGAAATCCTCTTGGGCGGCGTTAACATTAACCGTTACAAAAAGGCGGATTATTTCAAAATTTTCTCGCCCGTCTTCCAAGATATAGAGATGTTTGCTCTCGAAATTGCCGAAAACGTCTCTATGAAAGAATCAACCGATATAGCGAAGGCGGAAACTGCACTTAATGACGCAGGATTAGGCGATAAAATTTCCTCAATGCCCGACGGTATTCATACACAATTACTCAAAATTCTATACGAATCCGGCACAGACCTTTCAGGCGGCGAAAAGCAAAAACTCGCCCTCGCACGCGCTCTTTATAAGGATGCTCCTGTTGTAGTATTGGACGAGCCTACCTCCGCCCTTGATGCAATTGCCGAGCAGAATTTATACAAAAGTTTTGACAGGCTTATCGGCGGAAAAACATCTGTTTACATAAGTCACCGTCTTTCTTCAACACAGTTTTGCGACAATGTTGCCATGTTTGAAGAAGGAGTCTTAATCGAATACGGTACTCACGAAAGTTTACTTCAAAACGGCGGCAAATACGCCGAAATGTTTACGACCCAAGCGCAGTACTACAAAGAAACAGAGGTGACGGTATAATGGCTTCTCATATAAATAAGCATGAAGACAGCGACAAAAAACGCTTCGCAATGCGCGATATTTCACACTCCTTTACGGTAGTAAAACTGCTCTTTTCCGTTATGATTAAGGAGAAACCCGCGCTTGTTTTGATTTTTATTGTAAAAATGTCAGCCCTCGCTGCTCAACCGGTTCTGCCTATGCTTATTCAGGCTCCGCTTATCGACGAGCTTCTTAAAGGAAGCGCGATGGATGTTCAAAGCGTTTATACTCTCGGTATTATTTTTCTCTTGGTTTCGGCTACTCCTTGGATAGTTATGAACGTATTAAATCAGGTAAAAGAATATTACAAAGACTGGTTTAACCTCTATTTCGAGCGGCGGCTTTCCGAAAAGTGCATGAATATTGATTTTCATCTTACCGAAGACCCCGAAACTCTGTCCCTTCCGGCAAAAGCCCTCGAAGGTATTAATATGACAGGCGGCGTAATCGGGATACTCAGTCAGGTAGAACAGCTTTGCGCTAATTTTATTATCATAGTTTCTATCATGATAATTGTTATAACCGGAACTCCGCTTCTTCTCGTGGTTCAGTTAATATCTTTGATTCTGCTGTTTGTAATCAACAATAAAATTAATCGCATAGAAGCAGACTCGCGTATGATGCAAGCGAAGATAAACCGCGGTTTTTCCTACTTTTTCTGGCAGATTACAGACTACATTCACGCAAAAGATATTCGCCTTTACGGCGCAAAAGACATGATGTACTCCAAATGCGGAAAATATATCGACGATGTTTGCGAAATTTGGAACGAAAAGTTCCATAAAAAAATACCTTTCAATTTCGCTGTGAATTCCGCAAACGCCGTTTCTGACGGAATTTGCTATCTCTATATCGGGACTCTCGCTTTCCGTAAGATTATTACTCCCGGCGGCTTCACTTTGTACTTATCTACCACCGCTTCTTTCATGAACGCTGTCTTAAGTTCCGCCCGTGTGATTCAGGATATATTAACAAAATGCGCTTACGCTTACTCCTACATTGAATTTATGGAACTCCCCTCCGCAAGCGAAAACAAAGGCTCTGAAGTCATACCCGACACCGCTCCCACAATTGAATTCAAAAACGTCAGCTTCAAATATCCGCGTTCCGACAGCTACGCCCTCAAAAATGTAAACATTACTATTCCCCCCGGACAACGCCTTTCAATCGTAGGGCAAAACGGCGCCGGCAAAACTACTTTCATCAAGCTCCTCTGCCGCCTGTACAAAGTCACCGAAGGCGAAATCCTCCTTAACGGTATCAATATCAACAACTACTCCGATACCGATTACCGCAAACTCATCGCCGTCGTCTTCCAAGATTTCTCTACCTTCGCCTTCTCCCTCAAAGAAAATATCGCCTTCTCAAACGATGTCCACGACGACGATATCTACTCCGCTCTCGAAAAATCAGGTATGTCACGCTCCGAAGCCGAAAAAATCAGTCTCTCTACCCCCATCGCCAAGTCCTTCGACGAAAATGCCATCGACATCTCCGGCGGTCAAAAGCAAAAATGCGCTCTCGCTCGCGCCGTCTTCAAAAATTCCCCTCTCATTATCTTAGACGAACCCACCGCCGCCCTCGACCCCATCGCCGAATACGAAATCTACAAAAACTTTAACTCCCTAATAAACAACAAAATCGCTCTCTACATCAGCCACCGCCTCTCATCATGCAAATTCTGCGACGTCATAGCCGTCTTCTCCCAAAACACCATCTCCGAATACGGCTCACACTCCGCTCTCCTAAAAAATAACTCCACCTACGCCAAAATGTGGTCCGCTCAGGCTAAATACTATACTTAAGAGGTACGCTGGGGGGGAGAGGAGCGGTGACAGTGTGGCGCTGCGCCACACTCCCCTCTCCCCCCAGACCCCCCCTCTCCCGGACTTTAAACTTTTTCTTGTTTCTTGCTTTAGTTAAAAAGCTTATCCGTTTACAACAACCTTTCCTTGGAAGGCGTATTGTAAACGGTTTTTATTTTGTGATTAATCAAACACGAATTTCTTCTAAGCTATGAAAAAGAAAAAAAGCCACCATTAACGCCATTCCAAGGAATGGCGTTTGTAAACGGTTAAGCTTTTTACGAAAGCAATAAACAAGAAAAATGTTTAAGTCCGGGAGAGGAGGGGGTCTGGGGGAGGGGGAGGGGAGTGTGGCGCAGCGCCACACTGTCACCGCTCCTCCCCTCCCCCAGCGTACCCTTATATATCAAGACGATCGTATAAAGAGCCTGCGCCGAGGACTGAGTCGTCGGTTTTTGGTTTTTTGTAGTCGCGTTCGAAGGAAGACTTGGGCATTTCTATTTGTTTTAATTGAATGTCATCGGATTTGGGGCGGTTGTAGGGGCGATTGTAATCGCTTCGATCACGATCGCTGCGATTGTAATCGCTGCGGTCTCGGTCGCTTCTGTCATTTCTGTCGCTTCTGTCACTGCGGTCGGGGCGTGGGGAGACGGGGACATCGCTTAGGTTTTTTGGGGGGCGGGAGAAAGTTTTGGGACCGGAGACGCGAGGGTAGGGACCGTCGTATTTATCGTTTTGGAAGCGGCGTTTGGGAGCGCCGGTGCTTGAGATAACTACGCGGCGGAAGGGCTCGTCGCCGATAGATTTGCTGGTGACGCCGGATATTTCGGAGACTGTGGCGTGGATAATGCGGCGTTCGTAGGGATTCATGGGTTCTAAGGTAGTTTGACCGCCGGATTTTATTACTGTTTGGGAGAGACGGGTAGCGAGTGACTTTAGGATTTCCTCGCGTTTTTCGCGATAGCCGTTGCAGTTTAGGGTAACGCGGAAGTAGTCGCGAGTACCGCGGTTGGCGGACATTGAAGCTAAGTATTGAATGGCGTCGAGGGTTTCGCCGCGTCTGCCTATTACTGTACCGGAGACTTCGCCAATAACGTCTATGAAGGCGTTTTCCTTTTCTTCGCGGAGTTCGAGTTCGTTATCTATTCCCATTAGGGTAAGGATTGTTTTGACGTAAGCTAAGGCGATTTGACCTTTTGTTTTGGGAGTATATTCGGCTAAAATTTTGGCATCTTTTGAGCCGATACCTAAGAGACCTTTTTTCGGCTCGTCAATAACGGTAAAAACGATTTCGGATACGGGCACTTCAAAAGCGGCGGAAGCGGCTTCCTTTGCATCTTCTATAGTTTTTGCGGTAAATTCCTGTTTCATCAAAAACCCCCTAATTAGTCTTCTGTGTAATCATCGCCGTATTTTTCGGCTTGGCGGCGGCGGGCTTCGTTTATAAGTTTACGTTCGATTTCACGCTGTTTCGATTTAGAAATTTTGCCCGGATTGCCTTGGTCGTCCGGGTCGGGAAGGTCGTCGTCGTCGTCTTTGAGTTTTCCGGAGACGGTAATTCTGTTCCCCTCGGGAACGGTTGTACCGTTTTTCTCGGCTAAAATTTGCTGATAGCGTTCAAAGGCGGCATTACGTTTTTTACTTTTATCTTTCTTTTTAAGCTTGTCCTTTTCAACGAGTTTTGCGACATATTCAGGGGTGTAGATTTTGTTGAGGAGAACGCTTTGCAAAAAGCCTATGAGTGCGGAACAAGTCCAGTAGAAGCCGATTGCGGCGGGGTAACCTATAGCTATATAGACAGAGAAAGCGGGCATAACAAAGAGCATGATATTCATTGAATTCATCATGCTTTTTTGCGGTCCGTCAGCAGTATTTGCACCGCCGGCAGCCTGCATTTTCTTCTGGCGGACATACATATAAACTGTAGAAAGAAGCTGTGCCGCACCTGAAAGGAACGGAATCATAATGAGACCGATTGCGGCGGTAGTCCAACCGCTTTCGGGAGTAAAACTCGGAACTTGTCCGAGGTCGATAAAGCCAAATAGGCGGTTATTAAAGTCTGTGATTTTTTCTACAAATTCAGTCGGGAGAGCAGAAAAGAGGTCGGGGTGTTCCTTAACCGCACGTACTATATATATCTCGGGGCGCACGGCAAAATACCGCTCCGTTCCAAAGAGCGTTTCCGCAATAACACGCGCCTGCTCAATAACATCCTTTGAAGCGCGGATTATATGTGTAATAGGGCGGTAAACTACATCGAAAATACCGATAAGGAGCGGAAACTGAATAAGAAGGGGCAGACAGCTTGAAAGAGGGTTCATTCCCTCTTCGGAGTAAAGCTTCATCTGTTCTTCGTTGAGTTTTTGCGGGTTATTCGCGTATTTTTTCTTCAGTTCCTCAAGCTTCGGTGTAAAGGCAGCCATTGCGGCGGTGCTTTTTTGCTGTTTGAAGGCGAGGGGGAGAAGTATCAGTCTTGTTACGAGGGTAAAGAGCAGTATCGCGAGGGCGTAATTGTGGGTAATTTGGTAAAGAAACCACATTACAAACCCGAGTGGGTAACCGATTATTTCCGAAATAAAGTTCAAATCTATGCTCCAGTCGTAGCGGTTTTGTGTTATCAGCGGGCTTCCGGTAAGCCCATATTACGGACAAAGTAAAGATGAAAGTGCTCCGGCACAGGGTCAAGTCCGCCCATGGAAAAAGGATTACAGCGAAGCAAACGCCAAACGGCAAGAATTAGTCCTTTTCCTGCTCCGTGCCTAATAATCGCGGTTTTCGCGTAAGCGGAACAGGTAGGATAATACTTGCATCGTGCGGGAAACATCGGGGAAATATACTTTGAGTATATTTTCAGAAAAAATAATAATATTAGCTTCATTTATTCGTGTTACGTATAATGAACGGCTTCGCACGCTCTTCTAAAAATCCAAGCACGTCTGTAGATTTTAGCTGAACTAAACCTTCGCGTGCAATAAAAATGTAGTCGTAACCTTCGGGCAAAAAGCCTTCAATTTCACGGACAGCGGCGCGGATAATCCGCTTACAGCGGTTTCTCACCACCGCGTTCCCGATTTTTTTCGATACAGTTATACCGTATCTTTTCCATGGCAAGCCGTTTTTTACAAAATGAACCGTTAAAAAATTGCTATGCAGATAGCGCCCCTTTTTATAGGCGCGAAGAAAATGGTTATTGTCTTTTACGGTAAGCATAGAAGCCTTTAATTAGCCTTTAATAAGCGCCTTTAATAAGGCTTAATAGCTTAAAGTTTTTCTGCCTTTGGCGCGGCGGCGGGCGAGAACGTTTCTGCCGTTTCTGTCGGACATTCTTGCGCGGAAACCGTGTACTTTCTGACGGTGAAGTTTTTTAGGCTGGTATGTTCTTTTCATTTTGAGTAATCCTCCGAATATTATATATACGCCCAAATTTGAATATGGGCATAAATTACTATTATATAGTTAGCCTATTAATTATACAGGAAAAGTTCTGTTAAGTCAACATTCAAATAGCTTGTTAATAAAAAATTTACTTATCGGACACAAATTATGCCGCTATTTCTTCCGTAATTTCGTCAGGAAAAGCCTCCGGGTGAAGTATTTTTGCTATTTCTGTCACTCCGGCGGTAATATTTTGCGAAGCGCGGCTTGTGTAGTCAGTGTTAACGCTGTAGACTTGTGAGTTCGCTACAGCGGGAAGTGCTTCAAAGCCCTCGCGCTCGTAGATTTCGTTATAGTCATAGCCTTCGTAGCTGACATTGGTAATAATAACATCCGCGCCGCTTATGATTGCCGGTATATCTTCATATGACAGCTGAACAAATCCCGAATAGTCTGTCAAAACGGTTTTCCCTCCTGCACGTTCAATCATATCCGCTAAAAAATTATTCGTGCCGACTGCGTAAATCTCCGGTAAATCGCTGACTTCAAAATAAACATTTACGGGCGGCAAATCTGCGACAATTTCTTCTATGTAAAGAAGGTTCGTATTAATAAGCGAAATAAGTTCATTCGCCGTATCAAATGTTCCGGTAAGTCCTGCCAAAAATTCAATGTCCATCTTTATGCTCTCAATGCTGTTCGCGGTTGGAATATAGGCAGTATAAACACCTTTGTCGCGGAGTTCCGCTATAGGATTACTTTCGTCCGTAACCGAAATCTCCCCGATAACAACTAAATCAGGAGCAAGGTCTGCTATATATTGGGTATTAATGTGCATCATATCGAGAGTACAAATATCGGGATCAATCCCCCACACGTCCGCCGACATCATATCTGCCGCAACAATTTTATCCGTCAGCCCAAGCCCGGAAAGAATTTCCGTTGCCGCCGGCGAACACGAAACTATCCGTGACACATCCTCCGGCACATCAACCATATTCCCCATTCTGTCCGCAATCTGTAAAGACGTCGCAGTAGCTTCCTCCGCAAGTCTCTTCGATTCCTCCGCTTCTTCCCGCTCGAGTTCTTCCGCCGAGACCTGAGAAGCCGACATAGACGCAAGTTCCTCGCCGCTTACATCCGTAATCTCTCCGCCGTACTCCGTATAATGTCCGTTATCACATCCCGTCATAAAAACCATCCCGGCAGCAATCAAAACAGTAAAAATTTTCCTTATCATATTTAGGTCCTCCATATCGTAAATTATATTATACCATAGGATTGTCAAAATGTCCATAGATTACAGCAAAAATTCTTCCTCCTCACTTTTAACATTTCCTCAACATCCACAACAAGATTTGTACACATATTTAAGTTATAATAGCATAATAACCACAAAACCAACACAAAATAACCATAAATAATTACGGGAGGTGAACACATGAAGCACATCAAAACCATAACCGATAAAAACCTTAAGTCTACCGTTAAGACCGGCGGCTGCGGTAAGTGCCAAGCTTCCTGCCAATCCGCCTGCAAAACCTCCTGCACCGTTGCCAACCAAAAATGCGAGTCCGCCAAGTAAAGTTGGGTCAGTTGGGGCGTTCGGGACAGCCGGGACGGCATGAGGGCGTTCGGGACAGCTGGGACAGCGTGAGGGCGTTCGGGACAGCCGGGATATCGTGAGAGTGACAGCGTGGGGTTGCGAGAGAGAGCCGAAAATCTTTGTGATACTCGGGTTCACGTGATTCTGTCATGACAGCGTGTAATGACATACAAAGTGTAATTTACAACGTGGATTATTGACAAGTCAGCAAAGCGTACAGCAAGTACGCTTTTTTTGTAAAATAGTTTTAATGTAAGAATTTTCTATTCACCAAAGATATAATTATATGATAATAAGAAAAAGTCTTTGGAAGGGGGGCTTGGGGGGCGCGGCGCCGCGCTTCCCAACGTAACTTCAATATGTACTTAACACCGAAACAGATGAGAGAGATAGAAATAAACTCCGAGGAATTTGGGGTAAGCAGAGCGGAACTGATGGAAAATGCCGGGGGAAGGATATGCCTTTTCGTGATGGAGAGTATCTTTCCGAATGTTGACCTTTCCGAGGGGATATGCATACTTGCCGGAAACGGAAATAACGGCGGAGACGGGCTTGCGGCGGCTAAGAATCTTGCGGAGACCGGGCTTGAAGTCTGTGTCATAATGGTTAACGGAAAACCTACGACTGAGCTTGCAAAAGCGCAGTATGAAACTGTTAAGAGCATACCGGAAGTGCATATACTCGATGACGCGGGGGAACTGTCGGAGATTTACAGGATTATCGCTTCTGCACCCGTTATAATCGACTGTATATATGGGACGGGCTTTAATCCTTCAAAGCCGATACCTCCTCATGTTAAGGCGGTGCTTGACTTTGCGGGGAAATCTTCGGCAGTTAAGATTGCTGTTGACGTTCCGTCGGGAGGAGATGCGCTGTCCGGCGCGTATGCTTTCGGTATAGAATATAACTACACCCTTTCGCTGGGATTTGACAAAATCGGGATGATGTCAGAACCGCTTAAGTCTGCTTCGGGGAATATAATTACCGTTGACATAGGCATACCCGAAGAAGCTGTACCTCAGTCTTCCGGTATTGATACCTATAAATTCGACCCGAAAAAAGTGTTTGCGCCTCGTCCTATCGATGCTAATAAGGGCGATTTCGGGAAGCTTTTAATTATAGCCGGTTCTTCGCGCTATTCGGGCGCGGCGTATTTTGCCGCTGCGGCGGCTGTTCGTTCGGGCGCAGGACTTATTACCCTTGCGAGTACTAAAGATGTTGCGGACAGAGTTGCGCCCACGCTCCCGGAAGTAATGTACTTGCCGCTTCCGGCGGATAAGACGGGAGCTATAAGCACTACCGCCGTAAAAGAACTCTCGGCTAATATAAATAAATTCGACGTAATTCTTTTCGGCTGCGGGGTAACCGATTCTCCTGTAGCAGAAGCGATACTTGAACTTATACTTACTAAAACAACTTGTACAAAAATAATAGATGCCGACGGTATAAAAGCCCTTTCCCGCCGCATAGAATTACTAAGAAACTTCGACGGGGAGATTATCATCACACCTCACATAGGTGAACTTGCGAGACTGTATGGCGTAACCGTACCGCAAGCGGCAGAGAGCAGGCTTGACTACGCACGCTCCTTCGCATTTGAACACGGCGTAACCGTCATAGCGAAGGGTGTACCGACTTACGTCTGCGGCAAAGTGGGCGGCGTATCAATAATTTACGCCGGGAATCCCGGACTTGCCCGCGGCGGCTCAGGCGATGTGCTTGCCGGAATACTTGCCGGGCTTTGCGCTAACCGTATTAAGCAGACTGTCGAACTGCCTGAAACTACGGCTGTAATTACTGCTGAAATTGCGGTAGGCTTGCATGGTGCGGCGGCGGACAAGGCGGCAGAACTTCATTCTGTCCACTGTATGACGGCGAGTGATGTAATCAATTCTATCCCCGAGGTTATCAAGGGGTGTTAGTTATAAAAAAGCGATTGCTTAAAGCTTTTTCAGTACTTATTTTAGCATTAATCGTTTTGACAATCACAGGCTGTGACAAGCTGAAAAACAGCATCTCGGGCGGCATACCTATCTCCGACACTCCGTTTTCGGCTCGAATGGAGATTGATACCGAAGACATAGACTTTGTGTCAAATGTCAAACGTCTCGGAATGGGGCTTTGGGAGATGGAAGTGCTTGAACCCGAAGCTATCAAAGGCTTGACTATAGTCTACGACGGAAAGTCAGTCTCATCAACCATGAACGGCTTTACCCAGACCCAGCCGATTGAAAATGTCACTGACTCGGCAGTATTTTTACAGATTTTCCGCACCATCGACAACGCTATTTCTACAGTTGATCCGCAGGGTAAGACAGTTGACGGAAAATACGTGCTTGACGGGGAGATTCCCACATCTTCTTTCGAGATTATCTTTAATCCCGAAACGAATGCTCCCGAGGAGATAAAACTCCCCGAAGCGGCTATGCAGGCGTATATCTCGGAATTTCAGATTTTGTCATAACCGATAAAGAGTAAAATTATTTGGAGTAATTTTACTCTTTTTTTATTTTTATATATAAAAACGGTTGCAATTAATTTTTATATATGTTATAATGAAGTGTTAATTCTTTAAGGTGCTGTAATGGACATTAAAAAAAGTGAGATTTTAAGTATTCTCGACAATTTCAAAGGTAAATATCCTTCATCGGCACTGCCACGCTTTGTTGACGAGGGCTTTGCAGACGTGATTCTGCCCGAAACGAACGTGACCGAAAGCACAGAAGAAATAACGGAAGTTAAGACATTTAGTGATATAAAAAAGCTTATCGCAAAAAGCGGAAGCGACAAGGCATCATTTCGGAGTGTATCAGAAGCGGCGTGGAATTATAATAATAATGAAGATTATGAGGACATTTATATCCCCGGCGGCTCGAATGTCTGGCGGTATATGTCCGACGAACAGCTTCGCTGTTACTATTCACGCAGAGAAGACTTTCGCAAAGGGATATTCAACACAAAATTCCCCACTTATATTTATATCTATATTTCCGAAAACCTAATCCGCGAAAACGCTCCCGAAAATCTTGCGTTTATCCTGTCGAATACCGCATATAAATACCCGAATATAAAATCCGACCTTTGCAGGTATATAAAAGACTATTATATAGTTAATGAAATAGATACGCCATTTGCGGATTTTATAAAGGATATCGGCGCGGAGAATTACTTCCCATCATATATGAATCCGCCGGAAGACGACACTTTAGGAAAACTTTTCGCCGCCGGGGATTACGACCTTACAAAAAGTAAATTTATCACCGAACACACCCAATTCAGGCGCGATTTCCCCAAAATTTTTGAAGCAGTAATGATAAATTCCGAACAGCTTTTCAGCCTTTTTAATATAGATATATCTTCATTAATTCGCTCTGACGGAGGAGAAACCGAATACTATTACCCTTTCAACGGAGTTTTATATGCAGGGGAGTTTTCGCGTAAAAGTACTGCTTCTCTGACACCGACCGAAAGCTATGTCAGGCGCGGCACATGGTTTATGCGGAGTGTTTCGCATACGCCGTCCTCCGCGCGGAAATTTTCGGGTTTCATTAAGCGCAGTATTGATACAGAACTTCGCAGTTTAACCGACTACAGATACCCGCTTACAGACAACGCAAAAACTCTCTCGGAAAGTATGGAAGCATTGGGCGGGTCGCGCCTTTCGGAGAAGCTTGCTAAAATAATTTCATCAAATTATCTTCATGAAATTATCCGTGAAATCTGTACGGAATATCTTCGCGGTGAGGAGAATCTCTATTCGCGAACGGGACTGCTTCTTTCCGAACAGATGCGGACAGAACTGCTCCTTTCCTACAAGAAAATTCAAAGCAACGAAAAAAATCCCCTTCGCAACCTCGGCATTGAAGAATATTCTGACTACCGAACATGGCGAAATAGTATTGATAACGGCGTATTTGAAGCTTCGGCGTTCGTTAAAACTTACATTTCCGAAATTTTTCATACTAAATACTCCTCCCCCGAACAGGGCTTTGAAAAGCTTGCTATTCTAACCGCAAATTTACCGATGTCGGCTTCAATCAAAAAGGAAATGGCAAACTCGCTCAAAAATTATTATACCGCACATAAAATAAGCGATGATTTTGAACTGCTCGTTAAAAAATATAATCTTACGGAAATTTTCCCCGAAATTTTTATTCATTCCGAGGATAAAATTCTTCGCGCAGAAGCTTTAATAAAGCTATCGGGCAAGAAAATTAAAATACCGCCGGAGATGGAAGCCCTTTTCCTTGCCGTTATCGACAGAATTTATGAAAATATAAGAGAAACTCTCAAAGAGAGAAGTATTAATCCGACAGAATTATTCTTTGTAACCGACTACGCAAATAAGGGTTTTACCGCCGGCAGCCTTGCGCCGGAACGAAAAATTTTCCCACATATTCTAAGCTTTGCAGTTAAATTTTCGGAGCAGATTTTGCGGAGAGAATTGGGTTTTTCGGGTAAGCTTAATTTTGAAAACCATTCCTATTTTTCTTCTAAGCTTGAAGAAAAATGTACAAGCTATTTTTACGGAAACGCTTACTACGGCGCGAACGCAAAGCTTTGGCGGACGGCTAAGGAATACTTTCTTTCGGAAGAATTCCCGACAATGATTGAAGAAACCGCAGTAAGTGTTCTTAAGAATGACTTCCCGGACGTTAAGATATATCCTATTAAAAAAGCGATTAAACCGGCAAAACAAAAGCCGATTGAAATACCGCCCGAGCCGATTGAAGTTAAGGTCGATTTTTCAAAGCTTGATAATATCCGCGAGGAAGCAGACGAAATTACAAAAAAGCTTGCGGCGGAGGATGTTTTTACGGCGGATTTGCCGGCAGAAGTGACGGAATTTACGAAAAATATTCCGGAAGAAGTGCCGGAATATGTGCTTATACCGATAATTGACAGCGATAATCCGTATGAAAGTTTTTATCAAACTCTCAACGGCGATTATAAGGAAATATTATCGTTAATAATAACAGGCAAAGATGTAAATAAATACTTAAGAGAAAAAAACATTCTGCCGGAAGTAGCGGCAGAATATATAAATGAAATTGCGCTTGAAACAACAGGCGATATTATAATAGAAGACATGAATATAGTAACGGATTATCTTGAAGACGTAAGAAAATTATTAAAATAAATTAGTAACACAAAAGACTGTCGTGTTAACGAAAGACAGTAACTAAGAATAAGTATTAATAAAGACTGTCGTGATAACTAAAGACAATAAGTAAGAATAAGTATGAAGTCCGGGAGGAGGGGGGGGTTGGGGGGAGGAGTGGCGGGTCACCGCTCCTC
>JAISHJ010000126.1 GCA_031262625.1 Ruminococcus sp. | reverse complement strand
ATTAATTAATATTAATATCGTACACCCGATAAAAAACTTAAATATTTTTTTGCATTAGTAAAATTATACCGCACGCGTAATAAAATTTCACAAAATATCTATAATTTTTTCTTTATTTTTTTTGTAAAAGTACTTGCTCTTTGTGAAAATTTGATGTATAATAATTATATCTCTAATTGCACTCTCATTTTCTTGTAAACTATATTATAAATATTGTGAAATATTGACGTTAATTTCAGGTTGTTAATTTCAGCCTCTGTTTTGGGTAGGTGTTTTTTATGGCTAAGTTTGAAGCAGGCATGGAGTCCATGATCGAGATGTTCATTTATGAAACATCCGGGCTTATTGAGCAGTTGGACAATATCTTGATGAAAACCGAGGCAGACTCATCCTTTGAAGAAGACGATATAAATGCGATTTTCCGGATAATGCATACCATTAAAGGATCGGCGGCGATGATGGGGCTTGAGAGCCTTTCAAAATTTGCCCACGGCATTGAGGATATGTTTTATGTTATCCGTGAGGAAAAGCCTGTAATTAACGACTTTACCGCACTGATTAACCTCCTGCTGCAAGCGTCCGATATAATGAAAAATGAAATGGATGTAATTCAGGACGATAACGCCGAAATGAGCGACCTGACGGAACAGATAAAGAAAATTGAAGACTATGCTGCTTCTGTTAAATCCGGCGCTATCAACAATCCTGCACCGGAAGCTGCACCCCCTGCTGCTGCTCCTGCCCCTGCTGCTTCTGCGCCGGCGCCGGTTGTTTCGACGGCTTCCCCGACAGTATCTGCACCGACAGTATCTGCATCGACAGAACAAGCAAGCACCGAACTTACGGTAGTTAAAGTTTTCTTTGACGACGACTGTAAGATGGAAAATCTGCGTGCTTTCCAAGTTATTGAAAATATTCAGGCTGACTGCGCAAAGCTTGAATACATACCCGCTGATATAGAGACGAATTCCGAATCCGCTAAGATTATAATTGAAAACGGCTTCTTAATTAAATTCCAAGCCGCTTCCGATATATCGACAAAGGCGGTTATTGCTGAAATTGCCGATACTCCGAACGTTAAATCCTACGAAGTAATGACGGAAGTTCCCGGAATTGCTTCCGGCGAGCCCGTTTCAATCCGTGTCTTCTTCGAGGAAGACTGTAAGATGGAAAATCTTCGCGCGCTCCTCGTTATAAATAATATTCAGTATCAATGTACTGAACTTGAATATACCCCTTCCGACATTGAAACCAATTCCGATTCGTGTAAAGTAATAATCGAGAACGGGTTCCTTATTAACTTCTCCGCAGACGACCCCGAAGCAGTAATCAAGACAGTCGAAACTACACCGAACGTAATGTCTTACGAAATCTTGGCGGCAGAAAGTCCCGTTCCCGCAGCGGCACCCGCGCCGACAGCGGCGCCTGTAACGCGGGCAGCTGAGACCAAAACGGAGGTAACTAAGATGGAAACTCAAAACACTCCTGTATCGTCTGTTTCACCAGCATCCGGTTCACCGGCACTTACCGCCGTTGAAAAAGACGCTATCGGAACAACCAAAGCGGTTGAAAAACTCAACAGTCAACTCGGTAAATCAACGAGCGTGAGCAACAAGCAGTCTCTCATCTCTGTTAATCTGAATAAGCTTGACACACTCCTTGACCTTGTGGGAGAGATTGTAATAACCGAAGCAATGGTTACTTCAAATCCCGACCTTAAGGGCTTAAAGCTTGATAACTTCCAGAAAGCGGCGAGACAGCTTCGTAAGCTTAATTCCGAACTTCAGGACACCGTAATGTCAATCCGAATGGTACCCCTTTCCGGTGCGTTCAATAAAATGACACGTATCGTGCGCGATATGAAGGTTAAGCTTAATAAGGATGTTGATCTTGTATTCGAGGGCGAGGAAACCGAGGTTGATAAGTCAATCATCGACCAGCTTAACGACCCGCTCATGCATATGGTTCGTAATTCTATGGACCATGGTATCGAAGACAATCCCGAGACACGTGTTGCGGCGGGAAAACCTGCAAAAGGAAAGATTACTCTTGCGGCTTACAACGCTTCCGGCGAGGTTATAATTACCATAACCGACGACGGCGAAGGGCTTGATTGTCATAAAATTTTGGCGAAGGCTGAGCGTCAGGGCATCTTAACTAAACCCGCAAGTGAATATACAGACAAAGAAATATATCATCTCATTATGCTCCCGGGCTTCTCTACAAACGAAGTGGTTACCGAGTTTTCCGGCAGAGGAGTGGGCATGGACGTTGTAAGGCAGAATATCGAGAAAATCGGCGGTTCTGTTTCGGTTGACTCGAAATTCGGTTACGGTTCTGTGTTTACTATTAAGATTCCTCTCTCACTCTCGATTGTTGACGGTATGGAGATTTCTGTCGGAGAGTCCATCTTCACTATCCCGATAAATTCCATCAAGGAAAGCTTTAAGGTTCGTCCCAATCAGCTTGTTAAGGATACGAGCGGACGTGAAATGATCATGATCCGCGGCGAGGTTCATCCTCTCATACGCCTTTACGACCTCTACGGACTGCAATCGAAATACACCGACCTCAACGACGGTATCGTTATTCATGTCGAAGCTGACGGGCGTTACGCCTGCCTTTATGCCGACGAACTTATCGGCGAACAGCAAGTCGTTGTTAAACCTTGGGCACAGCTTCTCAACAATTTCGGCGTAAAATCCCACGGTATGACCGGCTGTTCAATACTCGGCGACGGTTCAATAACCATCATCCTCGACATAGCAACTATCATCGGCGGAACAAATTAACCCCCCGGCAGGGTAGCAGGGTGGCAGGGTAGCAGGATGACAGGGTACAGTGGGAAGGGTGCAGTAGGCAACCCCCCGTTAGTATACTAAGTCAGAGTTCGTCCCCCGGTTTTATAACATCTCGGTTTTGTGACCTACCGTATTCAGTTTGGAGGAGTAAAAATTATGGCTGAAGATAAAATGCCGCGCGGGAGTACCGCAAAAACAATGAGTGACGGCGTGGAAATTTTGTGGTTTAACGTCGGCGATGTAGTATACGGCATAGAAATTACTTATATAAATGAGATTATCGGTATCGAACCCGCTACCATAATCCCGAACATACCCGATTACATCAAGGGTGTAATTAACATCCGCGGAAAAGTAGTTCCCGTTATAAGTATCCGCAAACGCTTCGGCGTGGAGGAAATCCCCTACGACGAACGCACCTGTATTATCGTTCTCGAGTTCGACGGCGGCTTACAGCAGGTCGGCGTAATAGTTGACCGCGTACAGGAAGTAGTAGTAGTTGACCACGCTCTCATAACACAAACCCCCGCATACCAAAACGTTAACTCAAACCGCTACATCAAAAACATCATCGAAAACAGTTCCGAAACCGGCGAAGCAAAGCTTCTTCTCGACTGCGAAAAACTCGTTTGGGAATAAGGCTGTCATATAAATAGGAGCAATTGTGTAACAGTGTCAAACTCGTTTGGGAAAAGAACTGTTATGCAATATAGGTGTACAGGAAAAGGCGTTTGGGAATAAGGCTCTCATACAAATAGGGGCGTATTGTGTATAGACAGAGTTGCAAAAGATTGGAAGGAATGCCGTTTTCGTTTATGATTCGGCTTTGCGATAATGCTTAAATTAACAGATGAAGATTTTAACAGGCTTGTCGCCTACATGAAAAAATCCTACGGGATTAATCTTGAGAAAAAGCGCGTTCTTATCGAAGGAAGACTTACCAATATGGTAGAACGCCGCGGCTTTACGTCATTTAAAGAGTTTATCGACTTTGCCTTCAACGACCGTTCAGGCGGCGAGACTATTGCTCTCGTAAATAAGCTTACAACGAATCACACCTTCTTTATGCGTGAACCCGAGCATTTCGTTTACCTTAAAGATGTAATTTTACCCTATCTTGAACAGGCTAATAAAACCCACGACCTGAATATTTGGTGCGCGGCTTCTTCAACGGGACAGGAACCCTATACTATACTATTTACTATACTCGACTATTTCGGTCCGAAATTTGCCGCTTGGCATCTGTCGTTTTTAGCTACCGACCTTGATACAGAAGTGCTTAAAAAGGCTATTGACGGTATTTACGAAGCAGACGGCATGAAAGATGTGCCGAAATCATGGCTTGTAAACTATTTTACAAAACGCCCTGACGGTACTTATCAGGTTCAGGAAAAATATCGTAAGATGATTTCTTTCAAGAAATTCAATCTTATGGATAAAATTACTATAGCGCGCCCCTATGACTTTATAAGCTGTCGGAATGTAATGATATATTTTGACACCGATACTAAAAATGCTTTAATCGAAAGATTTTATGATGCACTTAAGGATAACGGTTATCTTTATGTCGGTCATGCCGAAAGTGTCGCGAAAACTTCCCGGTTTACATACCAAAAACCGGCGGTTTATCGCAGAATTAAAAAGTAATTATCTTACATAAAAAACCGGCTTATTTCGTCGGATAAAAAAGGTTTAATTATGGCTATTAGATGCTTGGTTGTTGATGACTCTATAATGTTTCGCTCAATAATCCGAAAAGGGCTTGCTGCGGCTGATGACATTGAAGTCGTTGCCGAAGCCCAAGATGCTTTTGAAGCAGGCGAAATAATCAAACAATCAAAGCCCGATGTTTTAATAATGGACATCAATATGCCGAAGATGTCCGGTACGGATTTTCTCGCCCAGTTAATGGAGCAGACTCCGCTTCCGTGTATCCTCATTACCTCAGGGAACGTTACCGAAAAGGATGCTCTCTCTGTCGGTGCGGCAGGATTTATGAAAAAGCCGGCTTCTCCTCAGGAGACAAAGCTTTTTATGGAAACTCTTGCACAAAAGGTTCGCTACGCTTCTAAAACCCGTCCGATGAAGCGTTCGCCGAAAGTGCAAAAAGCCGCAGTTGACGGTCTTTTCGGCTCAAATACAAGAAGTTCAAAATACGGTAAAGTTAACCCTATAATGCCGAGTTTAACCGATATCGGCGGTCTCCAAAAACGTGCCGACGAAGGTTACATAATCGCTCTCGGTGCTTCAACCGGCGGAACAGAAGCCCTCGAATGTGTACTTACAGCACTTCCGAAAAATACTCCCCCTGTAATTGTAGTTCAACATATGCCGCCGGTTTTCACGAAAATGTACGCTGAAAGACTTGACCGCTCCTGTAAAATGGAGGTTAAGGAAGGCGAAAACGGCGACAAACTCAAACAAGGGCGTATTATAATCGCCCCCGGCGGTTATCAATTCGGGATTAAAAAAGACCCCCTCGGAGGATTTTCAGCCGAAATAAAGGAAGGCGAAAAGGTTTCCGGGCATTGCCCCTCCGTTGACAATATGTTTAATATCGTCGCTTCCGTTGCCGGGCGTAAAGTTATCGCCGCCCTCTTAACCGGTATGGGCGCAGACGGTGCAAAAGGGCTTCTTAAACTTCGTCAAGCCGGCGCATACACAATAGGGCAGGACGAAGCTTCTTCCGTCGTTTACGGTATGCCTATGGAAGC
>JAISHJ010000088.1 GCA_031262625.1 Ruminococcus sp. | reverse complement strand
ATTTCAGGCTTCACCCCGGTGAAATTGCCGTTCTTACCGGGAAAAACGGCGTGGGAAAATCCACGCTTTTACGCCTATGCAATGGTTTATTAAAGCCCGGAAAGGGTAAAGTAAAGGTTGCGGGATTCCTCACGGATGAACATAAAACGAGCAGTCTTGCGCGTGAAGCAGGATTTCTTTTCCAAAACCCCGACCGCCAAATTTCAAAACATACTGTCGCGGAGGAACTTCTTTTCGGCTTGAGTTTAACCGCTCCCGATACAGATGACGAGGAAAAAGAGCGGCTTCTTAAAGAGATTACCGCGGAATTCGGGCTTAATCCTTCGGACGAAATTTTCACGCTTTCAAAAGGCTACAGACAGCTTGTAGCTATCGCTTCGGTGCTTATTACAAGCCCGAAGGTGCTGCTTTTTGACGAACCTACCGTATGTCTTGACAAGATACAAAAAAAGACCCTTGCGGACAGTATTTCTGCGCGGATAAAAGCAGGCTCTGCCGCGCTTATAATCTCACACGACCTTGATTTTATTGAGATTCTCGACTGTAAAAAATTAATACTGCAAGATAAAGCAGTAAAAGGATAGACTGAATATGAGCACACTCGGCTATTTTCCCGGCGACAGTTTTCTCCACAAAATGAACCCGATACTAAAGCTTTTTATCGCGCTCGCTCTCGTTACGGCAATATTTGCTATACCCTCGCTGATTGCCCCGGCGGCGGTGCTTATAGTGACGTTTTTGCTTGCGGTTTTAAGTCATTCGGGAAAATGGATGCTTAAAATAATCCGCTCGATGATTAAATTTTCGATAGTAATTTTCGTAATTCAAACGCTTTTTATCCAGACCGGCGACACGCTTATTCCGCTTTTTTGGGGGCTTAGGATTACTACACAAGGCGTGATGTTTTCGCTCGGCTTTGTGCTTAAGCTTATCGCTTCCGCGCTTCCCTTGGCATTAATACTTCGCGTTACAAAGGGGATTGACCTTGCGGATTCTCTGAACGAGACGTTCAGGATTCCCTACAAATACGCCTACGCGGTAAGCTCCGCAATGCGTTTTGTGCCCGATTTCGCCGACGAAATGAAGGATATAATAGAAGCACAGACCGCCCGCGGCATTGAACATGACACAAAA
Source organism: Ruminococcus sp. (assembly GCA_031262625.1). Classification (GTDB taxonomy): domain Bacteria; phylum Bacillota; class Clostridia; order Oscillospirales; family Ruminococcaceae; genus JAISGY01. The sequence continues at coordinate 2,667 of JAISHJ010000088.1, read as the reverse complement.
GGTTTCGTAAAAAAAGCACGTCTCCTCGCCCCGATATGTCTGCCGCTCCTCCTTTCCGGCGTGCGAAAGGCAGAAGTCGCGGCGATTTCCGCTGAGATGCGAGGGGTTTCAAATAGGTGAAACTCCGAGTTTCAAATAGATAAAACTCTATGTGGAGTAAAAATGTAAACTCCGAGTTTCATAATAATAGCAGTCTGCCGCTTCAAAAGCGGCTTTTTCTATCAGTAATTATATATAAAAAGCACTATTTGTACATCTACAGTTAACAAAAATGTAACAAACTTTCTCTTATATTTGATATATTGGTATGTTATAATTAATTTGTATAGTTATATTGAAAGGCTTATTTAATATGATACCGTTAATAGAACTTTGCCCTAAATGTTTTGCTCACAACCCGGAAATACAGAAAACAAGCGCTTGCCCTTACTGCAACTGGGACGGCGACACACATTACGTTAACGATATGTATAAACTCCCGGTCGGGACTATCCTTAAAGACCGCTTTATTATCGGAAGAGTGCTTTCGGAAGGCGGTTCTTCCGTGACGTACATAGCCTTTGATACCGTTGATGATAAAAGATTCTGCATAAAGGAATTCTATCCCAAATTTTATGTCCACCGCGAATTTAAGGACGGAAAATGCAGCGTACGCCCCAACGAGGGGAAAGAAATGACCTTTAAGATTGACAGACAAAAATTCATGGAAGAGAGCAAATTAAACGCCGGCTCAGACAAGCGCATGGCGGTTAAGGATATGTTCTCCACAGGCAACACTGTATATGTTCTTATGTCTGCCGATGACAGTGTTTGGAAATCTCTCATTAACGGTTAGGAGTAAATATTATGGATACTGCTAAATTATGCCCGAACTGCATGACTATGTCTAAAGACGGCGGTGAATGCGGATTCTGCTACTACGAGGGCGAGCCTATAGTCAATGATGAACATCAGCTTCCGGTTATGTCGGTTCTTTCCGAGCGTTATGTTATCGGAAAGGTTTTAGGCGAGGGTAATTTCGGCGTAACTTACCTCTGCTACGACGAAAAACACAATACGCGTGTCGCAATTAAGGAATATTTCCCCGCCGGTTTTGTTAAGCGTGACGGAAAAGATGTTGTTTCCGTAACAGGCGGCGAGACTGCATATTTTGACCGCGGCATGAAGAAATTCAAGTCAGAAGCCGATTCGCTTGCGAAACTTTCGGGAAAGCCCGGAATCGTTCAGATCCGCGATACCTTTGAAGCGAACGGAACTGCTTACATAGTGATGGAATATGTTGACGGAACTACTCTCGAAAAGCGTTTTACTATTGACAATATTCTTCCCGAAAAAGACCTTCTTGAGATGCTTAAGCCTGTTATTAAATCGCTGGGCGAAATTCACGCAAGCGGACTTGTCCACCGTGATATTGCTCCCGACAACATTATAATTAACTCCGACGGAGCGGCAAAACTTATTGACTTCGGACAGGCGGCTATAACCGACGGTTCCGGCAAGTCTACCATGGCGCTTACGAAGAGGGGCTACTCCCCCGAGGAGCAGTTCGAGATGGACCTTGAAAGGCAGGGTCCTTGGACCGATGTTTACAGCCTTTCGGCGGTAATATTCCGCGCCCTCACAGGTAAAGAACCTCCCGACGCGCTTATTCGTTTCGCGAATGATCCGCTTGCACAGATTGAAACGCTTTTCCCCGACGGAACTTCAAAGGCAGTAAAGAATGCGATAAAATACGGTATGGGTTTAACTCCCGAGGAACGCACGCAAAACGCGGGAGAATTTTTCGCTGAACTGTATGAGGGGAAAACAAGCCCCCTTGCAGACCCGAAAAGCAAGCCGCATACCGAAAAGAAAAAGAAACACGAAAAAAATGTCGTAACTACTCCGATACAAAAGCCCGATTTCGACATAAATAAAAACGTCAAGCACAGCAAGGTTAATATCCCCGCGCTCATTTTGGGAATTCTCGCAGTGGGCGAACTTGCATACATAATTTTCATGTTCCTTACGAAATAAAAATTTAATCGGTTAGTTTAATTATGGTATATATAGTATTATTCGTTATTCTGGCAACACTGATGTTCGCCGGCTCGTTTTTCGTGTACAGAGGCTTCCGCATGAATATCGCAAGGGGTGTGCGGAATATTTTCGTCCTCCTTGCGGTTACTTTAGTAAGCGTGGGCACGGCTCGTCTCTTTTCGAGGGATTACGAATCACTCCCGCTTTCAGGCGCGCTCCTAAGTACTATCCGCGAAGCTTTAACCGAATATGGAATGTATAATGCTGAGATGGAAACGGTGCTTAATGCTACCGTAGAAAGGCTTACATACACTCTGCTTATTGCGGTTTTCTTTGTGGTGCTCTTTACTATAGCGGTAGTCATACTTACTGTTTACGACCACGTGCGGAAAAACTTCCGTGCTACTTCTTTTAAGTACAGGAAGCTTGCGAACACCTGCTTTTCATTCTTAACAGGCTTCTATCTCATACTTTTCGCACTCTTTGCGCCTCCTATCAACGTTGCGGCAGAAGCTGCGAACATTAACAGTGCTTATGACTTAATTTTGATGCTTCAAGACGGCAACTTCAACGGCGCAGTCGGAAGTATCAGCCTTATTACAGATGCCCTCATGAATACAAGTATCATTGCGGCGGACGAAAGCGCAC
>JAISHJ010000080.1 GCA_031262625.1 Ruminococcus sp. | reverse complement strand
ACTGGGGAGGGGGAGGGGCGGGTCACCGCTCCTCCCCTCCCCCAACGTACCTTAGAAGAAGTAGTCCCGAAGTTCCTCGTTCATTTCGCGGTTTTTTTCGTAGGTTTCATCGTCGGAGTAGATGGCGGAGTAGTCTATTAGGTCTTCTTCGTCGTATACGGGGAGTTTGAGGGAAGATATTTTTTTGGTGTTATATGTGAGGGTAAGTCTGCCTAAATCGTCGGTGTTGAGGATACCATCTATGGTGATTTGCTGACTGTTGTCGGCTTTGTTGAAATCGAAGTCGATGTCGAGGTCGGAGTAACCGAAAGTTCCTTTGAGGGTAGCTTTACCGGTGAGGTATTTACCGGAGAGGGTAATATCCTTGACGGAGAGTTTGGCTGAAATGTCATCGTTGTTGAGATTGAGCCTGAGGTCGCCGTCCCAGTATTTGCCTGTGCGTGATAAGTCTCCGGTAATTTTGTTTTCATTGTAATCATTACGGAAAGAAGCCTTTATGTAGGCGGCTTTGGTGTTTGCGAGGAAGGTGTAGGAAATTTCCACATCTTCTGCACCATAGATGTTATCAATTTCGCGGGAGATGACATTTCCCCTGTAGACCCAAGCCTTCATACGGAAATAGGTGCTTTCTTTCTCGGAATCGGAGAGGTCGAAGAGTTCGTCATCAATCATACTTTCAAGGTCGTCAAGGTCGTCTTCAAAGCTTTCATAGCCGTCTTTATAACGCGGAGAAGTTTGGGAAACATATTCCATAAAATTGTCATTTTTCCGAACTTGTTCGATAGCATAGAGAGCGAAGTTCAGAGTATCTTCTCTTGTGAATTTGAATGTATATTTATCGGCTTTTACCTTAATTTTGCCGCCTTTGAGTTCGTCATTTTTTTCAACCTCGTATGAACGGTTGGCAATTTTGAAATATTCCTTTTCAATTGCTTTTACTGTTTTATTAAAGGCGTTTTGATTGAGAGTGACTATGTTTTCGCCATCCGATTCGCTTAAGTTATAATAATAAACGTAACTTGTCGCATCGGGAAAAGCGATGGTTGCTTCATTGCCGTTAAAGGTTCCGACTGCGCGGGCATCCATAGTGAAAGCGTGTCCGGTTATATCGGCGAGAGCACTGTTACCGAAAACGGAGATTATGCCTTCTGCGGAGATTTCGTCGGTATCTTCCGAAAGGAACTCACTGTAAATACCCTTAATATCTTCTGACAGGGAGTATGTAAAGTCAAATTCGGTGGAGTAGCCGTCGGAAATTCCGCCGAAATTGTTAATAGCCGTGAGTGCATCGAAGGTCTTGCTCTCGGCGGATTTGTAGCTGCCGTTGCCGGAAAGTATGCCTATCAGAATTCCTATAACAAAACCGATAGCTAAGCAAATAACAACCGCTGTAATAATCGCAAGCAGTCTTATATTTCGGAGCGAAGGCGGAAGCGAAGCAATCACGCCGTCGATTTTTCCTGTAAGCTTATCTTTAGCAGAAATTTTATCTGCAATATCGGCAGCAGGAGCATCTGCTTCCGGTTCAAAAGTTTCAACGATTGTTTCGTTTTTTTCAACGTTTTTAGAAGTATTTTCAACGTCAGAAGCCGTGTTTTCAACGGTAGTTTCACTATCAACGGTGTTAAAAATATCTTCAACGACAGGAGTGTTTTCAGCAGCAGTATCGTTATCCTCAATACTATTCGGAGTATTTTCATCAGCCGCAGCCGCTTCAACTTTAGTGCCGCAGTTACCGCAGAAACCTTCTTTCATCCCGTCGGGAAGGGCAACTTCCGAACCGCAGTTCTTGCAGATAATATTCATAAATCGCTCCTATATTAAATTTTAGTAATATCTACCATTTCAATATCTTCGATTGATTTACCCATAAGGAGTATGTCGCAGACTGCGTTTGCGGTGTCCATAGAAGTCATACAGCAGATTGAGCGTTCGACAGTCTTCCGGCGGATTTTTACCGAATCGAGAGCGGGACTGCGCCCTTTAGCAGAGGTTGAAACTACATAGTCAATCCTCCCGGAGTCAAGGAGGTCCATAACGTTCGGGTGACCTTCGGAGATGCGCTTTACAGTGTTTGCGGCGACAAAGTTTTTGTTAAGATAGCTTGCTGTGCCGCTTGTTGCGTATATTTTGTAGCCCATACGCTCGAATTTTTCGGCAACGTACACAACTTCTTTTTTATCGGTGTCGCGAACGGTGATAAGAACGCTGTCGCCGACCTTGGTAAACTCATATCCTGCGCCGACAAGCCCCTTGAATACCGCATCCGCGTAGTCAGTAGCGATACCCAAACATTCGCCTGTAGATTTCATCTCAGGACCGAGTTCCGTGTCAACATCATGAAGCTTCCCGAAGGAGAAGACAGGAACTTTTACCGCGATATATTTAGCCTTTTTATATAAACCGTCTGAATAGCCTTGCTCTTTAAGGGTAATTCCGAGCATAATCTTTGTCGCAACATCAACCATAGAAACGCCGGTAACTTTTGAGATATAGGGTACTGTACGGGAGGAACGCGGGTTAACTTCGATAACGTAAACTTCACCGCCGCATACTACATACTGAATGTTAACAAGCCCTCTTACATTCAAAGCCATCGCAAGCTTTTTTGTGTAGGAAAGAATGGTCTGACGGCTCTTTTCGGTGAGGGTGAGTGAGGGGTAAACGCTTATCGAGTCGCCGGAATGTACCCCGGCGCGCTCAACGTGTTCCATAATCCCGGGGATAAGGCAGTCAACGCCGTCACAAATAGCATCAACTTCAACTTCCGTCCCCATCATATATTTGTCGATAAGAACAGGATTTTCAAGCTTTGTGCGAGTGATAATTTCCATGTATTCGCGGATGTCAGCTTCCGAGTGTGCTATAATCATATTCTGTCCGCCCAAGACATATGACGGGCGCATTAAAACGGGGTAGCCTAATTTATCGGCAATTTTAACGGCTTCTTCAACTTCCATAACCGTTCCGCCCTCAGGACGAGGAATTCCGCAGCTGTTTAGGAGTTCGTCGAAGCGTTCGCGGTCTTCTGCCGCATCTATACTGTCGGCGGAAGTGCCTAAAATGTTCGCGCCGAGCGCCACAAGGTGTTTAGTAAGCTTAATGGCAGTCTGTCCGCCGAACTGTACCACAACGCCGTACGGCTTTTCGGTAAGGAGGAGCGACTCAACATCTTCTTTTGTGAGCGGATCGAAGTAGAGCCTGTCGCCGGTATCAAAATCGGTTGAGACGGTCTCGGGATTGTTATTGCAGATTACTGCATCATAACCCATTTCTTTAAGAGCCCAAACGCAGTGAACAGAGCAGTAGTCAAACTCAATACCCTGTCCGATACGAATAGGACCGGAGCCGAAAACGATAATCGTTTTCTTATTGGGGTCGGTGTGGGAAGCCTTAAATTCCGCCGCTTCGTTTTCATCATCATATGTCGAGTAAAAATAAGGTGTCTCCGCCATGAATTCGCCCGCACAGGTGTCAACCATCTTGTAAACGGCTTTGCGCGGATTTTTGATAACTTTGCCGCCGCTTATACGAGTTATAGCTTCATCGGTGTAGCCGAAATGCTTCGCTTGCAGGTAGAGTTCATCTGAAAGCTCGCGTTCCGCCATTAATCTTTCAATTTCGACAAGATTATTAAGCTTATATAAGAACCATTCGTCAATCATAGTTACGCTGTGAATGTAGTCTACGGTTATCCCGCGCTTTAAGGCTTCAAAAACCACGAAAGAGCGTTCATCATCGACATTTGTAAGCCGCTCGCGGATTTCATCATCAGGCAGGCTTTTAAGCTTCGGGAGATTCATGCTGTCAAGCCCGAGTTCAATACTCCGCACGGATTTCATTATAGCCTGTTCAAAGCTTGTACCTATAGCCATAATCTCCCCGGTAGCCATCATCTGTGTACCGAGAGTACGCTTAGCGTAGACGAATTTATCGAAAGGCCATTTCGGGAATTTTAATACTACATAGTCAAGAGTAGGCTCAAAACAAGCGTAGGTTTTCCCTGTAACGGCGTTTATAATTTCATCAAGCGAGAAGCCGATCGCAATTTTAGCCGCAACCTTCGCAATAGGATAGCCTGTCGCCTTAGAAGCAAGTGCGGAAGAACGGCTTACACGAGGGTTAACTTCTATAACAGCATAGCGGAACGACTCCGGCTCAAGTGCAAACTGCACATTACAGCCGCCCTCAACCTTAAGTTCGGTAATAATATTAAGTGCGGCGGAGCGGAGCATCTGGTATTCTTTATCTGCAAGAGTGAGCGCAGGAGCAACAACGATACTGTCCCCGGTATGTACTCCGACAGGGTCGAAATTTTCCATTGAGCAGACGGTGATAACGTTCCCCTTAGCATCGCGGATTACTTCAAACTCAATTTCTTTCCAACCGCTTATGCATTTCTCAACTAAAATCTGTGTAATAGGCGAGAGGCGCAGACCATTTGTAGAAATATCAAGAAGTTCATCACGATTATAAGCGATACCGCCGCCTGTTCCGCCGAGGGTGAACGCCGGGCGGACAATAACAGGGTAGCCGATTTCGTTATCTGCATACTCAAGCGCATCGGAGACCGTCTCCACAACCTTCGAGGGTATACAGGGTTCGCCTATCTTCTCCATGGTGTCCTTGAAGGCTTGCCTGTCCTCTGCTTTATGTATGGTCTCCGGGTCAGCACCGAGGAGTTTAACGCCATATTCGTCAAGGAAACCGTCCTTTGCAAGCTGCATTGAAAGGGTAAGACAGGTCTGCCCGCCCAAAGTAGAGAGCAGACTGTCGGGGCGTTCCATCTTAATAATTTTCTTTATAACTTCAAGAGTAAGCGGCTCAATATAAACCTTGTCCGCCATGTTCTTGTCGGTCATAATCGTCGCCGGATTTGAATTTATGAGTACAACTTCAAGCCCTTCCTGACGAAGAGCCCTGCAAGCCTGCGACCCCGCATAATCAAATTCCGCAGCCTGTCCGATTACAATCGGACCCGAACCTATAACCAAAACTTTTTTAATATCGCTTCTTAATGCCATTTTTATTCTCCGTTAGATTATAGATTAATCTGTGAGTTATATTCGTCAACCGGAACAGAATCGTAGTATAAATCCTCCGGCGCTATGTCTTGACCGTTTGGCCATTCTATTGTACTGCCGGCAACATGAACTGAGTTAAAGTAAGATATATCCGCAAGATCAGCATACCATTTTCCGACTTCAATATAGGAAGAAGCATCAAATACTTTTTTTTCACCCGTTTTAAAACGTATGAAAATCTTATAATCATTTAATGGTTGAATAGACTCTACTTTCGGTGTTATATATTTATACTCCATAAAAAACCTCATTACTTGATGGGTGGTATTTTGATGAATCCGGCTTTTTTCGATAATAATTCCCAGCAAGTATCCAATTTATCTTTGTGTATTGCTGCCCAAGCTGAAACTATTTTATGCTGCTTATTCGGAAGCTTTCCATCAAGCAGTTCACCATCAAAATCGTATGAAGCTTCATAATCTTGGTACTCTGCGTGGAAGTGAGGTATATGATGTTTACCATTTGCTTCGGAATACATTTTTATTGTTATTCCATAAAAATAACTTATCGCCGGCATTATTTCTCCTCCATCCTCCCCACAAACTCATCAAAAAGATAAGCTGTGTCGTGAGGACCGCCGCAGGCTTCGGGGTGGAATTGTACTGTGAAGCAGTTGCTGTCGGAGTAGATAATTCCTTCGCAAGAGCCGTCGTTTGCGTTAATGTGGGAAACTTTGCCGCAGTTTTCGGGTACACTGTCGTTCACTACCGCATAGCCGTGATTTTGTGATGTTACGAAGGTGCGGTCGTGGATAATATCCTTCACAGGCTGATTAGCGCCGCGGTGACCGTATTTAAGCTTTTCGGTTTTCGCCCCGGAGGCAAGTGCCATAAGCTGATGCCCGAGACAGATTCCGAATATCGGTATATTTGTATTTTTGAGTTTTTTGAGGTTTTCGATGGGAATAGTATTTTCCGAAGGGTCGCCCGGACCGTTCGAGAGCATTATTCCGTCCGGCTTCATCGCTAAAACTTCTTCTGCAGGGGTAAGCCCCGGAACAACGGTAACCTTACAGCCGCGCTTTTCGAGTTCCCGTCTGATGTTATATTTATACCCGTAGTCGTAAAGCACAACGGAATATTTATTGTCTGTAGAATATTCACGCTTCTCTGCTATAGTTACCGATAAAACGGCATCCTTTATAGTATACGCATTTATTTTCGCAAGTAATTCATCTTTGTCTGTAATTTCATTCGTGGTAATTACACCGTTCATTACACCGTGTTCGCGGATTTTTTTCGTCAGCGAACGCGTGTCAATTCCATATATGCCTATGACATTTTGGGATTTTAGGAAACTGTCAATATCGCCTTCACAGCGGAAATTTGACGGATTTTCACAGTACTCACGAACAATATATCCCGAAACCACAGACTTTTCCGACTCGAAATCCTCGGGATTTATCCCGTAGTTTCCGATTAATGGGAATGTCTGAGTAACAATCTGTCCGAAATAGGAGGGGTCGGTAAGTGTCTCGGCGTAGCCTGTCATTCCGGTTGCAAAGACAATCTCCCCGATTTTCTCGCCCTCTGCACCGAAAGAAAAACCGTTATAAATAGTGCCGTCCGCAAGCATTATGTAAGCTTTTTTATTTTTACTAAGCATATTTTTACAGTTACCTTTTTAATTTTCGCTGATTTTTGTCTGCTTTATTTTAACCGACCATCTTTTTTGTCCGCCGTATATAAACTTATTTTTGTCTGTCGGTTTTCTTCTGTCCGCTATATATTCGCGTTAATGTCTTCTCTCATGCGGATTGCTTCGCGCCTTGCAGCTTCTGCAAAAGCCTCTCCGGGAGCATTTTCGGTTTTATAAGCACACATTATCGCTCTTGAGGAGTTAACAACTGCGCCCAGTCCGTTTTTATCAAACGCACCGCGAAGTCCTGCTGCTCCGCCGCCCTGCGCACCGTATCCGGGGACGAGGAAGAACGTATGCGGCAGCTTTTTACGAAGTTCTGTAAGCTGTTCAGGGTAAGTTGCGCCTACTACCGCGCCGACTGCGCTGTAGCCATATTCGTCAATCGTGTCAGCACCAAGGGTTTCGCACATCTGCCCCATGAATTCGTAAACCGTTTCATCTTCAAGCTTCTTGTCCTGAAGTTCGCCGGAAGATTTGTTTGAAGTTTTTACAAGTACAAATATACCCTTGTCGTTAGTTTTACATATATCGGTAAAGGGTGTAAGTCCGTCTGTTCCGAGGTAGCCGTTTACTGTCAAAGCATCTGCGCCGAACGCGGAAACAGATGAATTGCCGACAGCAGTTTCGCCGAGATAAGCCGCCGCATAAGCGGAAGCGGTAGGTCCGATGTCATTACGCTTTCCGTCAAGAATTACGAACATTCCCTTCGAGGCGGCGTAACGAATAGTTTTCGTAAGTGCTTTTTCACCTTCATAGCCGTACATTTCATAATATGCCGATTGCGGCTTAACCGCCGGGACTATATCATAAAGAGCATCTATAAGCCCGATATTAAACTGTAAGAGCGCATCTGCCGCTCCGGCGAGAGTTTCACCGTAAAGCGAAAAGGATTTGTTTTTAATATGTTCGGGGATAAAATCAAGCTTCGGGTCAAGTCCCGCAACCGTCGGGTTATTCATTCTTTTAATTCCCGAAATAAGCCTGCTAAAAGACATTAATTATTCCTCCACAAAATTTATCATTAATTTTTCAAAACACCGTATAACCGTTCACCCTTAAAAACGCAGTTTCGTCCCTTAGATTTCATATCTTCCGGGTTTACTATATAACTTTCGTCAAGGTCGAAGTGAACGTATTTGCTTGTCGGCGGTAATCCGTAAATCTTGCGAGGCTTAGTTGACATAAGTTCTGTAAGTCTTTCAAGCGGTATCTTTCCTGTTTTTACAAGATAAGTATACGCCGCCGCGAAAGCTGTTTCAAGCCCGATTACACCGTTAGGAGCAGTATAAAAATCCGCTTTTTCGGAGGGCATATGCGGAGCATGGTCGGTGCAGATACAGTCTATCGTTCCGTCAATCACCGCGGCTTCTATCGCTTCCCTGTCACGCTCTGTACGAAGCGGGGGATTCATGCGGTAGTCGGCATCTTTAGCTAAAAGTTTCTCGTCGGTGAAGATAAAATAATGGGGAGCAGTCTCCGCCGTAACCTTAACGCCCTTAGCCTTAGCGGCACGGATAATCTCTACCGAAGTTTCGGTCGAAACATGGCAGATATGTACTCTCGTCTCAAGTTCCGCCGCTAAGATAATATCTCTTGCGGTAATAAGGTCCTCCGAAAGTCTGTCCATACCCTTAACAGCTAATTTTTCCGAAACTTCACCTTTGTTAATAATTCCGCCGTCTATTATATCGAGGTCTTCACAGTGGTCGGCGATAAGAAGGTTATGTTTAGAAGCTTCTATGAAGGCTTTCCGCATAAGTTCATTATTCTTAACAGGCTTGCCGTCGTCGGTGATAATCTTTATCCCGAGACGATTATACATTGCATAGTCCGCAAGTTCTTCGCCCTTCATTCCTTTAGTTATACAGGCGGCAGGGTAGATATTTACACCGAGCCCCATGCTTTTTTTGTGGATATAATTTATTGTTTCTTCGTTGTCAATAGGCGGAGAGGTATTCGGCATACAGACAACTCCTGAATAGCCGCCGGCTTTCATCGCCGCCGCTCCGGAAAATATATCTTCTTTGCCGGTAAAACCCGGGTCGCGAAAGTGTACGTGCAGGTCAAATAAAGCGGGGATTTTTACCAATGCCATTATTTTAACCTCTTCTATCCCATTTTAATAATTATAACATAATTCTGTCTTATTGTCAAGCCTATGTTACATAAATAAAGCGCGAAGTTTTCTTCGCGCTTATATAAATTATTCTGTTTCTTCGGGGATAACATAAGGAACATTTTCGTCAACCGGAACATCAATTGCACGGAGTGAAAGGCTGATACGCTTTCTGTCAGCGTCAATTTCAGTGATACGGGCAGTAACTTCATCGTCTTTTTTAAGAGCATTGCCGGAAAATTGAGAGACATGGATAAGTCCGTCAACCCCGGGGATAATTTCCGCAAATGCTCCGAAAGAAGCGATAGAAACAACCTTAACGGGAACGTCCATTCCTACTTCATAATTTGCCGTAAAGTTTGTGAAAGGATCGCCGTTCGGGTCTTTATAGCTTAAAGAAACACGGTTCTTTTCACGGTCGAGAGCCTTTATGGTAACGTCAACGCTGTCGCCTACCTTCACAACCTGTGAAGGATGAGTAACCTTATCCCATGAGAGTTCGGAAAGGTGAATCATACCGTCAACGCCGCCGAGGTCAACGAATGCACCATAAGCAGTAGTACTCCTCACAACGCCGGTATAAGTCTTCCCGACTTCTGCGCTTTCCCAGAATTTATCTTTTGCAGCGCCGCGCTCCGCATTCATAGCTTCGCGGATTGAACCTACAGCTTTATTGCGCTTTTCGTCAAGTTCTATAATCTTAATTCTGACGTTCTGTTTAAAGAGCGCGTTAAGAGCATTTTCAGCGTTTTCGTCACCCTTAGCGGTACGAATACCGCTGTGGGAAGCGGGGATAAACACGCGAACGCCTTTAATTGTTGCGACAACGCCGCCCTTAACGACACCGGTAATAACCGCATCCAAAATCTCATCGTTATTAAGAGCTTTTTCAAGACGTTCATAGCCTGAACGAGCATCTGCCTTAGATTTTGAGAGAGTTACCCACCCTTCGGCATCGTTAACCTGAGTAACGATGAGTTCAACCGAACTGCCGATTTTTACGCTGTTTTTAGGGTCTTCATCGGGAATTTCGGCAAAATCTTCGAGAGGAACGAAACCTGTCTGCTTTGTGCCTATATCTACGGTAACTTCATTATTATGGAAGCCAGTAATAATACCTTCGACGCGATTACCTTTATGTACGCGTCTGTTAAGGCTTGCGTTTAACATTGATTCAAAGCTTTCGTCGGCGGTATTATCTGCCGCTCCAGTGTCCTGTACCTCTTCTGTCTTTTGCACCTCTGTGCCCTGCATAACATCCTTGATTGAATCGTCCATTGCTTTAATTACCTCCTCGATAACTTCGCGCGGAGCGGAAGCTCCGGCGGTAATACCCACGGTCAGAGTTTTACCGGGGGTATCAGGTTGGCGGGAAAGCACAGAGATAAGCTCGGATGCACGCCGCCTGAAATTTGTCAAATCAAAACCGTCTGTGATATAAGCGCTGCCGGGAGAATTACCGGCACAGATATCGTAAAGTTTTCTTGTATTTGAGCTGGAATTGTCACCCACAACAACAGTAATATCGCAGATTTCAGAAAGCTTTTTTGCACCGTTCTGTCTGTTTTTTGTAGCATCGCAGATGGTGTTAAAAACCTTCAAATCTGTAAAATCGGAGGAATGAGCGTTTATTTTAGAAGTAGTTTCTTCCCAGTCTATTATATTATAGGTTGTTTGAGAGATAAAAGCAAGCTTTTTTTGAAAAAAATATTTAAAATTGTCGGTTTTGTCTAAAAATTCGTTAAAATCGGCGTAAATATGAGAAGTGTTTTGGCAATTTCCCACAATACCGATTATTTCGGCATGACGTTTGTCACCGAAAATAATAATTTCGTAACCTAATGATGAATATTCCGAAACAATATTGTGGATTTTTTTAACAAACGGACAGGTCCCGTCAACGATATTAACACCGATTTCGGATAATTCTCGGAAGATTTCTGCCGGAACGCCGTGTGAGCGGATTACTACGGTGTCGGAGGAGGTTAGCTTCGTGAAATCTTCATGTTCGATTGAGATTACGCCTTTTTCACGGAGAGAATTCACGACCCGTGCGTTATGGATAATATTGCCGTATGTGTAGATGCTGCCGTGATTAGTTTCCGAAAGGCAGCTTTCCGCAAGCGCAATCGCTCTTGATACACCAAAACAGAATCCGGCGTATTTATCGACGATAATTTTATATTTCATATTGCATCGGTGTCTCCGCTTGTATTGTCCTTGCCGCCTACGCCGACCTTGCCGTCCGTACTGCTCATGCCGCCTGTATTGTCTGTACTGCCCAAACTGTCCGTACCGTCTGTTTTGCCTACGCCGTCCGAACTGTCTGCACTGACCACACCGCCTTCAACAAGCTCACGGATGGCGTTCATAATCCTGTCGCGGACTTTCCGCATTTCTTTTGATGAAGTGCCGTCTACAGATATTTCGTCGGCTTTGATAATCGGACCGAATTTTATAGTAAATTTCGAGCGGAAATGAAGCTTTTCGCCTTCAAAAATAATGCCGCAAGGGAGAACGTCTGCGCCGGAACGCGCCGCAATCATTGCTACACCCGCTTTCCCCGCGCCGACTTTGTTTTTATATTGCCTTGTGCCTTCGGGGAAGATAACGAGGTTTTTACCTGCCCTTAATATTTCATCGCAGGTTTTGAAAAGTTCGGTGCTTGCTGTATCACGCTTAACCGGAAATGCACCGAGAATTCTGATGAAAAGCGAGACAATCTTATTCTTAAAGAGCGTGTCACGCGCCATATATTTCAGCGGAGGTTTCATTGGAATGGTTATAGCTACAACGTCGGCGAAGGAGCGGTGGTTTGAAGCAATGACTATGCCGCCCTCTTTCGGAATATTTTCCGTACCTTCAATGGAGAAGTTAAACCAAAGATGAAAAACCGCACGGACTATTCCGCATACTATCGGGTTCACAGATGATAACTCCTCTCAAAGTCTTCATTCTACTAAAATAGGATTGCCCATTTCGGTATTAACCGTCACGGTAATCATGTCGGGGGGCAGGGTAACTGCCGGGGAATCATTTGCGGCAGGAACATCCTCCGCGATAGGACCGAGATGCTTCGTAGCCTTGCCGTTTTCGTCAACCCAGCCGTTTTCCTTGAAATATTCTTCGAGCGTAAGTCCGCTCTCGGCTATCTTTGTTGCGTGGTAAACTCCTACGAACCGATAATGCCAAGGCTCATAGATAATCCCCGTAACATTCTGCTTACCTTCGGGGTAACGGAGGATAAAGCCGTACTTTGCGGCATTTTTACTGAGCCATTCGTATTCTTCGGTGTTCTTGAAGCCGTCATCTTCCATTGAAGTATATGACGGTGTCATTATGTCGGCGGCAAGCCCGGCGTTATGCTCGGAGTGCCCGGGGAGGGCAACGCTTTCAAGGGCATCTGCATAGGCGGTGTCGTAGTCCATACCCTGCGCCATTCGGTCGTTAACGCTGCTGTCAAGGTTGTTTTGCTGATATTCCTGTGTGCGGTAGGTCGAGACCACATAAAGGTTCACGCCGTCTTCGGCAGAGTCTTCAAGCATTTTTATAAGGTAGGGTGCTGCGCGGTCGTCGAAAAAATAGTCGCGATAGTCCGAAAATACGAGAGTAAGCCCGATTTCGTTTTCAAGCGTATTATCATAGTCGGCGGGGAGGGAATTTTCGTTGTTTACAAGGTATAAAGCCCATTCATTATCAGCCAATTCATCAGTACCTTCCGTCTCCTCTGCTGTCGTTATTATCAGTATCTCGCTTTCATTGCCGCCCTGACTGCCGACAGAGTTTGAAGCCGTACCTATAGTTTTGCTGTCGGCGGCGGTAATCCCGGTGTCGGAAACTTCGTCTTCGGGCGGCTTATCAAAGCGTGACACGATAAAAACTATCAGTAAAAACAGGAGTAAGATTAGTACAACATATGTGACTGTTTTGATTACTATGCTTTTTGAATGGCGCCTGCGTTTTTTTCTATTCATTTTTGACGTTTAGAATCCTATTACAGCTTTAAAGTCTTCCGCAAGCTTAGCCTGTAAAGCTTCTGCTTCGGAACGCAGATTGCCTGTTGTGGTAAAGTATACTTTTATCTTTGGCTCGGTTCCGGAGGGACGGATAATTACAGAAGCATTATCGGTAAGATTAAACGCGATAACATCCGACTTCGGAAGCGTAAGAACGGTTTTAGCGCCGGTTTCGGGAACAAGCGAGAAGCTTTGTTTATAGTCGTCAATGCGAATTACATTAAGTCCGCCGATGGTTACGGGAGGTTTTGCGCGAAGTTCTGCCATAATTTCGCTCATCCGCTCCATGCCCGATTCACCTTCGCAGGTGAAAGAATTCTGGGTGTGGAAATAAATACCGTATTTTTTGTACATTTTTTCCCGTGCTTCAAGGAGAGTGATACCCTTGCTCTTATAAAAAGCTGTCATTTCGCAGATAAGCATAGAAGCAACAACAGCATCCTTATCTCTTACATACGTTCCGGCAAGATAACCGTAGCTCTCTTCAAAGCCGAAGACGTAACGGTCTTCTTCATTTTGAGACTCAAGGAAACCAATCTGTTCGCCGATAAACTTAAAGCCGGTTAGAACGTCGATAACCTCAACGCCGTATTCTTTGGCGATCGCCCGCACAAGATCGGTGGTTACTATCGTCTTTACGGCGATAGGCTCTTCCGGCATAGTTCCGAGTTTTGTGCGCTCTGCGCAGATATATTCAAGGAGCATTGCGCCTACTTCGTTACCGGAGAAGAGGACGTAACCGTTCGGTCCGGGAACGGCGATACCTACTCTGTCGCAGTCGGGGTCGGTAGCAAGGAGAAGGTCGGGAGAAACGCTCTTGCAGAGTTCAAGCCCCTTAGCAAGCGCTTCCTTTATTTCGGGATTCGGGAAGGGACAGGTTGTGAAATTTCCGTCAGGGAATTCCTGTTCGGGAACGACAGTTACAGAAGAAATCCCGATACGCGATAAAATTGTGCGTACGGGCTTATTGCCTGTGCCGTTTAAAGGTGTGTATACTATTTTTAAGCCGCTGTCTTTGCAGATTCCGGGGTGGATACTCTGTTTCTTAACACATTCGTAGTAGTGCTCGCAAACTTCTTCCGAAATATAGTTAATTTCGCCGTTAGAAACAGCAGCTGTAAAGTCTGAAAGTTTCACGCCGTCGAAAATATCGGTTTTAGCTATTTTCGCAAGGACAACCTCTGCTGCATCAAGAGTAAGCTGACAGCCGTCCGAGCCGTAGACCTTGTAGCCGTTATATTTTGCCGGATTATGGGAAGCTGTAATCATTATTCCGGCACTGCAAGAAAGTTCACGTACTGCAAATGAGAGCATCGGCGTAGGCATAAGTTCTCTGTAAAGGTGAACCTTAATACCGTTTCCGGCAAGCACGCGGGCAGATTCCTTCGCAAAAAGGTCGGATTTATTTCTGCTGTCGTAAGAGATAGCAACAGAAGGATTTTTCGGGAACGCTTCTTTAATATATTCCGCGAAACCCTGTGTCGTCTGTCTAACAGTATAGATGTTCATACGGTTAGTACCGGCGCCTATAACGCCGCGAAGTCCGCCTGTACCGAATTCGAGAGCGCGGTAAAAACGGTCGGATATTCCTTCGGAGTCGTTTGAAATGTCTGTAAGTTCTTTCTGTAAATCCGGGTCGTCGGTCGCTTTGTCTTTCCATAAAGTATACAGCGCGTTAACATCAGCCATGATTAGCCCTCCGGTAAAAATTTTTCGGTTATTTTTATGGTAAGTACTATTATATTTGCAGGGTTAATGACTACTCTTAAGGGTATTAGTATTGTCGCCATCAAAAGATTATTATATCTACATATTCGCCGGATATAAGACTACCACGGCGGTGGCTGTACGGTTGTTGTGGGAGAATGAGCAGGTTATCTTGCATTTTTTAGCGTCAAGCCTTGTTTTTGTCATACCCTGTGCGGCGATATATGCAAGCCCCGACCAATCCTGTAAAACAGAGATTTCATCCATTCTGCAGCCGGAAACTGCCCCGCCCATAGCCTTGATAAATGCGTTTTTCACACAGAACATCTCTGCAATAATACGCGTTGAGAACCCCTTTCCCATTAAAAACTTCATCTCTCTTGAAGTAAGAAGTTTCGAGCGGAATCGCGGATTGACGGCAAGCTTCCTAAAATGTTTATAATCAATTGTATGGATACCTATATTCATAACGAACAGTCTTTCCGTAGTATTTAGAACTTGTATTCATAGGTTCAGCCGCCCGATAGCGGCGCGCTTTTTCCGCTCTGCTGCGTCAGTTTTACTTGCCTTGCGTCAGCAAGGCGGCGCAAAACTTTCTTGCATAGCGAAAAAATCACACCACTCTCGACCGACTTCACGCTATGAATACAAGTTCTTATATAACATTTGAATCTTTGTACTTAATGCGGAGCGCACGCGGCAGAACTTTTACCATCTCTGTTATCATTTCTTCAGCCGGGGTGAAAAGAAGCCTGCATTCTCCCATCTTTTCATGTTTAAAGTCCATAATAAAGGGCGGCAGTTCATTTCCTGCGCAGTCAACAAGCGTACGGCTTCCGGCGTTGCTGTCGGTTGTCTGCTTCGCAAAATCAGTAACATTTGACATTTTTATCGAAATAAGACGTTTGCGTTTGCGCTTAGCGATAATTTTGTCAATGTCAAGCTCATCATTAGTGAGGATATATTCATACTCCACGCCAAACCCGGTAATAACATACCATCCGAGGTAAATAAGCCCGGCGATTATTAAAAACGACATCGGGAAAAGGAATGATAAAAATATGAATGTCACCGCTACAGCGATTACAAAGCCTGCCGTAATTGCTATCAAAGCAAGGAGTCTCATGCCGCTGTTAGGCTTTTTTACAATCTGTTCATGGAATATATCCATTAATTCTACCTCTGATAAGATATTATTTCATTTTACTTCACCAATATATTGTAACATAAAATTTATTAAAAAACAAGTGATATTTATAAAATTTAATATAAAGATAAAATATAATTTATGAACTTTTCATTAATTTTACTGCTAACATATTGACATTACACGATTTTTCCTCTATAATATTATCTGTTAAGCTAAAAACCTTTACACAGGGGCTCAAATGGAAGCAGATGAAATAAAAAGTCTCCGATATTCACGACTTCTTGATTACTATTCCGGCTGTCTTACCGAAAAACAAGCCGAAGCTGCACGGAATTTCTATAATGACGACCTTTCTCTCGGCGAAATTGCCGAAAATTCAGGCATCTCAAGACAGGCTGTCCGCGACAATATAAAGCGTGCAGAAGCAGTAATGCAATCCCTCGAAGATAAACTTCATATTATCGAACACGCCGACAACTATTATAAACTATACGACGAACTGAAAAAACATCTGACAGTACTCGAAAATGAACTTAAGCCCGGCTGCAACATCACCGCTCTCCATTCAAGAGCGAAATATACTTTAGGGCTTCTTGAGAGTGCGGGGGAACTATTTTGACAACGAACGGTGCGGCGGCAGAATCTGTAATCTGTAATCTGTATTCTGAGGTGATTACCTTTGGCGTTTGAGAGCCTTTCCGAAAAATTAGGCAACGTATTTAAGCGCTTAAAAGGGCGCGGAAGACTTACCGAAGCCGATGTTAAAGAAGCAATGCGCGAAGTGCGCCTTGCACTTCTTGAAGCAGACGTTAACTACAAAGTCGTGAAGGACTTTGTTGCGAAAGTAACCGAAAAAGCTGTTGGAGACGACGTTTTAACAAGCCTTACTCCCGGACAGCAGGTTATAAAGATAGTAAATGACGAACTCATTACCCTCATGGGGAGTGAGAACAGCAAGATAAATTTCCCTTCAAAGCCGCCTTGCGTCATAATGATGTGCGGTTTACAGGGTTCGGGTAAGACCACTCATGCGGCAAAACTTGCCAAACATCTTGTGTCTTTGGGCAAGCGCCCCCTCCTCGTAGCCTGTGACGTTTACCGCCCGGCGGCTATCGGTCAGCTTCAGGTTGTCGGCGAAAAAGCCGGCGTTAAAGTATTTGAAATGGGGCAGATAAGCCCTGTATCAATCGCGAAAAACGCTCTCCGCCACGCGAAGGATTACGGCAATGACGTGGTAATTCTCGACACGGCGGGACGTCTTCATATCGACGAAACGCTCATGACAGAACTTAAAAACATCAAGGCTGAGACGAATCCAGACGAAATTATGCTTGTCGTTGACGCAATGACAGGACAGGATGCCGTAAATGTAGCGAAAGCTTTTGATGAAGCTCTCGGTATCGACAGTGTGCTAATGAGTAAGCTTGACTCTGACACACGCGGCGGCGCGGCGCTCTCGGTTTTAGCTGTAATCGGCAAACCCGTTAAGTTTATCGGTACGGGTGAAAAGCTTGAAGACCTTGAGCCTTTCCACCCATCGCGGATGGCTTCGCGAATTCTCGGTATGGGCGATGTTCTGACCCTTATTGAGCGTGCGGAGCAGACCGTCTCCGAAGCGGATGCCAAAAAAATGGCGAAGAAGCTTCAATCCGACGGTTTCGATATGAACGACCTCTTAGAACAGATGCAGCAGATTAAGAAAATGGGTCCTCTAAAACAGATTATCGGAATGATTCCGGGCGTTGCAGGAAAAATCGACGATGAAGCCCTCGAATCGGTAAAGATGGAGCGAGTTTCCGCTCTAATCCAGTCAATGACCCCGGCTGAACGCACTAAGCCTTCTATCATCAATCCATCCCGCAAACGCCGTATAGCAGCCGGTTCCGGCAACACCGTTGCCGACGTTAACCGCCTTATAAAGCAGTTTGAGGATATGCAGAAAATGATGAAGCAATTCGGTCTCGGCGGCGGTAAAGGTAAGGGCGGAAAAGGCAAAGGCGGAATGGGCAACATGGCGAAGATGGCACGTCAGATGCGCGGACTTAATTTACCGAATAACAATATGTTCAAATGAAAATATATTACTTCTTCCTCTCCGCAATCTTTATATTAACAGCAATCGCATTGACATTAACAATCATTCCCAAATTCACTAAGTTAACTAAGATACACCTAAAACTCCCGAAACCTCTTGCAATACTCTTTGCATTGGTCTTAGCGGGATATGGCGTATACTATATAATCATAGCTTTCAGCTATTAAAAGGAGATACCAAAATGTCCGTAAAAATCAGATTAAGAAGAATGGGCGCAAAGAAAGAACCGTTTTACCGCATAGTCGTTGCAGATTCACGCTATCCCCGTGACGGCAGATTTATCGAGCAGATAGGCTACTACGACCCGAAAAAGCCCGATACAGGCGTTAAAATCGACGTAGAAGCAGCTGACAAATGGCTTAAAAACGGCGCACAGCCTACCGACACAGTTAAGAAACTCTTAGCAAAAGCAAAAGCAGCAGAATAATCTGTCAGATTTATTCTACATTTATTTATATCAGAATAGGCGGTAAAGAAAATGGTAAATTTACTAACTTCCATGGCACAAGGGCTTGTTAACGATCCTTCGGCAGTACAGGTTACCGCAGATGAGCCTAACGAGAACGGCGTAACCATATACAGACTCCGCGTTGCTCCCGACGATATGGGAAGAGTTATCGGTAAACAAGGCAAAATTGCCAAGGCTATCCGCAGTGTTATGCGTGCGGCTGCCGGCAAAAACAGTCAAAAAATCATGGTTGAAATAGAAGAGTAGTCTTTGGGAGAAATCTATGGTATTCGACACTTTACAGATTGTAACAGGAGCACTTTTACTCCTTCTGGCGGTATTAATTATTGTCTTAACAGTCGCACAGGACTCAAAGCAGCAAGATCTCGGCTCCGCTTTCGGCGGCGGCGAGTCTGATAACCTTTTCAGCAAAGGCGGCGGCGGCTCTTCAAAAGAAGATGCCCTCAAACGCTTAACCGTTATCTTGGGAGTAATTTTCTTTCTTACCATCTTAGCGGTAAATATCATCGCACTTATCCTTAAAAATTCCGCTGCGGCATAAAAGCCCTCACAGAAAACGCAACAGGGTTAGTACTTTTAAGTTCTTCCGGGGTATACCTGTGTAGAATCGGAAAACGCAACAGGGTTAGTATTTTTAAGTTCTTCCGGGGTATACCCGTGGAGAATCGGAAAACTTAACAGTGTAAATTATTCTTAAAGGACTTCGCAAAAGCTTAGTATAAGCTTTCGGATTGCGGGTCTCATCAGGCGTACGCAATAGTCCCCGTGCCTGTCACGGGGACTTTCGGTGTATTTATATATAAAAAGGAAAACTATGACTAAAAAGTCTAAAAAGCCAAACTCTTATAAAAAAGAAATTAAGTCGATAACTACGAAGTTTAC
>JAISHJ010000073.1 GCA_031262625.1 Ruminococcus sp. | reverse complement strand
TGTCATATTTGTTAATGTAAACGATTACACCGGGTCGGTTAATTAATGCGGAATATTTTGTACACAAAGAGTTTTTATGTTGAGTACAAAAAATACAATAATTAACGGCAATAAAAAATTCGCAACAAAATATCTATATTTTATAAGTTTTGAAATGCAATTAAATGAGTATTAAGAGTTAACAATTAAAGCGAAAATTATGAACAGCCGATTTTTGAAAATATAAACAAGTAAATTTTTAATAGTGAAATTATGAATAAAAATTACTTCTTGAAAAATCATGCTTTTTATATATGAACAGTAGTAGTTTATTAACAAAAATAAAGCCCGCATCAAAAATGTACGGGCTTAAAATATCGGGAGTAACAACTCGGCTAAGTCGGGAATATTATTAAACTTTATCGTCGGAAGGAGCATCGTCGGGAACTACCGAAACGTTCGGAGTAATGTCTTCTTCGGGTGCGGGAGCAGCTGGCTTTTCGAGAAGAGCTCCGCATTTGCCGCAGAATTTGTCCTCAAAAGGAACGTTCGCCCCGCAAGCAGTGCACTTTACGTAACCCTTAAGTGCTAAAATTTTAGACTCCATTTCACAGATAAGTTCCTTCGATTTTACAACCGCTAAAACCTTATCGGAAATGCCCGGGTCGGCATTGTCGGAAAAATGCTCAACGTAGTAGCGTCCTATATCGGAGTAGTTACTCCCGATTGAAGACTTTTCCTGCAAAATTTTAGCGTTGAGTTTCGCGGTCTCCGCTACGTACTTGGATTTCTCGGAAACAGAATCGCCTATGTCTGAAAACGTCTGACCGATTTTATCAAAAATATCGCTCATAATAAAATTACCTCCGAATGTAAGCAGGCTTTACGCTCTGCCTTATTGATTTAGCTTATGTCTATATTATAGAACATATAATATGCTTTGTCAATAGGTTTACAGAATATTTTTGTAAACATTTTTAAGATATATTGTTTCCGATATATTATTATGCGTTGACAATAGCGATTTTACCGAATTTAACTCAGCGCAGTATTACTTCTACCTTACTTCCACTCCTGTGTAGTAATATTTTAATATCTGCACATAGTTATAGCCCTGTTTTGCTAATATATTCGCGCCGTTTTGGCTCATGCCTACCCCATGACCGTAGCCGTAGGTGGTTATCGTGAAAATTCCGTCATAATAGCTTACGGCGAAGGCGGAACTTCTGATTTTATAATTCATAACGCTTTCGCGGAATTCGCGCCCGGAAATTTCGTCCTGACCGTCAATCAGCATTGTTTCAACGTAGTTGCCGTCGGTGAAGCCGGTAACTATAAGCCAGTTTGCGGGATTGCCCGAAAGATTTATATGAAGCTTTGATTCAAGGAGACTGCGCATTTCATTTTCGGTGTAGGTAGACTTTATACCGTAATTCGGGTCGGAAGCTGCATCAAACGGTGTCTCTACACTTACAAGATAAGGGTGCGCGCCGCCCCAGACACTTTCGGAAGAAGCGGTGTAGCCTGCGGAAGAGGCGGAGTAAACGGTCTGCGCAAGCTTACCGTTGTGGTAGCAAGCAATTCCCCAAACGCTTGTTACGATATTTTTAAGTCTATCGGAATAGTTATAGTCAACGGCGACATCGGGTGCATCGCCCCTGTCGTTAGCTTCTTTTATGTATGAATAGGCGGCGACAGCCTGCGCCTTTATTGCTTCGTCTTCAAAGCTATCCGAAACCTCATTTGAAGTTACCGCACAGATTAGCCCAAAGGCATCAACCGTTTGTCTCTTTCCGTTAAAGTATGCGGTAAGGGTTGTTGCGGCAGTTCCGGGCGGCGGCAAAACAGTATTTGCGGAAGTATCGTCGGGCGTTCCGGCAGGTTCACCGTCCGCCAAATTCCACTGTATGTCCTTTTTAGGGACAGTTACCGTCGCCGTAACGGTATCATCCGGTTCGATTACAGTACCTTCAGGCTCGTCCACTTCTTGTAAAGGCAATCCGTCTTCGTTATTGGCGTCGGTATATTCATCATCTATAAGTATATCGTCTTCGTCGGAAGCATTTTCATTCGGTTCGTCTTCTTCATAAAGCCCGGTGTCCTCCGGTTCTTCATCCTCTTCATACAGTTCTGCTGCGGCAAGAACGTCTTGCGTTGTTATTGTTGCAGCTTCGGAAGTAGTAGTAATAGTAGTAGTAGTAGCAGTAGTTGTTGTTGTAGTTTCGCTCTCGGGCGTCTCCTCGGTTTCTGTTGTACTTTCTGTTTCCTCGTTTTTTGCAGTACTCTCTGTAACATAAACGACATTCTTAGACGGTGCGGCGGCAGTAACGGTTTCGGTTAATGACGTAACATTTTCAGTTGTTGTCGCGGTTGTTGCAACGGTTGTTGCTTCGGTCGTTGTTTCGTAAGCGATACCCGTTTCCTCTATAGGAGAGGTTTCACCGGTTACCGCTGTGAGAGTATAGATACCGCCGATTAAAAGCACGGCGATAATGCTGTTGAGGATTGAGTTAACAGACTTCATTCGTTATTATCCCGAGTATTTATAATAAACAGCAGGCCATACAGGGTCGGGGTTAAGCTTAAAGAGCGAAGTATCTATATTGGAAGTTGTTTCGCCGGGGCGGAGCTTTCTTGCTATCATAACGTGACGGGAGGGTACCCATTCGTATGAACAGGTCGAGAGTGTTAAGTATTTATCATTCTCGTCATAATCAAGCCCGGTAATCATCTGATTTTTCTTTTCGATATTGGCTTTGAAATTTTCAAAAGTATAGGTATCATCAAAATTAAGATAGTTTTGATAGTCGAAAACATTGCCGTTATCGTCCTTCGGGTCAACATTTGTTATGAAGGACGAAAGGATAACATAAACGTCCTGTGTGTAAAAATTATCGAAATAAACGAAGGGATTCTTAAGCCAGTAGTTAGCGTTATATTTATAATAGTCCATGTTTCCGAACATAGTACCGTCTTTGTTATTATGTCCGTAGAGAACGATATTGTCCGAAACTTTTTCGCCGTTTATGACGTTGCGGTAGTCGGCAAAAACAGTTCCCGCCGAGCGCTTTTGCCCGTAATAATTATGCGTTAAATAGTATTCGTTATCGGCGGCGAGGACTACCGCTTCCGAAAACACTCCCGGTATACTTACATAACCGGCGTAATCGGGGTTAATTGCCGAAAGTTCAATTGCACTGGGGAGTTTCGCAGGCTCTACCCACGGCATATCGGGTGCGGGAACAGTCGTTACGGGCATGGTTCCGGTTTCGCCGGGAACAGGCTCATCGTCCGTATTGTTCGATATTACCCTTGCATTAGCGGTGTTATATATATCGCCGAGGGTTTCGCTGTTGTGCTTAGCTTCATAGATGCGGTAAAAGTATTCACCCAAAACGGCTATGCAAACAAGCAGAGCCAAAGCGGAGGCGATAATGATAAGCTTATTGATAAGCACATTTTTCGGATCGCTTTTTGAGGGTATAAAATTTTCGCGGAAGCTTTTTTTCTCACGCTTTTTAGGCGCGGCTTCTTCATACATTGCCATGGTTATTTCCTTTTAAGTCTTTATTGAGCAGATTCAGCTGTAACAGTTTCAGATGCTTCTGTTTCGGGACCGGTAGTTACGGCAGCTGTTTCGGGTATAGTTGTCTCGGGAACTGTGGTTCCATTAGCGGTTTCCGGAACTGTAGTCATCGCTGCTGTTTCGGGTACTGTAGTTTCAGCCGATGTTTCGGGTACGGCGGTATCAGCCGCAGTCTCGGGAACTGCTGTTTCCGGGCTGACAATAACAGCCGGGCGGGTAACTAACATTCCGATTTCGTCGCTGTCGGAGTAGACAGTTTCAAGGACAGGTGCGGCAGTTTCGGGAGCGGTTTCTTCGGTAACGGCTTCGGTTTGGTTTGAAGTAATAGCATCCCAGTCTAAGCCTTGGGCGTTGACATTATATATAGTATCGGTAAAATCAAAGCTTTCACGCGTTTCATCGGGGCGGAGTTTCCGCGCAAAAACTACGAAACGGCTGTCGGTAAATTCGTTTGAACAGGTTGAAAGGGTGAGGAGTTTGTCGCCGTACTTCACATCAACAGGCGATACTATTTGGTTGCGCTTATATACTTCGTCAAGATACCAGTAAAAAGTATTTTCGCTCTTAAGAGATTCGATATAGTCATGGTAGCGGAAGACTTCGCCTTCGGAATCCTGTGACGCAAGAGCATTTGTCACGAAAAATCCATAGACGACATAGTCACCCACATCATAAAGCGTGTTAAACTGAATAAACGCGTTTTCGCTGTAGAAATCAATGTTGTTTTTGTAGCGTTTGAGGTTGCCGAACATTGTCCCGTCTTCTTGGTTATGACCGTAGATAACTACATTTGGGGAAATGTAATCTTCCGTCATAACAACGCGGTAATCCATAAAGATTGCGCCCGCTTTATTCGGCTCGTCATAGTAGGTTTGCTTAAGGTAATATTCGTTGTCATCGCCCTGTACAACAGGATCGCTTATGTCACAGCCGGAAGCCCAAAGATACCCTTTATAGTTTTCGGTAATCGCAAGGTAGTGGTCGTTAAGGCTTACGTTATGTTCTTTCTGTTCCTCAATTGTCGGCGGAATAGTTACAATCTCGCCTTCGTCATTCACACTCGTTGCAGCGGTTGTGTTTGCGAAAGCTTGGTTGACTTCCTTATCATCAACTGCGCGGTCTGACTGTATTAAAGTACTTATAAAGATTATCGCGGCGATAATAAAAGCTGTTACAGATATTATAAATATTAATTTGCGGATTATTTCTGCTAAGCTGTCACCCTTTGCCGGAAACGGTGAGTATTTTGGTTTCTCCTGCACTGATTCGGTTGATTCTGTTACTGATTTTTTCGGAGATTCTTTAGCCGGTTTTTGCGAAAATCCTTTCGGTAATTCCTCTGTTATTTCTTCCGCGGATTCATCGAGCAAGAGCAAGTCATCATCGTCAAATAAAACCTCATCAAGAACTTCATCCTCAAGGATTTCTTCAGACTCGTTATTATATTCGTTTTCGCGAATGGGTATCATCCGTTCGGTAGTAAACTCTGCGCCGGTATCCCAAACCTTTGTTAAGTATTCGGGCGGGAGTACTTCGGACTGATAAAAGGGTAAAATATCGCGCACCGAGGGTATTGCCTTCGGCAAACCTTTTGGCACTGCCTTTGATACTGTCTTCGGCACTTCTTCCCCTTTATTGCCCGGCTTTCCCGAACGGTGAAATGTCTTGTCTGCCATGGATATATCCTCAGTAATTATATATATAATCCCAATCGGGTTCTATTGCGTCGGGATTTATCGCCGCTTTTGAAGTATCAACTTCGGCAGATTCACCCTCGCGCACACGCCTTCCGACAACTACAAGGCGTGAAGGCTCAAACTCGTTGGAACAGGTCGAAAGCGTTAAAAATTTATCGCCGTCAACCATATCAATATTTGTGTTGATAGCGGAATGTGCCGTAATCTTCTCTACCCAGTTATCATAGGTATATTCGCTCACTTCCGGAGAGGTGAAGCGGATGTAGTTATGGTAATCGAAAATTTCCCCCGTAGGGTTCTGATACGGCTCAACTTCAATAACAAAAATTGCAACAATTTTATATGTATAATTTTCATAAAGATTCGAGAAGGTGAATGTGGGGTGTTCTTTATAGTAGTCAAAGCCGCTTGTGTGAACACGGGTTGTCTTGTATTTTTTAAGCGTACCGAACATTGAATTGTCCCTTTGGTTGTGCCCGTAAAGGACTATATTATCGGCTTGCTTTTCGTTATAGTCGTTAACTGTACCGCGAAAATCCGCGAATACGGTTCCCGCTTCGGAATAATGCCCGTCGAAGGTTTCGTCGAGGTATTTTTCGTTGTCGGAATACTGCATTACAACGTTATCCACGCCGGTATCAACCTTTATCCAGCCTGCGGTGTCGGGGTTTTCATCCAAAAACTCTTCCATCTCGGGGAGAACTATAAGAGGCGGCGGAGGAGGCACGGTAGTAATAGCTTCCGTCTCGGTAACTGTTGTAGCGGCTGTCGTTGTGGTAATTACGTTGACGGTTGTGGTGTGCCGCTCCGCAAGTTCGTTATTAAGTTCGCGGTCGCGTTCCTCTCCCGCGAAAATTATCACGAGAGCGATAATACAGGCAATGAGTAAAACGCTTGCAGAAAGAAGAATGATTTTTCGCCGAAGTTCCGACGGTGCATCTGTTTTTTGCGGAATTATTTTTTTCAAAAAATTTTGCATTGCTTTTTCTCAACCGATTCTATTTCTTAATTTGGATATGTTCCTGTGTATTCGTAAAGGTAAAGGGTAACTGTCTCTGTTTTTCCATCGCGTACTGCCTTGGTGTAATATCGTTTTCCGTCGTAGGGTATTCCTTGATAGTAGTTAAATGTCGAATCGGCATACGGCGAAACATAATTCCCGATTTTTTCAAAGCTGCCGTCTTTATTTATGCCATAAAGATAATCGCCGCGAATGTTTTTTTGAAATAACAATAACAAAACATCATTAAAATTTGATGACAACGTATAAAAATCGTATCGTTCATCGCCGGGACGATTTCCGCGATAATCTCCCCTCGCATCAAAAGCCAGTGAATATTTAACGTCTTCGCCGCCGTCAAGCGGACGGAGAAGATATGCGTTATGATTTCCGTATTTGAAGTTATTCTCGTCATAACAAGCAATTATAAAAACTTCGCCGTCATAGCTCTGTGTAAAAAATATAATTTTTGCCCCCGGAAATTCTTCAAGCTTATATTCATTAACAAACGTTAAGTTTTCATCAAAAATTTGAAGACCGCCGCCGACAACACGGCTATAATAAAAACCATCGCTATAAAATGTCATAGTATCAGGCAACAGTCTTTCGGTAACTACTTCAAATTCTGTGTTGTATTCGAGTAAAGAATGTGATACTGTGCCGTTTTCGTCTTTTGTCATTTTATCAACAGCGAAATTCCCGTTATTTAATGCATACATACCGTTAACATCATAATCACAGTCAAGAGTATTGATAACTGAAAAATCTTCGGATAAGATATAAAGACGATAAGCGTCATGTTTATTACCGTGTTTGGAATCTATACTTAAACGATAAACCCAGTTGCCGTTTTTTAAGTGTTCCAAATAAGTAAATCCGTCAGCGTCTAAAGAAATATCAACAACATCAATAACGAATTTACTTTCCATTATCTCAATCGCGTTTTTTACAGGCAACGGAAATATGGTCCTTATGGCAAACCAGACTAAAACGAGCGAAACTCCGATAATTATAAGTACCTTCACCCATCGCGGTACACTTTTCATCCGTAAATCACATCCCAGTCAGGTTCTTTAGCGTTAGGATTAATTGCAGCAGAATTTGTATCGACAACGGTGTCTTCATTTTCGCGTACTTTACGCGCAAAAACTACAAAACGCGAAGGCTCAAACTCGTTTGAGCAGGTCGAAAGGGTTAAAATTTCGTCACCGAATTTTACGTCAACAGGTGTCGTAATCTCATTCCTAAGATTAATATTGTCGATAAATTTGTCAAAAGTTTCGCGGTCTGAAAGGTCTAAATAGTTATGATAATCGAAAATTACACCGTCGGCGGTCTGGTGCGGCTCTACAGGAGTTACGAAAAACGCGAAAATTTTGTAGTCGTCCGAAACATAATTTGAAGAAAATTTTATAATCGGGTGTGCGCGGTAAAACTCAATATTCTTCTTGTAATTCGCAAGGTCGCCGAACATGGTTTTATCTTTTTGATTGTGCCCGTAAATAATAAGATTGTCGGAGCGTTCGTTATAGTCAAGTACGGAGCGGTAGTCAAGAAAGAGTGTTCCTGCCTTGTTTGTCGAGCCGTCAAAAGAGCGCGTGAGGTAATATTCATTTCCGTCGGAGGTTTTTTTCAGCACAACAGGGAGGTTAATATTCGTGTCTTCAATCGTAATCCAGCCCGCAGTGTCGGTGTTAATGTCAAGGAGGGCTTTCGCAGAGGGGAGAATCTCGCCGTCACGGTCGAAAATATTAACCGAAATATATTTATTATAAAGGTCTTGAAGCGATGAATTAAGTTGTTTTGCGGAAAAAGACAGGCGTAATTCATTCCCTAAAATAGCAAGGCATACAATTAATACCAAAACCGCAAACTGTGTAAAAATCTTACTTGCGATCTCTTTTCCCGAGTCGCCCTTTTGTATAAATAACCAGTGTGAAGTTTTAAGCTTCTTTTTCTTGGCTTTCAGAGCTTTTTTATAGGCTCTCTGCGCCGAATTTGAAATCTGAGACATAATTTAATTAACCGAATTTACCCTTTTTGATACGGCTTTTTAATAGCAAAAATATTATAACATAACTTTTTGATAACTTCAAGATAGAAAAATGTTGTTTCTGTAAAAATGGCTTATGACTCAGCCTTAATATGAATAATTTCGGTATTTTTCACGGCAGCTTCTATCATTTCACCGAAATTAATGTCAGCTTGTAATTTTTCTGCAATATCACGCTTCGGATGTGTTCGCGGATGTTTAGGAGTAAATACCGTACAGCAGTCCTCATACGGCAGTGATGATGTTTCAAAAGTATCAATCCGCTCGGAAATCTTTACAATTTCAGATTTGTCCATGCCGATTAACGGTCTGAAAACAGGAATTTCACAAACATTAGTACAGGTTAATGCGCCCATAGTCTGGCTCGCAACCTGACCGATACTCTCGCCTGTAATCAGAGCATCAAACCCCTCTTTTTCCGCGATTCTTTCGGCAATAGAAAGCATAAGCCTGCGCATAATTATGGTAAAATAGCCGTCCTCACCGACTGCGGATAAGCCGTCACGGAGTTTCTCTTGAATCTCGGTAAAAGGTACGCAGAAAAACCTCATTCCGCCGTTATAGGCAGCGATTTTTTGCGCAAGTGAAATTACTTTTAGCTTCGCCCGTTCGGAGGTATAGGGCGGTGCTTCAAAATGTACAGTAGCAGTTTTCACACCGCGTTTAGCGATCATATAGAGTGCAACAGGCGAATCAATTCCGCCGGATAAAAGCCCCAAAGCATAGCCGGAAGTCCCGACAGGCAATCCGCCCGCCGCCTGAACATTCCCGGTGTGTATGTAGCAGTGTTCCTCGCGGATTTCGATATTAACAGTCAAATCCGGCTTGTGAACATCAACTGAGAGGTGCGGAATCTGCTCCAAGATATAGCCGCCCAGTTCTCGTGAAATTGCGGGAGAATCGAGAGGAAATTTCTTGTCAGCCCGTTTAGCTTCAACCTTAAAGGTTCGCACTCCCGCAGTTTTGCCGCGAATATAATCGACAGCAGCGGTTTTTATAACGTCAAAATCCTTCTCACAAAGAGCGGCTCTGCATAAAGCATTAATCCCGAAAACCTTTGTAAGCCTGTCGTACGCGGCGTTATAGCGTGACTCGTCCGCAACCTGAATATATATAACCGACTGAGCGCGGTGGACATTAACGCCTTCATACTCCGAAAGCGCGTATCTGATATTTTTCATCAGCACGTTTTCAAACGTCTTTTTATTAAGCCCCTTAAGTGCAATTTCGCCTTCTTTAGCGAGGAAAATTTCTTTCATACTCTTCTCATTATCAGATAACATAAATATACATCATCATTATAGCATATAATTCAAACGAATATGAAGACAAAATGTTGAAAAATAATGAAAAAAATATAAATATATAAATTATAATCAATTATTCACACTTTTTTTACAAATTAATTTAAAAAAGATATTGACAATCTCTTCACTTTGTCGTATAATAGTTATCGTCGCCGTTATCACACAGCAAATACGGCAGATTCCTTTCGGCGATGTAGCTCAGTTGGCTAGAGCATTCGGTTCATACCCGACAGGTCACCGGTTCAAGTCCAGTCATCGCCAGTTCTCCACCGGAACACCACACCTCTCGGCATAACAATCCGGTAGAGCACAATCCTCGGCACAACAAAAACGGCCCGTTGGTCAAGCGGCTAAGACGCCACCCTTTCACGGTGGAATCATGGGTTCGATTCCCGTACGGGTCATA
>JAISHJ010000047.1 GCA_031262625.1 Ruminococcus sp. | reverse complement strand
TACGCAAAGTAAAACACCTCTCTTTGTGGGGAACGTTGGGGGAAAACCTTCTCTAAAGAGAAGGTTTTCCCCCAAACCCCCTTTCCCAGAGACTGCTTAACACATTTCTTACGTATTTTTTATAAAAGGCGTTCCGGTTATACGAAAGCCACTCTATGGAATTATTTTTGTGAATGGTTTAAGTGTTCAGCAAAGCAATAATCAAGAAAAATGTTTAAAGTCCGGGAGAGGGGGGGTCTGGGGGGGAGGGGAGTGTGGCGCAGCGCCACACTGTCACCGCTCCTCTCCCCCCCAGCGCGCCTTAGCGTACCTCGAAGATACGGATATTTTCTGCGGGGATAGTTACTTCTGCGAGTAGGATGTCTTTTATTTGGGCTGCTTCTGCGGGGAGTAGACCGGCGGATTTGACTACTATGTTGGCGGTATCGTCGGAGAGGTAGACTACACACTCGTCGAAGCCTTGGGCTATGATTAGGGATTCGATCATAGTTTCTTTTTCGCTTAGGGCGGAGAGGTTGACGGCTGCCATGGTATAGGTTGAAGCTTCGTCGGAAGTTATATCGCCGCCGCCTATTATAGCGGTGAGCTGTTCGGCAGCGGAGTCGCGGCTAACCATGCGGGCGAGACGGACTTGGGAGAAGTAGTCGGTGGGGTCGGTATCTTCAAAGGTTTGGGGGTCGGGGGTATCGGAAGACTGCGCCATAACGAAGGTAGTATCGCCGTAGTTAGCGGATGCTCCGTCAGCGGTTGCACTGTCTGCATCTGCGGCGTTTGCATCGGTGGGTGTTGCATCTGCGCTGTTAGAAATTCCGACGGGGTTAGGCTCATCGACAAGGTTGTCTGATGTGGGGTTAGCGAAGACGTAGTTTATGTAGATAGCGATACCGAGGATTAGAGTTAAGCAGGCTAAGATGATATGTTTTTTACCGATTATGAGGGTAGGTTTTTTCATGGAGGATCTCCTTTAATAAAAAATATAATACTATTTTCTTTCGGCAACGAAGATGTGTGAAGCGCCGATGCCTGTTGCGGCGGAAACGGCTTTGTAAACCTTCTCAACTGTACGTGAGTCGTCCCCTCCTTCGCATACGATAACCACGCCGGTGATTTTCGGGCTGATAATCTTTTCGGTAAGTGCGCGCTTTCCGCCGTCACCGTCAATTACTACAATTTCGGAAGCCATCCCGGAAGAATTTTGCTTTCCGTCTTCGGCGTAGATATATTCTTCGGAAACGCCGATAGTCACGAGAATATCGGTGTCGCCCACGCCCTCGATTTTAGAGAGTATCTCCGAAAGTTCGCTCTCGATTTTTTCTGCGTACTCATCGGAAGAACTAAATACCCCGACATCAGGCGAAACTGCAACTGCCTTTTCCTCTTTAGGTCCGGACAGCCCCGAAATAAAAATTATCACCATAGAAGCTATCCCAAGAGTTACAGCAACCTGCAAAAACTTCGGTCTCTTCATAAGTTCTTTAATTCGGGCGGTAAACGAATAATCCACTCTTTTCACATCCCGTTCGCGGCGAAAATATTGACTGTAAACTCGTCGTCAATAGCTTCGCCTATTATTTCTGCCGCTCTCTCGGCATTCGTAGGATTAATAGTTAAATTTATTACAGTAATATCTATGCTCCCATTTTCAAGAATATTAATACTTGTCTCTATTTTTTCCGCAGTTATATCTTCTCCCTTCAAAACTTCATCAATATTTCTGCTGATGTTCCTCCCGATAGAAGTCTCAAGATAAGTCTCCCCTGCATTCCGTGACGCTTCAAGATAATCAGTGTCCGCATAAGCTTCTATCGATTCTTCCGAAAAATCAATGCTCCCGTCAGCAATTGGAGTAATAACAGCAAGCATAAATATAACCGCAAACATCACCTTAAGCTGCTTGCGAAACTTTTCCGATGGAGACAGTGCATCTACTAAAGCTATTACTATCCCCATAAAGCAAGCAACACCTGCGGCTAATCTAAAACCTTCCATATTACACTTCCTAACTTACCGTGTTTAGCCCTACCATCATTACCACTGCTGTTGAGATTATGAGCATTACCGAGAAGCATACCATAATACTGAAAACAAGCGAGAGAATTTTAACTGTGTTTGAGAGCAGAATTTTTATGCTTGATGTCCCGAAAACGTCGGAAGCTATTTCTGCGGCGGCGAATGCGAGGCGCATTAAGCCTACTTCCATAAGCGGAGGGATAATCATAACGAAGATTGCGGCTATACCGAAGAAGCCTACGCCGCCGCGAAGCAGACCGAGGGAAGCTTTTACTGTAGTATAGGCATCGGCTACGGCAGAGCCTACTATCGGTATGAAGTTTGAAGCGGCGAATTTAGCGGCGCGTACGCCGAGGGTGTCTGCGGAAGCGCCTATAATCGTCTGTGTTGATAAAAGCCCCAAAAAGATAACCATAGCGAAACTTACTACCATCTGGGTGACTTTTTGTATTGCTCCTGTTATCCCTGTAAGGGAGAAATTCGGGTTAATTGCTTCTATTATTCCGAGAGCCATACAGACGGATAGAATCGGAATCATATAGTTTGTCGCGACGGTTACTGCTATGTTTGAAGCGAAGACTACAATAATGCTATAAGAAGCCGCTCCGGTGATTTGTCCGCTTGAAGCGGTTATTCCTGCGAAAACGGGAATATATCCTGCCATGAACACGCCGCCGTTTCCGAGGGCAGTTGCGGCGGTTTTAATTGTCTCCGAAACGGGTGTCGATATAACCGTTACTGCTACAAGCACGCAGATTACGCCGTAAATTCTCGTAAGCTTTTTGTCGGAAGCCGAGTCTTCGAGTGCTTCGACAAGGCTTGAGAGCATAATTACCGCAATTACTGCCGCGAAAACTTTAAGCGGATAGGAAGCTTTCGCTTTTATCTCCGACCATATGTAAGAAAAAATGTCGGTAGGGGTAACGGAAGTCATTGATTCCGTATCGGAAGGGGAAATGCCGCTTTCGTTAAGTATCTCATTAGCGGAATCGGGCACGCCCTCTTGAAGTTCCGATATGTCTTGTCCTATTTCGGCGGCGATTTCTTCGGGAGTTTCTTCTGCAAAAACTACAAGCGGAAATAGGAGGAGCAAAGCAATAACAAAGATTAAACTTATAAATTTTTTCATATTCCCAACAAAACCGTTACTAAATCGGTTAAAGCTTCAAAGAGCGGAAGTGACAGCAATAAAAGCGTGATTTTTCCGGCAATCTCAATCTGAACCGCAAGCGCGCCCTCTCCGGAGTCTTTGCATATGTCGGAAGCGAACTGCGTTATATAGCATATTCCGAGAGCCTTAAAGAGGATATTTATGTAGGTGTCGGAAGCGCCCGCCTTGTCGAAGATAGTATTAATCGTGTCGGCAATCGGGCTTACATAGAGGATAACGCCGCCGAGAACGAGAGCGGATGCCGCAATTTTAATATAAACCGCAATGTCTTTTTGTCCGTCAAAAAGCTTACAGATTACAGTTACTATAAGGCAGAGCGCGGCGATAGTTAAAATTTCCATTAATATTAAAATCCGAAAATTGTTTTTATCGTTTCAAAGAGTTCCGCAATTTCATTCGCGAGCATAGCAAGCACGATAACCACCCCCGCAATGTTAATCATTACGGCGTATTCTTCCTTGTCCGATTTTTTAAGAAGAATATTCAGAACGGCGGCGATTATTCCTATGCCGGCAATCTGAAAAATAAGGGATATGTCCATATTTTTAATCCTTTTTTCAAATGAGAAGAATGGCTATAAATACGCCGGAAAGCAGACCGAGAGAGGAATAGAGTTTGCTCTTTGTTTTTACGTCGGAAGCCGCCGCAACGAACGCTGCTTCAAGCTCTTTTTCATAGATAAGAAGGCTTGAAATCTGTCCCTCTGTGTCGGAAACGCCGAGAACCGAACCTATTCCTTTGATAATTTCCCTGTCGGAAGATTTAAGCCCGGCGGGTTTGAAGTTATCTACCGCTTCGGAGTAGCTTTCCGCGAAACTTTTATCTTCGAGGTTTACTAAAGTCTCCCTTATAAAAGTCAGTTCGTTAAGACTTACGTCGGAAGAAAGTGCGGTAAAAATACTCGTAAGCGTATCGGAGCGATATTTTATCATTACGGTAATTTTATCGAGGGCAAGGCGAAGCTGACGGAGAATTATCATACGGTGGGAGAGGGTATTGCGAAAGTATATTCCAGCACCGCTTGCCGCAAGGAGCAGTATTACAATAAAGAAAAATTTCATGACAGACCTTTTTTCTCAAACTGTGCAATAGTTAGTATTTCGGCAGGATGCTCCGAGCCTTTTAGGAATACTGCGAAGTCGAACATATCCTCCGGGATATTTTTACCCCTTATGTCTTCTATGCTTGCGGCGTGGCAGGAAGCTATTATAGTTACTCCCGAAAGCTTGGCGAAGCGGAGAGCCTTTATGTCGGACATATCGGCATCGCTTCCGATTTCGTCGCAGACTATAATCTGCGGCGACATAACCCTTACGGCGGTTTCGATTCCCTCCGCTTTTGAGTACCCGTCGAAAACGTCGGTAAATACCCCTACATCAAGTGCCGGAACGCCGTTATATACGGCGGCGAGTTCCCCTCTGGAGTCAATCATACTTATTTTTATGTAGTCTCCAAGCTGTCTTGAAAGATCGCGGAGGAGGGTGGTTTTTCCGCTCCCTACACTGCCGCAGATAAGGACGGAGGGAAAGCGAAAATTTCGCATAAGCCGCTTTAGAAGATTATTAGCCGCGCCCTTAACCTCACGCGCTATACGAAAATTAATACTGCTGATATTTTTGACAGTTAAGGTTTTACCGAAAGCGTCCTCCGAAACAGCAGTTCCGCAAAATCCGGCGCGATGCCCTCCGGCAACGGTTATAAAACCGCTCTTTATTTCACGTGAAAAGCTATGGACAGAGTATTCGCAAATCGACTCGAAAGTGTATTTCATGTCCGCTTCGGTGACTTTTATTCCGGTGAAGTTCCTCGCGGGGAGAAAAAGCTGTCCGTTTTTGTCGAGAATGTAGGTTTCGTCCCCCGTATAAACAGATAAAGAGCGGTTCACACGCAGTCTTAATTCCTGACAGCGCGGGAAGTCGCCTTCGCTGATTTTCATGAGAGCAGAGCGTATATCGCCCGAAAAATGTTTGCTTATATCTTTATTCATCTTTAATTTCTCCGTCTTTTTACTAAATTTTATGGGCAGAGAAAGCTAAATAGAACACAAATAAAATTGCCGCATAAAATGTTATGGGCAAATTTTTTTAATATAGGTGATTACATATGAATTATTATAATTATTACGAACACGAATGTAACCGTTGCAACTGCTGTAATTGCAGTCCCTGTTGCTGTCCCACGGGCGGCACAGGCTCGGGCGCGACAGGTCCTACAGGTCCGACAGGAGCGGACGGAAGCCCCGGACCGCAAGGCGCAACCGGCTTACAGGGCGCGCAGGGCAGTCCCGGCGTAACAGGCGCAACCGGACCGCAGGGAGTACCCGGCATACAAGGCGCACAGGGAATCCCCGGTCCGACGGGAGCGACAGGAGAACAGGGCATACAGGGCATACAGGGGCAGGCGGGCGCACAGGGCGAAGCGGGCATACAAGGTGTACAGGGCGTACAGGGTGTCGCAGGAACTACGAGTACACTGTTAGGCTCGTTTGAAACTTTAGATGACCTTTATGCTGCGCACCCGACTGCTTCTCCCGGAGATGCTTATTATGTTAACCCCGATCTGTATATATGGGATGCCGACACAAATTCATGGGCGAATGTCGGGCGTATAGCAGGTCCGCAGGGTATTCAGGGCGTTCAAGGCATCCAAGGCGAGCAAGGTCCTACAGGAGTAACCGGAGAACAGGGTATTCAGGGCATACAGGGCGAGCCGGGAATACAAGGTCCTCAAGGCGAGCCGGGCGTTACCGGCGCACAAGGAATACAGGGGAACACAGGCGCACAGGGTATTGCAGGTATACAGGGCATACAAGGTATGCAGGGCTTACAGGGTATTCCCGGCGAAAAAGGCGACGACGGCGCGACAGGCGAAAAAGGCGCAACAGGCGCAACCGGCGCACAGGGCATACAGGGTGAGCAAGGAATTCCCGGCGTAGAAGGTCCGCAAGGAATTCAAGGCTTACAAGGCATACAGGGCGCGACAGGCGCACCCGGCGCGACAGGAGCAACCGGAGCGCAAGGTATTCAGGGATTACAGGGTGAGCCCGGCACACCCGGTGCGACAGGCGCAACAGGAGCAACAGGCGAGCAAGGTATACAGGGTGAACAAGGCTTGCAGGGCGAACAGGGCTTGCAAGGCATACAGGGTGCAACAGGCGAACCCGGCGCAACAGGCGCAACAGGCGCAACGGGCGAACAGGGTGTCCAAGGCGTTCAGGGTGTTCAAGGTGTACAGGGTGCAACAGGAGAAGCCGGTGCACCGGGTGCTACTGCGGCGTCAATATTACCGCAAACTTCTGATAAAAATATTGACAAACGCTCCATAATGTGCTACAATGTAAGCGGATTCGATTTCTGTTCTCTTATCAACAATATTCGTCGTGCGAAGGAGTATTAAGAATGAGTAAAAATTACTGTAGTTATCCTGCGAAAGAAACCGGGCTTCGTACTGTATTTCTCTATGCCGCTCCGGAAGATGCCGGCAAATTGCCTGCACTCGCCCAAAGAATTGCACACCCGCATGACGGAACAGAATGCAGAGTTAAATGGCTGAATCCCTCTGAGCCTGTTGATGAAACTGACTTAAAAAACGAACTTACATTATCGCAGGTTTTGATAGTATATGTTACGAAATCGCTCGTTACATATATTAATAAGAGAATAGCTAAAAAAGGTTTGCCGCTGCCGATTCAGTTTATGCGGGATAATCAAAAGCCGTATTTCCCGATAGCTGATGCGGCTGAAAACCTTGAAAGCTACTGTAAGCTTGACAGACCTATCCACGGACTTATTGAAAGCGACTCTGATTTTAATAAAAAACTCAAAGAGCAGCTGAGTAAATATGTACTTGACGAAGAAACGCTTTCGGAGGTTCGAGAAAAGGGAATTATCAATCAGATTTTTTTGAGTTATCGAAAAGATGATGTTATCGCCGCGCAGAACCTTATGCGCGAAATACATAATTTCAAAGGTTTTGATGCAATCTCTATTTGGTATGACCGCTTTCTTACCGCCGGAAACTTGTTTGATAAAGAAATACTTGACGCTCTTGATGAGAGCAAAGCTTTTACAATGGTAATATCATCGAATATCACCGCAAAGCGTGAGGACGGTTCTGACAATTATGTTGTTAAACATGAATATCCCCGCGCTCTTGAAAAGAAAAAACCTATAGTGCCGATTCATCTGCCGAATTACGCTTGTAAACATGACGATCTAAAGTCTGTTTTTAAGGATATACCCGAACTTTTGGCGATAGAGCAAACCGAACCGTATCTGCGTTCTATTTTCCCCGATTTGCCGTCGGTTGATACCTATAGTTCAGAACGGTTGTATCTTTTAGGGCGGGCTTATTTAGCGGGCTATTATTTTGAACAGGATACAGAAAAAGCTCTCAGCCTTTTTAAAAAGGCAGCAAAACATACTGATGGAAACGCTTTGCTTTCCTCTGTATTATTAGCAGCACAATATAAATACGGTGTTTACCAAGACGGCATTAATTATGATGAAGCATTGGCGTGGAGTTTGAGAACTGTCGAACTTTCCGAAAAAATATTTGGCAAAGAGCATAAGAAAACTGCTGAATACTATAAGGATACAGGGTTGGTTTATCATAAAAAAGGCAACTACCAAAAAGCGTTAGAGTATTATTTCAAGGCTTTAGATATACAAGAAAAAGTTTTGGGTAAAAATCATCAGGATACCGCCGACAGCTATCGCAACATAGGAGCGGCGTATCATTATATTTGCAGCTATGAAAAGGCTTTAGAGTATTGTTTTATGGCAGCATCAATAGAAGAAAAAGTTAATGGCTTAGATAATCCAAAGATGGCTACCAGTTATAATAACATAGGTGCAATATATTCAGAAATAGGCGAATATAAAAAAGCTCTCGAAAGTCATTTAGTGGCATACTATATAGATGAAAAGCTTTTTGGCAAAGATCATCCGAATATGGCTACAAACCTTAATAACATAGGGACTGTTTTCTATAGTGCAGGCGACTACGACAATGCTTTGGAGTATTTATCTAAGGCTTTAGTACTTAAGGAAAAGTATTTTGGCAAAGATCATCCGACGACGGCTACAACATATTTTAACTTGGGGGAGATTTATAATAAGGAAGGCGACTACGACAAAGCTCTGGAGTATTATCACAAGGATTTAGCGATAACTGAAAAGGTTTTAGGTAAAGAACATCCAAATATGGCTGAATGCTATAATAGTATAGCGGCAGTTTATACAGATCAAGACGACTACGAAAAAGCTAAAGAGTATTGTCTTAAGGCTTTAGAAATAAACGAAAAAGTTTTAGGCAAAGATCATGTAAATACGGCTATGGATTATAACCTTTTAGGGGCGATCTACTCTTTTACAGGCGAACTTGATAAAGCACTGGAATATTCACAAAAAGCTTTATTAATTGAAGTAAAAGCTTATGGACCGAATCATCCGGGTATCAAAGTAATAAAAGAAAATATAGATTACATTAATGAGGAAATCAATAAGCAAAAGAAAAAACCCGGAAGTTGGTTGAAAAACCTTTTTAAGTAATTTTCGTTTAGCAAAAGCGAATCAACCGATAAGCGAAATCCCGAAAAACCAAAAAGGGCTTGACAAACGTCAAGCCCTTTTAAGTTCAAGCCTTATAAAGCATAATCTCCCGCATAAGAAGCACCCGTGCGTTCCCGGCGCGATAGGCACCGTCAAAGAATAAAAGCTTGTCGGCTTTTGATGGCGTAAGGCGATTTGCCGCGTCGTCGAATTCTATGTTAAAGCTTTCAATATCGGCGGTTAGGCGATGAATCTCGCCGAATATACCCGCTAAAACCATGATATAGTTATTCACTATGCATGAAGCGTTGTAGCTGTCAAGAAAGTCTGTCGGGTAGGTGTTGCCGGTCGGGATTTTCTGATTATAAAGCCAGCCTGTACGGAAAGAGCCGCCTGTAAGTTCAATTTCAAGCATTTTCACAGCCTGCCCCGAAAGCTTGAGGAAAAACCCGAGTGCGTAGTCAAATTGAAGCATTGTACCAAACCGCTTGCCGTATTCCTCGCCGAATTCTCCCCGCAAAATTTCTTTAACAGAAGCGATTGCGGCATCGCTGTCAAGAAGCTTTATTACCTCATCCTTCAATGAGGATGTGAAAGCTTTGCTGCCTTTCACCGCTTCGCCGAGAGTTTGCCTTGTAAGACGGCGGAATCGCTGTGAAGCATTTTCCTCCGCAAGCTT
Organism: Ruminococcus sp.; assembly: GCA_031262625.1. Lineage (GTDB taxonomy): Bacteria > Bacillota > Clostridia > Oscillospirales > Ruminococcaceae > JAISGY01. The sequence continues at coordinate 14,087 of JAISHJ010000047.1, read as the reverse complement.
CTTAGCAGTATTATAAGGATCGTCCGATCCGGCAATCTCCAAAGCGAAATTTAAGTCTTCAAGCAGATAGACACCCTTATAAGAACTGAGGAACTGCTCTATGTAGTTATCCATATTACCGAGGTTGGTCTCCTGCCAAGGTTGAGCGGCGAACTTGCTGTAACCCGGTATAAAATCCCCGATTGATACTATAATATCGGCAAGATTTAATAGCCACAAATCGAATACGGCGGTTTTCACCTTCGTTAAATCGCCGTTATAAAGACTTTTCAGACGGCTTATAACGCCGCTCATGCTTAGGATACCATTTTCGCCTGTGCCGATAGTGCCGAACATATCATGAGAGCCGATAAACCCGCCATAGACAGCGAGCGTTTGCGGCGATAATTCGCAGTCGGAGAATTCTGTGAAAATAGTCTCAAAGCGATAGCGGACAGATGCCTTCGGCTCTGCCAAGAGGGATTTACCCTCCATAGCATGGCGGTGAAAGATTATAGTTTTTCCTATATCGTGATAGAAGGCGGTAAGCATATTATCAAGCTTACGTTTTGTCGAAAAGGTTTTTTCTGCGCTGTTTTCATTTTCCGGAAGGAATTTATCCGGATGAGCTTTCGCGTAAGCTATAATGTGCGCCATTGCGGCTACTACATTGCAAAAATGATTATAGTGTCCGACATTGTCGCTGTTTTCAATTGTTTCGGGAGCGTCCGATTTCTTTCTTGCGTAGTGACCCCAAAAATCTTGATACTGCTTTGCGAAGGGGAGGTCGAGTTCCTTGCCGTCGGCTATGTACTTCCCTGTGACAAAGGATTCTTTTACCGTGTCAAAAGCGGACTTGAAGGCTTGATCGTCTGCGGTGGTGAATAGTGACAGAAGCATAATTTATTCCTCCTATTTATTATTTCTTTTTGCGGAATCGGTCGAAGAAGCCGGGCTTCTTTTGCGGTGTGGAGGGCTTGGGAACCGCGGCGCCTACTTGACGGATCTGTTGTGACAGCCATTTTTCAAAATCAGATTGCGGTTGAAGTTGAGTGAATCTGTCTTTTAACAGAATATAGCATCTGTTCATTCGCGGATTATTTTTGTCGTCATAATATTGATAAGCGTTAATGTATGCTTGAAACGCATAATCTAATGATTTTAATTTATCATGCTTTGCTTTTAATATCTCGTCATTCATGAGTATTTTTTGTCCTGCTACAACTCTGCCCATTCGCACCATTCGTGTCCAGTGATACCCTGCTAAATTATAAAGCATATCGGAAATTTCAGGGTGAATTTGCCCGTGTATTTTTTTTAGGCTTTCTAAAAGTCTTTCACTGATAGAGATAGCTTCGTCGTATTTTTGAGTTTCATAATAAAGAGTAGCTAAGCTGTTATAAGAAGCACGCGTGTCGGCGTGTTCGCTTCCGAGATGTTTTTCTTGAATTTCTATTGCTTTGTTAAAGCACAGCAGTGCATTTTGATAATCCTTCTTATCTTCATAGACTAATCCTTTATTATGTAAGTTTTTTGCGTAAGAAGGGTTATCTGAATCGTTGTTTCTTATTTTCAAGGCTTCATTGTTTATCTGTAAAGCCTTATCATAATCACCCATCTCATAATAAACGTTAGCCATACTTGCGGTGATGCCGGCGGCAAGGAGCCGCCCTTGCTCGCTGTCTCTGTCTTCAACAGCTTCCAAAGCATATTGATATATTTCGATTGCTTTATCGTAATTTTTGAGATATTTCAGCACATGACCTAAATTAACAAATATGTGTACAATGAATTTATTGTCATAGTATTCCTTAGCAAAGAATGCAGTTGTCGCGGCGATATTTCCCCACTCATATGCCTTATCATAATCTATCTTTGTGCCTATACCCAGCATATAAATTTCCATCAAAATTTCTGCTGAAAGTATTTTCTCAAAACTGATTGTAGTACCTGCCGCTTCGACTGCCTTTTCAAAAAGTTTAATTCCGCGGTTCATATCTCTTTCAACGCCGACACCCTTAAAGTACGCCATGCCCAAAAGGTAGGCGCGTTCGCAGTCCATATTTGTCAGGCAGGCAGATTCGCCAAGCTTTGCGCGGAAAGCTTCCCGCAGAGCGTCAATATCCATACCGCAAGTGTTCCCAACCCCCGGGAACGACTTCGCGAGAGATTTATTGTCCGTTTTCGTTGCTTCAACCGCAATAATCGTCTTGCCTTTTTGTTTGGCATAAGGGTATTCGGTAGTTATAACGTAGTTGTCCTTGCCCATGTCGTTTTTTTCAAGCAGACTCGGCGTTACGAGAAGCACAAAAGCGTTGCTGTTCTCAATTGAGGAGCGAATTTCATCGTCGAAAATACGTCCGGCGGTGAGGAAGTTATCGTACCAAACGGAGACCGCTTCAAATTCTTCTATGTCGTGTAAAGCCTTCATGAACTTACGCGCTTCGGTGATGTCTTTTTTACGATAGCTTAAAAAGACGGTAGAAGTAAAAGCTTCATCCATAATCCGCCGCAACATTTCGCCGGTAACTAAGAAGTTTCTAAGCTGTGCCGATAGATTGGCTTTGTACTCTGCATCCGTTAAGGCGATACCGTGGATTGCTCCGGCAAGTTTTGTAAACAGGGGGAACAGGCTCCCATCCGCCGCAATCGGCAGGATAGGAACCTCAAACTCCTTCGCAAGTCTGTATTCGGGCGGAAATACACCGCCCTTCATACCCTGCAGCAGTTCCGCCGTCACATAAAGTACTAAAAGTTTCGTACCCTCACGAAGTTCATCCCGCAGCACATCCATATCGACGGAATCGCCGGGAGTTTCTATATACGAGACAACACATTCTATCCCCGGGTCAGCTTGAAGCAGATCAGCAATCAGGGTATCGCGCTTTTCGGTGTTTTTAGTATCAAGGCAGAGAAATACACGTTGTGCGGTTGAAGGAATTACAATTCCGCGTGCTTTACGAATAATATTCATCTACTTGCGCTCCTTACTTCTTATGCAGAAACAGCCCGCTCTCCGCGAAATTATTAATAACGCTTTTGTCGAAGTATTTATCATTATGAGATAACTTATCCCATGCGACAATTAAAGGATGCATAAGTCTCGCATTATCGCGCTTAGGATAATAGAACCAACCTGTCATAACGCGCTCTGCGTTCCATCTGCCGTGTTCGGTTTTTGCAAGCTGCTCCTGCTCGGAAGCAGAAAAATCATCCCACATGACTGCTCCCTCCGGGTCTTCGGTGAAAACATAGCCCAGTCTTTCAAAGACAATCGGTGCATAGGCTGCCTGATCTATATTCGATGTCTTGTATGTTTCCTTGAGGTTTCCCCAAAAGGCAGTACGTTCTCCTAAATCGGAAGGTGTCTCGCCTGTCTCACGTACCCTCTTAATCATCTCGACAGCATATTTTTCGTGAGCCTTCCCCGCAACCGCATCAATCTGCGCTTTTGAGAGATAAGATTCACGCTTTGTAAACAGAGCAAGAAGACTTTCCGTTTCGCAGGGTAAAGTATAAAATCCGCCGATTTTTCGGATCATTTTGTTCTCTGCAAAGCGTTTGTTCAGTTCTTTATTCGTGCTTATTACACGCATACCGAGTATAAGCGCCGCTTTCGCCAAAAACTCCTCATCCGTTTCAAGGAACAGATAACCCGAGCAGTCAGTAAGTTCTTTTATCCGATCGGAAAGATTATCTGCCCGGAGCAAACTGTGGGTGTAACCTGCCGCATTTGCCGCTTCGGTCAGCACTGAGTTTTCCGAGAGTGCTGTTACAGTATTAAAATTGCTTTCCGCCATTCCTTCGTATAAGCGTTTGTGAACGATATTCATCAGTTCGCAGAGCGGTTCGGCGATACCGTCTTTGCCGCCGAGATATTCGATCTCGCGCTCTAAAATTTGCTTCACGCGAATATTCTCCGCTTCAACTGCCGAAAGGTAAAAGAGCAGCCCTTCGACATAGTGGAAGGCGGCGCGTTCATCGTTTTTCAGAGCAAGCCGAAGCCTGCCGAGAACAAAGTATACCTCAGGTTCGTTGACACTGCCGCGAAGATGCTCTTCCGCCGCGGCTATAGCACCGTAAATCAGACTGCTGTCTAAATTTGTGTGATGAGATAAAAGCTCTGCTACAGCATAGGGATTTGTGAAATCGACACGGAGAGCCCTGTCAAGCCAGTCTTTTTTTTCTGCAATTGTTCCGGCGGTTAAAGCCATAAAGACATAGAAACGTCTTGTTTCCTGCCAATTTGAAGTTCTGTCTTTTTCTAACCATTTGTAGTTTCCCAGTGCCTTATCTATATATTTCGAAGCATTGAAGCGATCCCTGTTTGAAGCGAGAAGCGCAAGACCGTATTCAAACCACAGGCGTGTCTGATACATTTTGTCAAGGACAAGTTTACCCTGACCTTCTGCCTGTACAAAGTCTTCTAACAGTTCGGTAATTTCTTTATATCGTCCTAAATTCCGCAGATAAGCAGCCATCTTGAGGGAGTTTGTAAACCGCGTGAAAAGATAAGTTTCACCGAAATTCATCGCTTCTAAAATGCGAAGTTCATCTTCCATTTTCTTAACGCTCATGTAAGACTGCTGATGCAAGCTGAATCTGTCGTATTCCTCGACAAAAGCGTTGAGATTGCTGTCGAGGACTTCCGCCATCGCCGCAATTTTAGAGCCTTCACGCAAGTGTTTGCTTAAAGGACTTACGGTTGATTTATAGAGCCTGTCATGCAGGGTGTCGGCGTTAATATGCTGTGCCAGAGTTCGCACCTGAATTTCGGCTTTCATGCCCCAAAACCGATAGGAATCTATAGGAACACCGAGGATACTCGTGCAGCCTTTTTTGAAGGAAACTATAAAATGCTGTGACTGATAGCCGAACTGATCATTGCCGAGACGAGCACCGGTGTTTTCGCTGTTATCCCAGTCAATTTCAAAGTATTCATTTACGAGTTCGCAATAATTTCCGACCTGCCCGCGGGTTTGGAGGATAACGCGTGTACCGCAGAGATCGGTCATCATAGCAAAATGGCTTTTGCCGTACTTTGAAGCTTTTCTTGCGCATTTTTCGGTAAAGCTGTCGAGATTTTTTGCACGTCCCTGAACAATTGCAGTGGGGCAAACCGACTTTGACATATTCTCCAAAACAAGCATAACAGTCTTGCAAAGTTCTGAATAGTCGTCACGAAGGACTGCGTAAAGCTTGCGGTGGAAGATATACTTATACGGCTCGACATTAAGGTCCATACCCGCATTATTAGTTCTAAACGACTTCACATCCGAAAGGTAACTTGCCGCCTTCTCGTATTTTTTCCAGCGGGCTTCGTCTTCCGGTGTCGGGTTTGGAATCCGGCTTCGGTCGCAGTTGTGTGCAAGGTCGGCGAGTTTTACTTCTAAAGCCTTATCGTTGTCGGCGACCCGACGTATGTAGTCCCAATAGTTTTCGTCACCAACGCGTGTTAAGGCGGTCAGTGCTTCGATTACAGGCTCTGAAAAGCCTTCGCTTCGGAGCATTTCAAAGTTATACTCCTTAGGGTGATCCTCAACAACGTCGTGGAGCATACCGATAATTTTAAGTTCTTCCGTCGCCATTGCTGCGGAGACTGTCTGCGGATGAATAAAGAACGGCTGCCCCGCCTTGTCGGTTTGGTGTTCGTGCGCTTTGCGCGCAATTTCCTCGGCTCTTTTTAGTGTTGACATGGTTATTATCCTTTCGAGTTTTATAATAGTTTTAAGGTAAGAATGTAATGAAGGAGGAATTTGTTTTTTGTTGCATATAATAAAAATTCTCATTAAGGTAAGTGATCCTGCATTGTTGCATCCTCCATCATTTTTACATCCCAAGCGGATTAACCCCAAGTTCCGCAAACGCAAGCCAAGCGGTAGCCCCGAGGTGTTCGCGCTTCCCGTATTTCCAAGGCATATCGCCCATGCCGCTTACCGTGAAACCGGTAGTAACATAGTCTCTGTCGGCGGCGGTAATGCTGCCGTTTTCGCTTGCGTTTTCATTAAGGAAAGAAAGTATTTCGTTGTATTTTGCTTCATCGCCGATTGATTTGTAAGCGAGCGCAACCTGCGCCGTTCCCTCAAACCACACGCCGTCTTTGTCGGTGTTAAAATCATAACCGCCGCCAACAGCAAATTGTTTTTCAACTTCGGTAAGTACTGATTTGCCATCTTTGAAGCTGTCGCCCAAAGCGAGTATAGCCCAAGTGTTGCAGTCAAGCGGCAACACGTCTTTATTCGGAGTAACTCCGTCGGTAGTAGTTCCCGTATAGAAAAGGTGTAAATCGGGATCATACATTGACATTACAAAATCTTTTGCGTGTTCGGAAGCGATTTTGTACCTGTCGTCGCCGGTAATCTCCGCAAGTTCCGCAAAAGCCGTAATAAGGTCAATGTTATGTTCGGTTGATTTATATGTAACGGCAACCTCCTGCCCTTCCCAACCTTCAAATCCGCCGGTAAAACCTCCCGTGTCGGATTTTAAGGTCAGTACAAAATCGCCGAGACGTTTTGCCGTTTCAAGGTATTTATCACCGTCGGGGAAAGAGCGGTGTGCTTCATTCAAAGCTAAAATCGCCCAAGCTATGTTGCCGGTTGAGGTGGAAACTGCGTAGAAGTCCTCAAACCAAGCGCCTTGCGAAGCATCCCAGAAGCCGCTGTTTTGAGACATCTCCTCCGTTATAACCGAATGCCAGCCCGAATATGTCTGCGGATCGCCGTTTGCGTAGGCGTTGCGGAGTCTTCCGTCTGTGTAATAGCGGTCGTTTTCGGAAGCGTAGACTATAGCATCTGCAATCTGCTTAGCCTTGTCGTATTCGCCCGCGTTTGAGAGTGCAATTAAGGCGGCGGCGTTATCATAAACATACGCAAAGTTATTGATTACCCAGTCGTCGGTATCGTCAACTTCCCGTGCGGCGTAACTTTTTATGAACATAGGCTTGTTGTCAAATTCGTAGTACATTTCGTCAAGATAAAATGTAATATCTGTCGCGGGTGAATTTTGCGTATCATTTGTAACCCACGCAAAGCCGCAGCCGATTTCTGACATATTAAGCTTTGAAACATCTATTTCGTACTTTGTCCAGTCTTTTTTCAGATTTATGTACCCCATGGAATATTTCGTGCTGTCGGGGTAAGGCTTTCCGTCATTGCCGAGACCGCCGATTAAGAATTCGACTTCTTCTCTGCCCGTCTCACCTTTCGCGTAGAAGACGAATCTTGAAGCGCCGGAAAGGTCAACCTTCGCTTCGGGATCGTCGCCGAAATCCGCTTCGGGCACGGTTTCGCCCGCCTTCAACACGCCGTTGATGAACATATAGCCGCCCCACGGCTCTTTATTAAGGTCAATTGAAGCCGATATACAGGTTTTGCCGGAATACGCGCCTTCTGCCGCTTCGTTCATCGGAGGAATGTTACCGGCGTAATAATTATCGCCCATAAAAGCTTTTTGAGTATAATAATTACGCCCGTCTGCGAAGTCGTTATATACATATAAGCGCGTTTTGTTTTTTTCAAGCTGTGAGGAGATAAATCCCACAGCACTGTCTGATGAATTCTCAGGCGAAACTGCCGCAACTTCGTTTCTGCAACCGAAAAGCGACAGCATAAGGACACTTGCTAAAAATGCCGAAAGGATTTTTTGTATTTTCATAAATAAACCCCCTAAGAAATTTTATATACCATCAGTCCGAGTTTTTTAAGCATAGGGAAAATATTTCGCACAACATCGCGGTCATAGTCTTTGATTTCTTCTGTTAATTTTTCAAAAGGAACGAGATAAGGAGTTGTCTTTTTTTCGGCATCTCGTTCGCCGCAAGTAAAGCCGTTTTGGATTCGCTCCGCAACCCATTCGCCGTGTACTTCTCGAGTTAACATTTCAAGCTGTTCGGGCGTAAAATCAAAAACTTCCTCGCTGTCGTGGAGCGGTTTATCTGAAACGGTATAGCCGAAACGCGAAAGCTTCGCAAACACTCCCCGCGCCCGACTTAAGTTAGAGTTTTTGAGTGAGTCGGGCAGACCATTCCACGTGGGATATTCGACAGGCAGACCGTCTGTTTCACGCTTATTGTTGTAGTTAGCGTGGATGATTTTCGCCATTGGTTCGAGGATAGAAATGGTGTGATCCATAGGATTTTATTCCTTTTTTGGTTGGGTTATTTTTTTTCGAAAAGTCTTGCGAAGAAGCTTCTTAAAATTCTTTCGTTTTTTATCGATAATACCTTCTTACACGCCACCACACTCGTATTTTTATTGGAACTAATACTACAACATAATTATTAAAAAATTCTTGCAGATTTCTTTTTAGTCTTTTTTTCAATTTAATCAGTTTTTTCTTGAGGGTGGGCTTCGGTACAATCGGTTTTGTATCGTCCCACACCATGTTTTCAAGCTGTAAGAAAGCCAATTCTCCTCCAACGCTACAAGCAATATGTTCGCAGCCGCGTGTACATACAACGTCTCCAAATAATAAATCGTTTTGAAAAGATGTTACCGTTTCACCGGTTTTTTCATTTATTAATGTGAGATCGGAACTTGTCTTCAGTACATAATTCATGTGGTCGGGTACGAAAAGCCCGTAATCCTGTCGCAAATCGTAAAAAGCAGTTGGACTTAATTCTGATAATGCAGTAAATAATACACTTTTATCAGGGAATAACATACTTCCCTGAAACACCCCTTCCATACTATAAAATTGAACTATATTACCTGATGGTTTTGCATATTTTTCGATAAATATAAGCTTTTTGGGGTCATGGATTATAAGCCAATCCGACAAATCTTTATAATACAAGCGAATAGAGTTAAGAATTTCACCCGTTTTTGCGTCATAAATATATGCCCGATTATTCTTAACCTTAATGACTTTTTTTCCGTTATCAAAAAGCATTGCATTATATGAGTAGCAAGAAATTTCTTCCTTCTCCTTTGGCGACACAATTTGAAATGAAGAAACAAGTCCACCGTTTTTTAAAGCACGAATCTCTGCCCTATCATCGTCACATATTAAAATCCGGTCACTCACAGTGTCAACATCAATGAGCATTGCATCTATATTTTCTGATTCTGATTCTTTTTTTATCCGATTCGATAAGCACGCTTGCGTTGTTATTATATCATATTCCTTGATATCGTTAGATGCACCGACTGTAATTATCTGTGTGTCATTAAGCATCTCAAGGCAATTGATGGTACTAGTGGGTGTTTGATATAAAGAGGTATCTAAAAGTTCTCGATACCACCATATTTTAATCATTCCGTCTGATGAGGAACTGATTAAGTAGTCTTCACCTCGCGTCACAGATACTTTGCATACCCTCTTGTTGTGCCGGGAATGTCTGTCGAGATACTCCCTATTTTTCATATCCCATAACCATATGTCACATCCGCCGGCTTCTATAAGAACATTTCCGTAATACGAAAATGAATAATGACTCACACCGCTGCATTTTGATTGAATGGTATACTGTTCCCAACCGGAATGTGCCCAAATGACACTTATATTATTTCTGCCGCATACTAAATATTCACCATTCGGGGACATAGCATAACAGTAAGGTGAATCAACGGGCTTTGAATAAATCAGTTCGCCCGACGAAATACAGTATGCTATTAATTTTGTGGATGAGAATGAATACAGTCTATCTGAATATTCATCTACAAAAAAGGCTTCAAGCGGATAGTTGTGTCCTTCTAAATCTTTTAAGCCCATGCCTGTGGCTGTATCCCATATGCGAATGCGGTTATGCTCATAACCGGTTACCAGTTTTGTACCGTTCGCGAATAGTTTTACGCTATGTTCACTGCCATAACCGTCGTCCAAGATATCATGGGTGCGTTTCAGTGTTACTGCATTCCATATCTGTGTCCTGTCGAGATATCCATGGGATCTTCGTACTACAATAGTCTTAGTGCTGAAAATAAATGCGTCCACACCGCTGTTGCGAACTTTATCCTCCGAAAAATCAACTCCACCGGTTAAAAAATCACAAAGACCCACTCTGTCGTTGCTGTCTATAAATGCAGCGAATCTTCCGTTTTCATGTATTGATATATGCCGCATATGAACGTCGAAAGTCTTTAATACTTTGCCGGTTTTAATATCCTTTAAGGTAAGTTTTTCGGTCCTCTTATCAGTATACGCGATTGAATTTCCGTCGGGAGTAACAGCAAAGCCGCCTGTGCTCGTCTGCAAAATCCTGATAAGCGCTCCGCCCGGTTTCTCAAAACAAGCCTTTTTAGGGCGAATCCATACTTCTTTGCGTTCTTTTTTTACATCAACTGCTTGTTTTAATAGCTTCTTTACTCTGTCGTCCTCAGAATCCGCCATACGCCCCCAAAGCTGACTTGCAAGCTGTGAAGGGTCAAAAGCAATGATATGTCCGGACAGCATAAGACATTCCATTAAATGTCTCGCAACCGAATGTTCTCGATCACTGACGAGTAAATGTGTATAATCAGAAATTAAATCAGCAAATCCGAATTCATGAAGTCTCGCATCGATAAAACAATAATCATAAAGAAAGTTTATGTATTCTTTTTTCATACGTGCTTCGGCATACTGCCAAGCCTGTTCCATCAGCTTGTGGCGGTTCGATAAAGGCAGCGTTTCAAAATACTCTGCGAGGCTTTTGTGCCAATCCTCGGTCGTGCGCGCGTGTGGGTGTTTGCTTTCATAACGCCATGCTGCTGCGAGTTTAAAACTATTGTATAAGAAATCAATACGCCCGTCACGCTTTGCAAGGAACGGACGAAGCTGACGGAGTATCAAATATATTGCATCAAGGGCATCCGCTTTATTGTCGGTTAAATTTTCACGCACCGAAATTTCCGCAAGTTCGTCAACGCTCAAACCATATCGACTATAGCTAAGCCACCCGAACATATGAGGTATCATAATAGCCGGCGTGAGTTTCGTATAGGCGGCATCGCTTTCCATGCGGTCGAGCACCGCTTCAAATGCCGTTAAGGGTTTGGTGCCGAAGCGGTTTTTTATCACTTCTGTAAGGTCGTTATGCACGCCGAAAACACGCAGTTCCGAGAGTGCAATCTTCAAAAACAGAGGGTTTTCTGCACCGTCTGAATTAATGAGGGACTTAATACACGGCTCGTCGAGTTCCTTAAAATACTGCTCAAGATAAGCGACAACAATTGCCTTGCGGTCATCTTCACTGTTAAAGGGCTTAACAGCGGCTAAAATCATTCCGCCGGGTTCTTCCTGCTTTCTGTAATATCTCTCCGCGTTTTCATCGCCGCGCTTGAAGCTTATAATCAGTTTAACATTTGCCGGCAAAGTTCCGGGAATCCAGTAGAGGTCATCCATGCCCGATTCAAGCTGATTGAGCGCATCAATTACAATAACGGTTTTGCCGATTTTTCCTGCCTTTTCAAGAAATTTAGGCAGCATATTCATCATATCAATAGAATTTGTCGGAATATCAGCATCAATCTTCTCTATTTCTGAAAAATCTTTATACTTTTCAAGCAGCTCAGCTAAAACCTCATAATCTGTGGGAATATCCATTTTAATCTTCCCGACAGATTTAAGTTCGTCAAGCAGAGAGCGTATTAAACGCTCGGTGCTTACAGAATCGTCACTTCCGCCGATAAAGCGGTAATGCAGGGTTTCACCGCTTTTTGCAGTATAAGTTTCGATAAAATGTGCTAAGAGACTTGTCTTGCCCATACCGGCGAAAGCAGTTAAAGCGAACGGGCGCATTTCACCGCCGTTTATATATTCATAAAGCGCGTCAAAATCGCCTGCACGTTCAATAAAACCGTCACCGGCAATCCGCAAAAACTGCGCCTGTTGGTCGAGTTCTTTTTGAAGCGGCGAAAGTTCTGAAATAGTCATATGCTCCGGGAAGCGTTTTGAAATGGCATCTTTGAGTTCTTCTATAATTAATTCCGACAAGGGACGTCCGCTTGTTTCAAACCCTCCGAGCCTTCCGTGAGTGAAAGCTTTGTTATAGCTATTCGCCTTAACAAGTTCTGCACCTGTTATTTCGCCGCTTTCATCGACTTTAACGCCGACAGCTTCCCAACGCTTTTTCCAAGCCTTAAAAGCTTGCTGCCATGCATCAGAGTCTTTGGGAGAAGTTGTCGGAACGCAAAGAGACAGAGCAATTTCAGGCGTGCTCTCATTCATCTGCCATCGAGCGGAATATTTATGTATAGGTCGTCCTGTGCGCGGGATTTTTTTATCCCGCCAACGCGTAAGCTCCTTATCGGCGGTTAGTTTATCCTTTTCTGCTTCATTTGTATAAATATATTGCAGGTCGGAGTGCGGCAGGTTATCGAGATAACTCGGCTCGCGAAGGTAGAAAAAGGCGTGTTTTACTGCTTTTCCGCTGCGGCTGTCGTCTTTTGTGCCGCGCAGGACACCGTTATGGAGAGGGTCAATAAGCGCGTGGAGGATTTCCATCTCCGTCACGGACATTTCACCCGCATAACGCTTTCGCTTAAGATTCGGGAAAAGGTTATAAGTATCCTCGCCTATATCGTCGGGGTTCGGAATCCAACCTCTTCGCTGCCCCATAAAGCAGAGGAAGAACGGGCGGCATTCGTCTATATTGCGAAGGCAGGCTCTGACGGTGTTTTTCGCTTCGGAATCGGCGGCGGTTACGCCCCAGCGTAAATCAATATCTATAAGGCGCAGTTTTCGCGCTTCGCACCACTCTGATAGCGCCGGAAATACGCTCTTAACAAGGTAATCCCTTTCCGCGTGCATATCGTTAAAAGTGCTCGAAATAAAGATATATACGTTTTCCCACCGCACTGTAAAATCACTCCCGAAAAAGCCGAGATTTTTCTACATTATATCATTACTAAGGGCTTTTGTCAAGCGAAATTTTCCAACACAAAATATACTAATTATTTTAAGCATATATTAATATCATGAGTTTTATAACGATTCATAAAAGCGTTCAGCGATAGAGTTATCATAACAGACTGACAAAGGCAAAGAGCCTTTTCAGAAGGGGATTTTTACATGGCGCGTTGCAAGAGAAACGTTGACAAAAGCGGCAAGCTTAAAAAAGAGACTGCTATAAAAACATGGAAAATTGCCGTGTATATTCGCCTCTCAAGAGAAGACGGCAATATTGAGAGCGAAAGTGTTATCAATCAAAAGAAAATTCTTGCGGAATATTTGGAGGAATATTTCGACGATAAATTCGAGTTTGTCGGCTACTACATAGACGACGGTCTTTCCGGCACAGACGACAGCCGCAAAGACTTCATGAGAATGATACAGGATATTGAAGAAGGTCTTGTTAACTGTATAGTTTGTAAAACTCTCTCCAGAGCATTCCGTAACTATTCCGACCAAGGATATTATCTCGAATATTATTTCCCGCAAAAGCAGGTTCGCTTTATATCAACTGGTGACCCAAAGATTGACACATTCACTCAACCGGAGGTTTTATCGGGCTTAGAAGTGCCTATAACCGGCTTAATGAACGACCGCTACGCCGCAAAAACATCGAGCGATATTCGCCGCACTTTTGCAACTAAACGCCGTAATGGCGAGTTTATCGGGGCGTTCCCGCCTTACGGTTACCTCAAAGACCCGAAGAATAAGAATCACCTTGTTTTAGATGAAGAAATTGTTCCGATAAAAAAAGAGATATATTTTTGGATTGTCAATGACGGCATGAGCCTTCGCGGCGCGGCGAAAAAGCTTAATGATTTAGGTGTTCCGAATCCCACTTCATATAAACTCCGCAAAGGATGGAATTATTGCAATCCGAATTCTGATTTAAATGATGGTCTATGGACAGGGCAGACGGTTAAGCGCGTTCTGCTTGATAAAGTGAATCTCGGACATATGGTTCAAGGCAAACAGCGAGTTGTGAGTTATAAAGTTCACGATAAAGTTGCTGTGCCGGAAGACGAGTGGATAGTTAAAGAAAATACGCACGAGCCGACCTTTACGCAAGACGAATACAACCGTGTTGAGCGGTTGCTTTTAAGAGATACCAGAACAGCGAACGGTTCGCGGACACTTCATTTGTTTTCGGGGTTTATGCGTTGCTTTGACTGCGACAAGGCTTTAGAGCGAAGATGTGCGAAAGGATATGTTTACTACGCTTGCCGTACATATACCGA
>JAISHJ010000027.1 GCA_031262625.1 Ruminococcus sp. | reverse complement strand
CGGGCAGATGCACGGGCTCGTTATGCTTGACGGCGATGGGAATGTCCTTCGCAAATCCATTATCTGGTGCGACCAGAGGACGGCGGCAGAAGTTGACGAGATGAACAGAGTTGTCGGGCGCGAAAAGCTTATAGCTATCACCGCAAACCCTGCCCTTACCGGCTGGACTGCGGCTAAAATACTTTGGGTTAAGAACAACGAACCCGAAGTTTACGCAAAATGCAAACATATCCTGCTTCCGAAAGACTACTTAAGATATGAGCTTACAGGCGAGTTTGCAACCGAAGTTTCCGACGCTTCGGGTATGCAGCTGCTTGACGTTCCGAATCGCAAGTGGTCGGACGAGCTTTTGGGACTTTTGGGTATTGACCGGTCTTTCCTCGGCAAGGTTTATGAATCCTGTGAAGTTACAGGCACGCTCACTCCGAAAATGGCTGATGAACTGGGGCTTGACGCGTCAACGATAGTTTGCGGCGGTGCGGGTGACAATGCGGCGGCTGCAATCGGCACAGGCGTTGCGGTTGACGGTAAGGCTTTCACTACAATCGGCACTTCCGGCGTAGTTTTCGCGCATACTTCGAGCGCACAAATCGACCCGAAGGGCAGAGTGCACACCTGTTGCGCGGCTGTTCCCGGTGCTTGGCACCTTATGGGCGTTACACAGGGCGCAGGGCTTTCGCTTAAGTGGTTCAGAGACAATTTCTGCGGCGCGGAAAAATATGTCGCTTCACAGATGGGTACTGATGAATATATTCTGATGGACAAGTCCGCAGATCGTATTCCTATAGGGTCTGACAGGCTTTTATACCTCCCCTATCTCATGGGTGAGCGTACCCCGCACCTTGATCCGAACGCACGCGGCGTATTCTTCGGGCTTTCGGCGATTCACACGAAGGCTCATATGCTCCGTGCAGTCATGGAAGGCGTTGCGTACTCGCTTCGCGACTGTACCGAAGTCTTCAAGGAAATGGGAATTGCTTCCGACGACATGGCGGCTTGCGGCGGCGGCGGTACTTCTCCGCTTTGGCGGCAGATGCTCGCTGACCTTTATAACTGCCCGGTAAAGACAGTTAAGTCAAAACAGGGTCCGGCTCTCGGTGTAGCTATCCTTGCACTCGTTGCGTGCGGAGCATATAAGTCTGTTCCCGAAGCGGCGGCGGCAGTAGTAGCGGTTGACAAAACCTGCGCACCTATTGATGCAAA
The DNA here is from genome assembly GCA_031262625.1 of Ruminococcus sp. Classification (GTDB taxonomy): domain Bacteria; phylum Bacillota; class Clostridia; order Oscillospirales; family Ruminococcaceae; genus JAISGY01. Next base: position 6,058 of record JAISHJ010000027.1, on the reverse strand, counting down.
CGTTCCCGAATACGAAAAGTACTATCGTCTCTACGATAAAATTTATCCGTCACTAAAGGGCAATTTCGCAGAACTTGCGAACATCTAAATTTACAAGGAGTATATATATGAAACTTTTTATTGATACCGCTAATGTAGCGGACATTCGCGAAGCTAACGACCTTGGCGTAATCTGCGGCGTTACTACTAACCCTTCGCTTATTGCTAAAGAGGGGCGTGACTTTAAGGAAGTTGTTACAGAGATAACTTCGATAGTTGACGGACCTATTTCTGCGGAAGTAATCTCCCTTGAGTGGGAAAAGATGGTTGAAGAAGCTATGCCTTTGTCGGCTATTCACCCGAATATAGTTATTAAGTTACCGATGACAGCTGACGGCTTAAAGGCTTGTAAGATTCTTACTGCTAAGGGTATCCACACAAATGTTACGCTGATTTTCTCTGCGGCGCAGGCACTGCTTGCGGCTAAGGCAGGGGCTACCTATGTTTCGCCGTTCCTCGGACGTCTTGACGACGTTGGCATGGAGGGTATGAACCTTATTATGGAAATCGTTGAGATTTTCCGCGTACAGGGGATTAAGACTGAAATTATCGCGGCTTCTACTCGTAATCCGATTCATGTTACTACCGCCGCACGTCTCGGCTGTCATATCGCAACCGTTCCGATGAACGTTATCAAGCAGATGCTTAAGCACCCTCTTACCGATGCAGGTATCGAAAGATTCCTCAAGGACTGGGAAGGTTTTTCCGCTAAGTAAGTCCGTTCAGACCGGAAGGCGTGGGGTATACTTTGGAGCGGTATCGTTACCGCGGAAGCTGTACAGAGCGGTAACTCTACGAGTAAACTGCGGACTGTCGCGCTTTGCTGCTCACTAAAATACAAATAGTTAATTCGGGGTTTATTATACAGAATAATACACCCCGAATTTTAGTATTAAGAGGTTTTTTTATGATAGATTTTGAAAACGCTAAGCTTTTTAAACTCACAAGGCACAATGACGAAACAGGTGCAGCGAAGAAAATCAAGCCGATTCTGATTGATGGCGAATACATAATCGAAGCTTATCAGACTATCCGCGACGGTGTAATTTTTACCAATAAGCGTGTGATAGCGATAAATGTCGAAGGAGTAACCGGTAAAAAACGCGATATAACTACCCTGCCCTATAGGAAAATTCAGTCTTTTTCTGTCGAAACCTCCGGCGTAATCGACATTGATTCCGAACTTCAGCTATACTTTTCCGGTCTTGGAATGGTATGTTTTGAATTTTCCGGCAACTCGAAAATTTTAGAAATATGTAAAGTTATATCAGAATATATTTTGTGAATTTTTTATGAATTTTACCGAAAAGGCTTGACAAAAGCGAGTACTTAATATATAATGCTAAACATAAAACCGTTGAAGCGGGAGTAAAACTAACTGCGAGCATTACAGAGAGTGCGGACATGGGTGCAAAGTTCGGGCGATTTGCCTTTATTTTGCAGTCTGGCTGAGAGCCGCGTGTGAAATTCGGGTTAGAATAATGGTCCGCCGAGGGCACACCGAAAGAATTTATTTCAAGTAGGCTGTGACGTGAACGCATACGTTAGTTGTGAGGGATGTGTCTGCATCTTTAAGATTAGTCTTCTTGATGTTTTTTGCATCCTGCAAAGCGCGGAATAAAGGCGACTTTTTTCCGTATCAAGGTGGCACCGCGGAATAGTATTCCGTCCTTGAGTTATTATAACTTAGGGACGGTTTTTAGTTTAAAAAACCTTCCTAATCCGAAAAAACGGTGATTATAATGGATATTAATGACATTAAGAACATGAGCAGCGGCTATTCACTTTTTCCGCTGTGTAAAAAGCTTACAAAGTTTAATAAATCGCCCGCAGAAATTTTCCTTATACTTCGCGGACTTTCTAACCACTGCTTCATACTTGAGTCTGCTGAAAATACTTGTAACGCACGTTACACATTTATCGGCTTTGAACCCGATATGGAAATTACCGTAAAAAACCACGTTATGACTATTAACGGCTCGGTTGACATTAACGAAAGCGACCCAAAGCGGGCTATTGCAAGGATTATGGAGAACAACCGCTCGCCGAAATTACCCGGTCTGCCGCCGTTTACGGGAGGACTTGTCGGCTTTTTATCCTTTGACTTTATAGCATATGAAGAGCCGACTTTGCCGCTCCTGTCGGATGACGGCGAATTCAACGACATTGACCTTATGATGTTTAAGAGAGTAATCGCTTTCGACAGGAAAGAAAACTGCTGTTATCTGATTATTAATATTAAAACAGACCATATTGAGGAAAACTATAACAGAGCAAATTATGAACTTGAACATCTTTCAGAGATACTTCATAACGGTATACCTATAGTGCCGCAAAAGCTTACGCTTCTTTCGGAATTTGTCCCCGATATGGAAAGGTACGAATTCTGTAAAATGGTTGAACAGGCAAAACAATATATCAGAGAAGGCGATATATTCCAGATTGTGCTCTCAAACCGCCTTTATGCGAAAGCTTCCGGCTCGCTTTTTGAAGCTTATGAGTATCAAAAAAAGACGAATCCTTCACCGTATATGTTATATTTTTCAAGCGATGAAGTTGAAATTGCCGGCTCTGCTCCCGAAACACTCGTTTCTGTTCATGACGGTGTTGTCAGCACGTTTCCCCTTGCCGGTACGCGAAAGCGCGGCGCAAATCCTAAAGAAGATAAAGCTCTTGAGGCGGAACTCCTCGCCGACGAAAAGGAGCGCGCCGAACACAATATGCTCGTTGACCTCGGTAGAAATGACGTTGGGAAAGTCTCCGAAATCGGCACTGTGAAAGTCCCGCGATACATGGATATTTTAAGTTTTTCACACGTCATGCATATCGGCAGCGAAGTTACAGGGCAGCTTCGCGAGGGGCTTTCGGCAATTGATGCCGTAAGCGCGGTAATTCCGGCAGGAACGCTGTCGGGAGCACCGAAAATCCGCGCCTGTGAGATTATTCACGAACTTGAACATTCCTCGCGCGGGATCTACGGCGGCGCGATAGGTTACCTTGCCTTTTCGGGGGATGCAGACCTCTGTATAGCTATACGCCTTGCCTACAAAAAAGGCGGAAGCGTTTACGCCCGTTCAGGCGCGGGAATTGTCGCCGACAGTATTCCCGAAAACGAATATGACGAGTGTAATAATAAACTCAAATCGGTCATGAAATCAATTTCAGCCGTCGCGGGGGGTGATTATAATGATACTCTTAATAGATAATTACGACAGTTTCACCTATAATTTATACCAATTAATAGGCGAACAATCGCCGGAAATAAAAACTGTGCGGAACGATAAAATCACGCTCGGAGTAATTTCCCAAATCTCGCCCTCACATATCATTATCTCGCCCGGACCGGGAAAGCCTGCCGATGCCGGTATCTGTGAAGAAGTTATAAAACATTTTCGCGGGAAAATCCCTATCCTCGGCGTATGCTTAGGGCATCAGGCAATCGTCGAAGCATATGGCGGAACAGTAACTTACGCGAAAAAACTTATGCACGGAAAACAGTCGGATATAGATATTTGCGGCGATTCAGTACTTTTTCGCGGAATTAATGAAAAAATCAAAGTTGCACGATACCATTCCCTTTCCGCTTCACGGACGGATTTTCCGAAAGATTTAGAGATTACGGCAGTTTCGGACGATAATGAAATTATGGCGGTCGAAGATAATATAAACCATATTTACGGCGTACAGTTTCACCCGGAATCAATATTAACTCCGGCAGGGAAAATTATCATAAAAAATTTTTTGGAGGTAACATAATATGCAAGAACTAATCATTAAGGAAGCGATAAAGCTTGCGGCGGCGAAGCAGAACCTTTCCTATGAAATGGCAGAAGCTGTCATGGACGAAATTATGAGCGGCAAGGCAACCGAAATCCAGATGGCTGCATACCTCACGGCAATGAGCGTAAAGGGCGAAACAATCGAAGAGATTACGGCTTCCGCTTCGGGTATGCGCAAACACTGCGTGAGACTCCTCCACTTTATGAATGTTCTCGAAATTGTGGGGACAGGCGGCGACAAATCAAATTCTTTTAATATTTCCACAACTTCCGCTTTCGTTATCTCTGCGGCAGGAATTCCGGTAGCAAAGCACGGCAACCGCGCCGCTTCCTCAAAAAGCGGAGCGGCAGACTGTCTCGAAGCCCTCGGCGCGGACATTACTATCTCGCCTGAAAAGAGTTTGGAACTTCTCCGCAAGCTTAATATGTGCTTTCTATTTGCGCAAAATTACCATATAGCGATGAAGTATGTAGCGCCTGTGCGGAAAGAATTAGGCATCCGTACTATCTTCAATATCTTAGGTCCTCTCGTTAACCCTGCCGGAGCAAATATGGAACTTCTCGGCGTTTATTCGGAGGAACTTGTTGAACCGCTCGCGAAGGTGCTTTCAAACCTCGGAGTAAAAAACGCTCTTGTGGTTTACGGACACGACGGTCTTGATGAACTTTCGGTAAGTTCTTCTACCACAATCTGCGAAGTACGGGACGGCTTCCAAAAAACTTCTGTAGTAACCCCGGAAGATTTCGGAATTCCGCGCTGTGAGAAGTCGGAACTTGTGGGCGGAAGTCCTGCCGATAATGCAGAAATAACCAAAAATATACTCTCGGGCAACGAAAAAGGTGCAAAGCGAAACGCCGTTATACTTAACAGTGCCGCCGCTATCCACATAGCCCGCCCGGAAGTTTCGATTGCAGACGGAATAAAAACTGCATCTGACATTATTGATTCGGGAGCGGCTTATAAACAAATGGAACTCTTTGTAAAGGGGACACGCGAATGAATGATATATTAAAAGAAATTGCAGATCATGCACGTGAGCGTGTTAAGCTTGATATGGAGAAAATTCCGCTTTTAGATATGAAAGGCGCCGCGATGGAATTAAAGCTTGATGAAGTTCCTTCGGGTATGCCCGACTACGCCTGCGGAGAATTCAGCTTCTATCAGGCACTTAGTAAACCGCGGCTTGCTTTAATCTGTGAAATTAAGAAAGCTTCGCCGTCAAAAGGCGTTATCGCGGAAGATTTCGACTACTTAATGATTGCGGAGGAGTATGAATCCGCCGGTGCTGATGCAATCTCAGTATTAACCGAGCCGAAATATTTTTTGGGGGACGACTCCTACCTAAAAGAAATTTCGCAGGCGGTAGACCTGCCTTGTTTGCGGAAAGATTTTGTCGTCTCAGAATACCAAATATATCAAGCGAAGGTTTTAGGCGCTTCGGCAATTTTACTTATAGTATCATTACTCGATGAATCTACTCTTAGTCATTACATTCATCTGGCAAAAAGTCTCCGAATGGATGCACTTGTCGAATGTCACGATGCGCGTGAAATTTATATCGCGCTGTCGGCAGGAGCAAAGATTGTAGGCGTAAATAATCGAGACCTTAAAACTTTTGAAGTAGACACTAAACGTGCCGCAAGGTATCGTTCGCTCGTTCCGGAAAACATTCTTTACGTTTCCGAAAGCGGGATTTGGAACGCGCAGGATATTACAAAGGCTTTACAGATTAACGCAGATGCTGTGCTTATCGGGGAGGCACTCATGCGCTCAAATAACAAAACGAGACTTATGAATGACTGGACTTCTTGGCTCGATTTGATTTATCGTCTCTAATTCTTGTGAACTGAGGAACCGACATGAAGATTAAAATTTGCGGAATAAGAACGCTTTCCGATGCGAATGTGATTAACGCGTACGCTCCCGATTATACAGGTTTTGTGTTCGCGCCGTCAAAACGACAGGTTACAGCTTTTGAAGCAATGAAACTTCGTAAAGCAATTAATGCCAAAACAGAGTGCGTAGGTGTATTTACCGATACTTCTCCGGAAGACATAGCGATACTTTTTGATTATGGAGTAATTCAAGCCGCACAGCTTCACGGCAGTCAGAATGATGACTTTTTGGCAAAGCTAAAAAGTTTCGGCGTTCCGATAATTCAGGCGATAAGGTTCGGGAAAGGCGATTCTCCGTCAGAACTTGCCGATTATCTCCTCTATGACGGCGCAAATCCCGGTTC
>JAISHJ010000125.1 GCA_031262625.1 Ruminococcus sp. | reverse complement strand
CAGCGTGCCTTGTGTGGGTGCCGTGGCTGATTATTATCGCAGTAAAATACCAAAAAGCGGCGTACATTGTTACAAAGGATTAATTCTATGGAAGAAACTAAAAACAAAAAACAGCTTCTACTTCGTCTCTCCCCAACGCTTTGGGCAAAACTTGCGAAGTGGGCGGAAGATGACTTCCGCTCCATTAACGGGCAGATTGAATACATTCTCCACGAGGCTGTTAAAAAAAGATATAAGGAGTCTGAATGATGGAATTAAATGAACGCTTTACAAAAGCATCGAGGAAGCCAATCAGCCTTGGTGCATTATCGGGAATCGAAATTATTGTTGACAATGATACGGGCGTAAACTATATGTTTTACTATAACGGTCAATCAAGCGGCTTAACCGTTATAGTTGACAGAGACGGCAAGCCGTACATTTCAGATTAAGGAGACCGACACTTGAAACTCTACATGAAACAAAAGGTTTTCTCATGGAACGATAAATTTTCGGTCTTTGACGAAAACGGCGGCGAACGTTACTATGCAGAGGGCGAAATCTTCACGTGGGGTAAAAAGCTTCATCTCTATGATTCCTCCGGGCAGGAAGCCGCTTTCATAAAGCAAAAACTCTTAGGAATTCTGCCGACACATCACTATATAATTGAAACAGGCGGATATTCATACACCGTAGTTAAGGAATTAACTTTTCTTACGCCCTGCTTTCACGTCGAAGGGACAAACTGGCGGCTTAAGGGCGATTTCTTTACGCATGAATATTCCATAACCGACGATGAAAGAATAATCCTTCGACTTTCAAGACACTGGTTCACTTTCGGCGACAGCTATGAACTTGACATTCCCGACGACAGGGACGAAATATTAGCCCTCGCTGTTGCTCTCGCCATTGACTGCGTTAACGCCGACCAAGACAGAAGGCATTGATAGCAAATGTAAATTTTCAATGAACGCTATTGACTTTCGCGTTCAAATATGCTAAACTAACTAACGATATGTATTCTTAAGACAGTAAGTGCTTTCTTCCCGGGCGGTTCGCGTTAAAAAGCGGCTTTTCGGGGAAGACTTTGCGTAAATCTTACCGAGGAAATCAGTTAATGATTTTACTGTGCCTTGTCTTTATTACAGACAAGGCTTCTTCATTTCTTATGTATACATGATAATAATCAAGGCAGGTGAAAACTCACATGGCAAGTCAAAGCATTTTAGACGGCAAAAAAGCTCGTGTAACCGAGATCGCGAATTCCATCAAGGAAGCTACAGCCGGCGTTATCGTTGACTACAAGGGTATTAACGTTGCCGACGACACTGCTCTCCGTAAGGAACTCCGCACCGAAGGAATCAGCTACTTTGTAGAAAAGAATTCCATCCTCCGCAGAGCTTTCGCGGAAGCAGGAATAGCTATTCCGGAAGACGTACTCAAAGGTTCTTCCGCTCTCGCTTTAACGGCTACCGATCAAACCGCTCCGGCGCGTATCCTCGGTACATTCTCCGAAAAACCCGCTAATGTTAAGGCAGACATCTTCAAGCTTAAAGCAGGCTTTATTGATGCCGATATCTATGACGCGGCAGGCGTTAACAAGCTTTCGAAGATTCCTTCCAAGGAAGTTCTCCTTGCACAGCTTGTCGGCTCTCTCCAAGGTCCTATGCAGAAGCTGGCGGCTACTTTACAGGCTCTCGCAGACAAAAAAGCCGAAGAAGCGGCATAATCCGGGTGCAAAAATCAGGCGGTACGTTCGGGCGGTGCGGTTGCATGGTGCGAATGTACTAATTACCACTATTTAATGCGTTTTTATACGCTCAAAAGGAGTTTGAATAATCATGGCATCTGAAAAAATTACAGGTATGATTGAAGATATCAAGGCAATGTCGGTTTTAGAACTTTCCGAGCTCGTAACAGCTATCCAAGACGAATTCGGCGTAACAGCAGTTATCGCAGCAGCAGGCGGCGCAGCAGCTGCCCCCGTAGCTGAAGAGAAAACAGAATTCAACGTATGCCTTAAGTCCTTCGGCGACAAGAAGATGGACATCATCAAGGCTGTTAAGGATCTTCTCGGTCTTTCTCTTAAGGAAGCTAAGGAAGCTGTTGAAGCTGCTCCGAAGGTTCTTAAGGAAGCTGTTGCTAAGGCTGATGCTGAAGAACTCAAAAAGAAACTCGAAGAAAAAGGCGCTACAGTCGAGCTTCAATAAGTTCGGGTGCGAATTTCTCCGGCGGCGGTTGCTTTCGGGGACTCGACACTATACTTTACACTTTACGACTTTACACTTTACGAGACTTTACGAGAATTATTATGCGAAAATCCCCTTGCTTTTTACGAGGGGATTTTCTGTTCAGTAAGATATTTTTTCGCGATAAGTAAAAATACCATAATAAAGCTGTGAATAAGTGCCGAAGGAATACCGATAATCACAAAGTACACAAGACCGATTACAATGCTTCCCATTCCCGCCGCGCCGTACACAACCAAAACTACCGCCAAAAGTTCAAACGCTATGAAAAAGACCCAGCTTATAATTGAAAGAATTTTAACCCAACCGTTTTGATTTTCCATATTTAAGTCTCCTTTAATAAGATAATTATAGCACAAAAATTATATATTATTGTTAATTTTTTATGAATAGTTACACTACCGTAGCGGAACATTTTAGCACTTCTTTTACCGAACGCCGTTCAGAATTTATTTCGGATATTTCTCCCGCAGATTCGGTTGAAACGGCAGTAGCTTTTATAGAGCAGATAAAGTCTTCGCACAAAAAAGCTTCTCATGTAGTCTACGCTTATAATATACGCGGCGGATTCATGAAATTTTCCGACGCGGGCGAGCCTTCCGGTACAGCCGGGAAGCCTGTTTTTGACGTGCTTTCCGAAAATAGTCTTATTGATACGGTGTTAACGGTAACCCGCTATTTCGGAGGAGTTCTCCTCGGAGCAGGAGGGCTTACGAGAGCGTATGCGAAAGCGGCGGCGGATGCTTGCAAAGGCGCAAAACGACAGGTCTTTCTTCCCTCCATACCGATAGAAGTAAGCCTTTCATACAACCTTTACGGTAAAGTAAGCACTTACTTAGCTTCAAACCCTGACGTACGCACGAGCGAACCTATTTTCGCCGAAAATATTACACTGAATATATTAGCACTATCCGAAAAGTGTGATGAAATATTGTCGAATATTACCGAAATAACTAACGGGCAGTTTGAATATGTTCTAAATGACGAAATTTGCGCCGATTTTGTGTAAAAGTTTGTATGTTTAAACAAAGGTATTATTAAGGGCTTTTTTGTATAAATAAGTATACGTAAAAATTATCGAAAGAAATAAAAATATGAGAGAGCATTACGAGATTACCGAAGTAGGAATCCTCTGTAAAAGTGCGTCTCTTGCGAGGGATGCAAGGCGTGCGCGGGCGGAAGAACGCTGCCCCATACGCACGGAGTATCAGCGCGACCGCGACAAGGTTATACACTCAAACGCTTTCCGTCGGCTAAAGGGGAAAACGCAGGTTTTTCTTGCGCCGAAAGGTGACCACTACCGCACACGGCTTACGCACACGCTTGAGGTTTCGCAGATAGCGAGAACCGTTGCGAGGGCTCTAAGGCTTAATGAAGACCTTACCGAAGCGATTGCGCTTGCCCATGACCTTGGGCATACGCCTTTCGGACATTCCGGCGAACACGTTTTGGACAAGCTTTCCTCAAGCGGTTTTAAGCATTATCTCCAGAGCGTTCGTGTTGCGGAATATATTGAGAGAAGCGGCGAGGGTTTAAACTTAACGCTTCAAGTAAAAAACGGTATTGCGACACATTCGGGAAGAACGCCGCTTCCGCTTACAAAAGAGGGGCAGGTCGTTAGGCTTTGCGATAAGATCGCCTACATAAATCACGATATTGAAGATGCAGAGCGCGCAGGGGTGCTTTATGACAAAGACATTCCGTCCGACTGTATAGAAGTCCTCGGGCGGACAAAATCGGCGCGGATAACTACAATGGTAACGAGTATTATCGAAAACGGCGTGGAAGAAATTAAAATGTCTCCCGATGTAAAATCTTCTCACGACAAGCTTCGTTCTTTCCTTTTCGAGACGGTGTATGAAAATTCCGCCGCGAAAGCCGAAGAAGCGAAGGCGAAAGCTTTAATCGAAACGCTTTTTGAATACTACTTAGCACACCCCGAAAACATGACCCCCGAATATATAATTATAGCCGAAACGCGCGGAATAGAGCGCGCAGTTATAGACTACATAAGCGGTATGACCGACCGCTACGCCATGGACAGCTTTAATAATCTGTTTGTGCCGAGGGTTTGGGCGGGGTAAAAAAAGATAAAGTTAAATTTTCGGAGAAAATAACATGGAAGAAGCTTTAGTTGCAACTATAATCGGCGGTATAATCGCCGGAGTTTTCGGGCTTATTACTAAGTACTTAGAACTCCGGTTTGATAAAAAGAAAGATGAACAAAATCCGCCGATAAAGGATATGAACTCGGACGGAAAAATTACCGCCGCCGAGCATGAAGCTCATGCCGAAGCGGTAATCGAAACTTTTGAAAAGAAGCATAAATTCTCATGGTTTGAAAAGAATTTCCGCAAACTTTCGACTGCGGGTTTTGTTGTCGCGGGAGTTGTGGTTGTCGGGATTATAGCAATGATTGCTATTCCGGCAATAAAGAACAGTGCGGATGATGAAGAAATTCCTGTCTTGCCTGCTCTTGAAAGCGTAACCGCAGAAACGACCGCAGCGGTAACAGCGGCTGCTCCCGACAGCGACAAATATGTCGATTCGATAGCAAGAATTGTTACAAAAGATGATTTTCTGGCAGGTAATATTTTTGCTGTAACATATAAAAGCAAGCTTTATTTTGTAACGGATTTCAATTCTCTCCTAAGTGTATATAACAGGCATAAAGAAGATGGTTTTTACATCGACTTTAACAATCAAAACGACATTTTTTCAAAGGACTTAACTCTTGCCGGTTACTCTCCCCTTTATAATATAGCTATCCTTACGCCGAACAGCGTTCCCGATATCGAAGGTTTTGTTTTATCTGAAAAAGAAGCCGCTGCACTTACGGAAATAACGGTAATAGGCTCGCCTACAAATGACAGATCAAAACGTGATATAGCAAGAACCGGGAAAATAATAAAAAACGATTACACAGGTCAGCTTGCAGGAAGTATATACTATCTTACCGACGCAGATATTGACTATATGGGCGGCGCACCGGTGCTTGCCGAGGACCTCGTAACCGTTGTGGGGATAAATGCCGATGAAACCATAGATAACGACAGTCTAATCGTCCCTGAAAGCTACATAAAAACAGTGCTTGACGAAATGTTAAAGCCCGACTCCGAAATCACGCCTTTTCCGGTTGATGAACTTCCTCAAAAATTCGATTATTTCATTTTCGATCATTATGTAAATGTAGATGAAAGACGATCTGTCGGCGGCACTTTTATGCTTAACTTAACGGACGGAAACTACGACATGGGGAACTATCATCCGAGCGACGATAATTCTGAATTATACTGGGACGGGCTTGCAATAAATGACGGTAATTACGGTGATATATTTGACTATGAAACAAATACGGGAATAATTCAAGGAAATTATAATAGTTTGCCTGTTTTACAATACGGATATTTGACCGGAGACGGATCGACTGATTATGAACGTCCATTCTTCAGATACTATAAAGAAACAAATCATATGTATATACAGACTGTGGATGGTTTAGTTGCTTACTCTGTCGGTACGGAAGAAAACATAAACAGCGAGATTGTTTCGGTTTACAACAGCGATGTAACGGTAGGTGTCAGAGCAACTAAAACCGGAGTTGAATACTACGATGACGGAAAGCTTCTTTTCATTACACCCGAAAATACATCGCCGGATTTGAGCGAATTTGACGGGAAAATGCCGGAAAACCTAAAACTCACCGTGAATGAAGACGGGAATTTATTACGCCTTACCGATACTGCTACAGGTGCATACGCATACTTAAATGAAGATGGTACGTTCGGTGCAGTAAGAGGCGACCTTTCAGGTGGATTTTTGGACACAAATATTATCTCCATCAAAAAGGAGACAATAGACGGCGCACCGGAAGATAATATCGGAGCTGTTATTGAAAAAACAGATGCAAAAAGCATTGCAGTACAGGTTCTTTATGAAGCAATCGGCTCAACTAATTACATGGATATGGGAGTTGTTGACGGAGAACTTGCTTATTCCGCACTTTATGATAACGAAAAGGATTTGTTTTGGTATCCAAGTACGAACGCTTGGTATACAGATGTTGAAAAAAACATTTACTTTTTAAAGGCTTTGGACAGGTTAGTCGTTTTCAACAGCGATTCCTACAAAGGTATGATTATCGGAACAAACGGCTATGTAATATGTCAGCTTGACGAAAATTTTAACCGTATCGGAGAGCCTTATCCTTACCTCCTCGACTACAACGACATTCCCGACACAGCCATAAGCACAGGCGGAGAATAAAGCAGAAGGCACTCTTAATAAAGCAGGAATTATACCATGGATAGTATAATTAAACAAATCATTGTAAGCAGTTTCGGATTATTTTCATCCATATTAATTGCTGTAATTCAAAAGCAAGACAACAAACTTCGCAAATCAAAGATATTAAATATTGCGAAATATTTATCTGCATTAGTTTTTCTTCTGTCTACAATTCTTATTATTATATCGCTTTTACAAAACAAAGAAATAAATAACGATACCGATGTGTCAACAACATTAAAGGGCCAAAAGACATCAGTAACCTCCGATATATCGCTGTCGGACAGCAATATATCTGCAAAATTAAACTCATCGTCAATTATAATAACCTCAGATAAACAAGTTCTCGGTAATGTTTTTGCTGTATCATATGACAACAGCGTTTATTACATAACAACATTCAAAAACCTTGTTGATGCGTATTCGTCAAAAAATACATTTACACTTGATTTTGATGAAAATGATAAGGTTTTATCCGCTGATTTGTCTTTAGTCAGCTGCTCACCATACTATAATTTAGCGGTAATGAAGACAACAAAAGATATTGATGTTTTGCCATACGAATTATCGGAAACAAACCCTTCAAACACAACAAAAATAATAATAAAAGGAACAACTTTAGGTGAGCAAAAGCCGATTGATTCTGTTGAAGGCGATATTATTGACGAATTCGGAAAAAACTCGTATACGGAAGAATTAGAAATTCTGACAGACGCGAGAGCCGAAAACATGAACGGTGCGGTCGTCCTTGACAAAGATACAGGAAAGGTTGTCGGTGTTAATTCAGGATATACTAATGAGGGAAATGCAACGATTATTCCCGTGAGTATTTTAAAAACCGCTCTTAATGAGCAATCTGCGGCTTTTTCGCTTGATGAATTACCGGAAAACTTTCCTTATAACTATTACAATGACATAGCTAATGTTGAAAACGTATGGTTTAATAAATATTCAAATACAGAATATCAATTGTATAACAGAAAAGATAATGACAGAGATTTATCAGCAGAAATTTACGACGATTATGTATGGTTAACAGATTATGATGATGAGGTTGCTTTTTTCCGCGATTTTAACGGTATGAGTGCGAACGTGACATTCGGCAAGAAAAAAGCTCTTGAAGACAGTCAATACAATATAAGCGAAGATACATCAATTTTCCGGCAAGAAAATAATATAGTTCGTGTTATTAATAGTGATTGGGAAGTATATTACGATTATAATGAAAAACTTTTTTGCCTGCACAATTACACCACTCACGAAAGCATATTTAATAACGGCAAAATCATTCAATTTGAAGCAGGCGGAAAATATGAAACTTTTATGATAGACGTGAATAAAAGGTCTGAAAATTTCCCCGACAGATTAGTTATTGACAATTCGCTCCCGGGAACTTATATCGTTTCTGATACTGTCACCGGAATAACTGCAAAAATAAATAGTGACGGAACATTCGAGATTTACAGCGATATACTTTTCGGCGAATATAAATCAGACGACGAAATTACACTAAGAAAAGCAGAAACAGATAACTCAAACACTGATAACATGGAAGTGCTATTATATAAAAACGACAGCGACGAAATAAAAGTTTTCTATACCGACGACCCATCTGTATACGGCAGAGTACGAAACTATAAAGATTATGATAATATAGAGTTGTTGTTTTATAACAGTGAAATGTATGCTTCTATGATGAGCAGCGGAAATGCCGCAATAGCACGAGTTGACCAAAAAGGCAGTGTGTTTTACAGCAAAAGTAAAGATTCGATTTTTTACGGTACTGATTTTAGCGGCGGTTCGGATTTTATCCACGGCAACGGCATAATGATAACCCCGGAAAATTTCATTATCGGGCGATGGAATAACGGTATTTTGGATAAAAACTCCGTTGACCCGTTCGCCTTAACTTTCCCCGCAAACTCCCCCGGAGAATAAATATGTCAATCCCAAAATCTTTCATAGAAGAACTGAAACTGCGTACGCCTATTGAGGGCGTTATCGGGGCGCACGTTGACTTGAAGCGCGCCGGGCGCAATATGACCGGGCTTTGTCCGTTTCATTCGGAGCGTACGCCGAGTTTTTCCGTCAATACTTCAGAGCAGTATTACCACTGTTTCGGGTGCGGAGCGGGCGGCGATGTCATTACTTTTGTGATGAACTATGAGCGGCTTGAGTATATAGAAGCGATAAAACTCCTTGCCGAAAGGGCAGGACTTACCGTTCCCGAATCGGACGGGCGTGAGGAGCAGTTCGCGAAACTAAAGTCTAAAATACTCTCCGCCAACCGCGAAGCAGCAAAGTTTTTCCACTCCTCTCTTTCGGAGCAGAGATTTTCCGAAAAAGCCGTGCGCTATCTTAACGAGCGCGGACTCACAAAAAAAACGATTGTCCGCTATGGAATAGGCTACGCGAGAGACGGCTGGGATAACCTCACAAAGCATCTGCGCGGTTTGGGTTACACAGACTATGAACTCAAAGAAGCAAGACTTTCTACAGGAAAAGACGATAAATGTTACGACTTCTTCCGCGACAGAATTATGTTCCCGATTATAGACCTTCGCGGAAATGTTATTGGTTTCGGCGGGCGAACAATTGATAAAGAAGGTCCTAAATATATTAATACGCCGGAAACACCGGTGTTTCATAAAGGCAGAAATTTATTTTCTCTGCAGTTTGCAAAAAAAACCGAAGCGGAAAGTTATATCCTCTGCGAAGGTTATATGGACGTAATCGCCCTCGGGCAGGCAGGATTTGAAAACTCCGTAGCTACCCTCGGAACAGCCTTAACAGCAGAACAGGCAAGGCTTCTTGCTTCATACACAAAGGAAGTTTTCCTCTCCTACGATTCGGACGAAGCAGGGCGAAAAGCCGCCTCAAGAGCAATTAACATTCTTTCGGAAGCAGGACTTCGCACCAAAATTTTAGAGATTAAAGGTGCTAAAGATCCCGACGAGTACATAAAAAAATTCGGAGCCGACAGCTTTAAGAATATGCTTAATAAGTCCGGCACAGCAACCGATTTCCAGCTCTCAAAAGCAGAGGAGGGGCTTGACCTTACCGACAGCACCGACAAGGTGACATATTTAGAGCGTGCAGCAAAAATTATCGCGGAACTACCCGAAAAGCACCGAATTATCTACGGTTCGGAACTTGCGGAGAAGCTTCGCATACCGACAGAGCAGGTCAGAAATATTATTTCAGGTTACGCCGGAAGAAAAGAAAGGGCGGCGGAAGCGGACAGATGGCAGGAGATTGAGCGGCAGACACTGCAAAGCAATGCTTCACAGACAAAACGAGCACGTGCGGAAAACAGAATTTGGGCGTACTTATATAAAAACCCCGAATCAGCGAGGTTTATAGCAGATAGTTTGACGGAAGACTGCTTTGCGTTGGAAATATCTCGCCATATTTACAATTTGTTAACAAAAAGTTTAGATGAAAATGTAGATTTCCATATTCTGAGTGAATGTGATCCCGCGGAACAGGGAAAGATAACAGAAATAATGGAAATTGCTAACAGGTTAACGATAACAAAGGCGGAATTTGTAAACTCCGTGAAGATTTTAGCAGACAAGCCCAAGACAGCCGC